>NZ_RQVQ01000060.1:0-619 GCF_003865405.1 Paenimyroides tangerinum
ACCTCCTGTCAAAAACATGTGCATTACATCACTTCCGAATTTACGGTTGTTCTTTTCTACATAAGTATTTTGTAAAAAGTTGGGTACACTGAATCCTACATAATATTTATCTGTATAATAAAATGCTCCTGCCCCTACATTGAAAAAACTTTGACTTGTATTTTCAGCGAAAGCTGGATCATTTGCATCTGGTACAAATCCATTGATCTCACTAAAAAAATCAGATTGTTGCATGGTCATACCTGCTTTTAATCCTAAAGCTAAATTGTGACCCGGTTGTAATTTTAGGGTATAAGAGAAATCTGCATAAATATTATTCTCCGATACAGGTCCTATTTTATCCGATATTACCGATAATCCCAATCCAACCTTCTTTCCAACTCGTCCGTTTCCGAAAAAAGTGGTCGTCTTTGGTGCTCCTTCCAATCCTGACCATTGCTCACGATGTAAAAGTCCTAATGACAAACCTTCGCGTGATCCAGCATAAGCCGGGTTAATCACACTTTGGTTGTACATATACTGGGTGTAATGTGGATCTTGTTGCGCTGATGATTCCGCAAGCCCTAACAAAGCTAATAAAGCACTTATGTATATTTTCTTCATAAAGTTAATAATTAAA
>NZ_RQVQ01000060.1:629-11225 GCF_003865405.1 Paenimyroides tangerinum
TGAACTAATTGTACCCAACCAGTTAATGTTTCAAACGGTGTAATAACAGTGTAGAAATATGTTCCGCTTGGCAACATACCCCCGCTATTACTTTGTCCTTGCCACTGATTGGTATAACCTGGTCCATGAGAATAAACTTCATTTCCATGGCGGTTAAAAATCTGAACTTTTATTATATTAAAGAATGACAAATCAAAATTATCATTAAGTCCATCTCCATTTGGTGAAATCCCTTTTGGAATTGAACAATTTAAAACTTCAATATTAAAGCTAGATTCTTCAAAACATTTATCTTTTTGGCTATAGATATAAATCTTATGTTTTCCGATAGCAATATAACTATTTTCTTTTAGATTTTCACCACTTGCACCAGGACCTGTAAAATATTTTTGTCCTTCAGGTAATTCTGGCAATTGATAAGATGTACAAACAACGACATCTTCAATAAACATTGGATCATCAACAATAATATATTCCACATCAAAACTCATAATTTCCTCACAACCAGAAATTAAATTTTTAATTTTTATATAAATTTTATACGAGCGGTCAACAAAGAAGGTTTGCGGATTTGTGATGACATTTGTATTATCATTTAAATCGGATATAGATGGAAAATATTCAAATGTAAAATCTGTTGCTGGAATTCCATTTAACATTACCATTTCATTTGCTGTTAAATCGACAATTGCAACATCATTATGACACACTTTAATTAATTCTGGTTCATCGAAATCGTCAATAAACAATGGATAAATTTCAACTACTATGCTATCTGAAACAGCACAACTAGATCCAATATAAGTTGCTTCAATTGTATAAATACCAGATTCAGTAACAACCAAAACAGGATTTGTAGCACCAGGAATTGGCACACCATCTTTTAGCCATTGTACAGTATATTGATCCATGTCAACACCTGAATCAAGTGTGTAACTTTGAGCAGCACATAAGGCATTATTTTCTTCAACTGTTAGATCTGACCCTAAATCAACTGTTCCTAATTGAAAACTTCCGCCTTCAATGAATACTGCAGAATCATGACTTGAATCAGGACTAAACGGACCATAATCAGCAATTGCTAATTTAATATGATAAGTATTTCCAGGTACAACAACTGACTGCGCTATCATAGAAACTGTTTGACCATGGAAATTGATTGGAGCACCTAATGAAGCTGCGTCATTTCCACCATCAAAATATCGATCGAAATATTGAATATTTGAAGATAAACAACCTGAATTATATTGCTGATCTCTAATAGTTGTAACAGCAACAGGAATATTTGTATTTGGTATTACAGCAATATTAGTGGTGATACCAGTTGTCAAATCAGTTAGTAAAAAAGCAAAAATATCAGAATAATCACATTGATAAGTTCCGTATTCGTCAGAAGCAAACAAGAAATTAAAACTCATTTGATTAGTAATTGCAGTAAAATCAAATTCTAAAACCGAAGCATTATTAGTAGTACCTGATAACCCTTGCACTAGTAAAAGTGCATTTAAACTTGCATCTCCACCTGAAGTACCATTCGCTTGAACTCCATTTGCTTTTGGTCCAGGAGCTGCTGAAATAAATCCTGAAGAAAGTATGATTCCATCATTATATGCGAAAGAAGAACCATTCTTTTCAAAATAACCAATACCTAGAGGTCCAGTTGCGTTTGAACTTGTACTCCAAGTAACATTTTCAACATTTGCACAAGGATTATTAATCAATATTTCTGTAACCAATTCTGGAACTGTATATTGATTATTACTTGTTCGGATCGGAGGTAGCGGTGAAAGAATACAAACATTATATGTAGTAATAGCTGGAGCGGTCAATGAATAAACCTTTATGTAATATGTTGTTCCAGGAACTAAATTATTATAAGTATTGATAGAATTGGTATTGGTAAAATTATCACATTCCATTTGAATCAATCCACCAGCACAATCACCAGAGTACAAAACAGTATATAAAGTAGTAACATTTCCGACAATGTCAGAAATTTTCAAAATATGAGTTGCTTGAGTAGCTGTAAATTGAAACCAAACATCATTATTTGAGGTTCCTGTACAAACTGAACCTAAATTAGAATTTGTAGCACCAATTAAACTAGCATCAACACTATCAATACAATCTGTATCAGGATTCACAGGAACTGAAATAGCATTTATACATTCATCATTTGGCGCTTTTGTAAAGCCGTTTCCAACAATTGACCAAGGACTTTGATTAGTACCCGAACAATTTGACCTTACATAGACATCATACAAAGTTCCTGAAGGAATTGCTGGAGTTGTAAATGGTTTAGTTGTAGTATTATAAACTGTCAAACCTGTTGTATTACCTGTAAAAGGAGTTCCAGCTGGTACTAAAACTACATCCCATGAAGCAACCGTTCCAAATTGCTGCCAATCTAAAACCATATTTGTTGCTGTAGAAGAAGTATTCACAACATCATAAGGTTCTGGACAAGACGGAACAGCTTCAATTATTACATCATCAATAAAAACTCTTGACGCCATATTACTCTGAACATGCCAAGAAATAGCACCAGTTCCAATAAAATTAGGTAAATAAACTATTTTTTCTTTGTAAGTAATATTATTGTATCCTGTATCTGGAACTAAAACAGTTGAAAAATCAGACACTCCTATTCCACCATTTTGAGACATTTTTACAGAGAAATTTTGTGCCGTTGTTGTACCTGTTCTGTATTTATAACGCAAACGATATTGGCCATTGAAATTAAAAACAGGTGAAACCAAATAATCATCATTTGTAGCGGTTCCAGAACCTACAGCATTAATCGAAGCTGATTGATTTCCTTCAAAAGGAGTCTGAGTAAAATTCATATCCCATAATCTTGTGTCGTTATTATTATTAATAACATTCCAACAAATTTCTGATGGTGAAGTAGTATTAAATCCTTCAGAATAAGGCAAGTTAAAAGGTGCACAAAGTGTATTAAAAGTATAAGGTCCAGCCCAAGTACTAAAATTACCATCGCCACAAGAAGCACGTACGTAATATTCATAAATTGTAGATGGTTGTAATGGTGTACCATTTTGCAACTGATTAACCACAGGAGTTAAACTTGTAACAGTTGTTCCTGAAGTGACAGGTAAATTATCAGCAGTATTTTGAACAAATATTTGCCAAGAAGTAGCATTATTTCCTACACCATTTTGCCAACCTAATTGAGCACTCGATTGTGTAAAATTCGTTGCTGTTAAATTAATTGGCTCAACACAACGAATTCTTTGAATATTAAAAGTATATTGAACAGATTGTGGCGTAGGACGAGTAGAAATAACAAAATAATAAGTTGTACCAGCTGTTAAACTTAAATTATTAATCTGACGAATATTTGCATTTGCATTTGCAACTCCAGCAATACAACTTACACCGATATTTGCACAACTATCATATACAAAAATACCTGAATAAACATCTTGAGGAATCAATTCAACCTCAACATCCATATTTTCATTTGGAGTAAAAGCATAAACTACATCATCTCCATTTAAATAGTTACCCGCAGCTCCACATGAATTTCCTGCAGAACCGCTATAATCATCTCCATAATTCGCTGTAGTATCTGAATGTGAATAAGGAAGCGAATTAATGTTCAAAGCAGAATAACAATCTGAACCTGGTGTTTTAGGTGTAAATTGATTAGAAACAACCCAACCAGAAGTATTTCCAGAACAAACTGCACGAACATATACTTTATAATTTACACCAAAAACCAAAGGAATTTCAATAGAATTTACTGTTGAAGTATGTGTAGCTACTCCAGTTGGCTGATTATTACCTGTTACTACTTCAATTTCAAAAGAAGCAGCTCCGCCAGGATTATCCCAAGATATCACACCTGAATCTAAATCAACATCACTAATCATTATATTAGTAACATCTAAACATTGATTAAAAAATTTAACATCATCAATAATCCAAGATTTACCAACACCTATATTCTCCATAACAAAAGCTATGTAAACATTTTGATTGGCATAACCTGTCAAGTTCAAAGTTTTCAAATCGAAATTAGCATTTGGACTAATTGGAACTGTTGCACCTGAAAAAGATTCAGTATAAGTATGTAAAAGAGTAAAATTTCCAGGAGCTGTTCCTGTTGTAGAAATCATTATTTTCAAAACACTATTTCTATTTGGACCAACAGGAGTCGTTTTCCCAACAAAAACCAATTGTGGATTTGGTACACCAGTCAAATTTACTTGAGGTGTTATCAACCAATCTTGTACTGGATTAGCAGCAGTACCTGTTTCATTTGCAACCATTGCAGCAACAGTTGCATTATTTCCCAAACTTGCAGGAGAATTCATCCAACTTTGACCTAAACCTACTCCATTATTACTAATTGTCCAAGTTGAAGGAATTCCTGTATTGAAACTCTCTTGAAATACTTGTGCATTTGCAAATAAAGTAGAGGTTAAAAAAAATAAAAGTAATATTCGTTTCATAGACACTCGGTTTTATTTGTTATTTAATTAAAAAAATTATATAATATTTACGTATAACACCAAATGTATAAAAATATTTCACTTCTTTTAATTTTTTATTAACAATATAATTAAAAAAAATAAATTTGAAATTTAAATTGTATTTTTGCTTAAATATTATATCTATTCCTTTTATGTTAGATAAAGAAACTATTAGTTACGAGAAAGCCATTTTGGTTGGTATTATTACTCAAAACCAAAGCGAAGAAAAACTTAACGAATATTTAGACGAACTTCAGTTTTTAACTTACACTGCTGGTGGAGAAGTTGTAAAACGTTTTAAACAAAAAATGGACAAACCCAATCCTAAAACTTTTGTTGGAACTGGTAAACTTGAAGAAATTGAATCTTATGTTATTGAAAATAAAATAGACACCGTTATTTTTGACGATGAACTTACGCCTGCACAACAAAAAAATTTATCTAAATTATTAGAAGCCAAAGTTCTAGACCGAACAAATTTAATTTTAGATATTTTTGCTCAACGTGCAGAAACTTCGTATGCAAGAACTCAAGTTGAATTAGCACAATTTCAATATTTACTTCCACGTTTAACAGGAATGTGGACGCATCTTGAACGCCAACGAGGCGGAATTGGAATGCGTGGACCTGGAGAAACAGAAATTGAAACTGACCGTCGTATTGTTCGCGATCGAATTGCATTACTAAAAGAAAAACTTAGAACAATCGATAAACAAATGGCTGTTCAAAGAGGTAATCGAGGCGCCTTAGTTCGTGTTGCTTTAGTCGGATACACCAATGTTGGAAAATCGACTTTAATGAATGCTGTTGGAAAAAGTGAAGTTTTTGTTGAAGATAAATTATTTGCAACATTAGACACAACCGTTCGAAAAGTAGTTATTAAAAACCTACCATTTTTATTAACCGATACAGTTGGATTCATTAGAAAACTTCCTACACAATTGGTTGAATCATTTAAAAGTACACTTGACGAAGTTCGCGAGGCTGATTTATTACTTCATGTTGTAGATATTTCTCATCCAGAATTTGAAGATCATATCGAATCGGTAAATCAGATTTTAAAAGAAATCAAAAGTGATGATAAACAAACCATTATGATCTTTAATAAAATTGATAAATATCAGCCTGAGTTTTTTGATGTAGAAGATTTAATGATTGAACGTTCTACAAAACATTATTCAATTGATGAATGGAAAAATACTTGGATGAATAAGGTTGGAGAAAACAACGCGATTTTTATTTCAGCAACTGAGAAAGAAAATTTCGAGGAATTTAGACATAAAGTTTATGATGCTGTTCGTGACATTCACTTAACCCGTTTTCCTTACAACAACTTTTTGTATCCTGAATATGAAGATGCGTTTGAAAAAGAAGAAGATTCTGAGTAATAAAAAAGATGCGTTAAAATTAGATTTTAACGCATCTTTTTTATTACTATTCTTTCTTTTAATTATGAAAAGAATACTTAAATCCTACTCCAATATTTTGTCTTTGCTGTAAAGCTCCAAAAGTTTCATTATCATATAATGCTTGATAATTAATATTAGCAGTAATGAATTTAGTTACTTTCATATCGATGTTCAATTGGTAATCAAAATCGACATTTTTAGTATTTTCGATATAATTTGAATACAATCCTAAAATGTTTTCAATCGTAATATTTTCTAAAACTTTTACTCGGTAATAAACATAAGCTGCTGCACCAAATTCCAAACGCTGGGTTTCGTGTTGTTCCACACTAAACGACTTTCCATTCTTAGTAAATTTTTCATGAACAAAAATAAACTTTGTAGATGCTGGAGAAATATTAATTTTAAAATCATCATTTTTTTTCCATAAAACCCCAGGCCCTAATTGAAGAAAAACAGGAGACATAAAACGAGAAATGTTTTTAGTTTCATCCGTTGGGTCGTAACCTTTATCAAACTGCGTTTGAAAATTCATATAGGCAGAATATGACCATTCTTTATTCATCGTTTTTGATAAAATAGAATTCAGTTCAATTCTATCATCCGTTTTTTTAACTGAATTTCTTTTATTTCTATTAAAACCATAAGTTGCTAAAACTTTATTATCCCAAGACCAATCCTTTTTATGATAATTAAAATCGTAATTGATTTTTGCATTTACCGTTAAATTGTTTGTTCCTCCAATTTGCCATTTATCAAAACTCGTTTGAGCTCCTGTTAGCGAATTTGTTCCAGAAATTTTCCAATGTTTAACAGGAATACTATCGTTTTTAGTTTGCGCATTTGCAACTAAAAAACCTAAAGAAAATAGAACTAAAAAAAAATACTTACTCATAGTTAAAAGCTTTAACACAAAGTAAGTATTTTATATGCGAATTTCAAATTATTTCTTTTTGAAAATTGGAACAGCCGAACAAGCTTCACCAAACATAATGGAGCGTGCAAAACGCATCATTTTCTGAGTTGCCATTACGTAAGCTTCTTCTGGTATTGGCTTTTTAGAACATCCTTTTATAATCACAGGTTTATTCTCATAAGAAGAAAAATCTAAATTTGAGATTATTTCTTCATAAAAAGCTAAATCAAGCTGATGTAACGACCCTTGAACTACTTTTTGAGCAACTGGTTGTAAATATGAACTTACCAACATAAAAGCCCAAGAAGGCAAAATAGCATCGGTTGAACAATTTAAAGCAACTAATTTATCTTTATAAATTTCAAAATCGAAATTCTTTAAACCTTCACGAAATTCTTTTTCTTTAAGAATGAATCCTCCGTGAAGCCATTGCGAAATATCTAAAAACACACGCTCATTTTTAGGATAATAATCTTCTAAATCGAAAACCATTAAGCTACTTTGAGCTACCTTATTTACAATTTCATCTGCCATAATTATATAATTATAACATTCCTAATTCTAATTTTGCTTCTTCGCTCATTAAATCTTTTGACCAAGCCGGTTCAAATGTCAATTCTATTTCAACATCTTTTACCATATCTATAGAAGCTACTTTTTCTTGAATTTCCATTGGTAAAGTTTCAGCAACTGGGCAGTTTGGCGAAGTTAATGTCATTAAGATTTTAACTTCACGATTTTCGTTTACAAAAACATCGTAAATCAATCCTAATTCGTAAATATCAACTGGTATTTCTGGGTCGAAAATGGTTTTTAAAACCTTAACGATTTTTTCTCCCAATTCGTTCATATCAATTTCTTGTTCCATATTATTTTGTTTGAAGGGCTAATGCGTACATTTTTATTTTTTTTATCATCGAAACCAATCCGTTTGCGCGAGTTGGCGATAAATGTTCTTTTAATCCAATTTCGTCAATAAAACTCATATCGGCATTTAAAATATCTTCTGTTTTTTGATTCGAAAAAACACGAATTAAAATAGCGATAATTCCTTTAGTTAAAATAGCATCACTATCTGCAGTGAAAACAATTTTATCATCTATTTTATCTGCATGAACCCAAACTTTAGATTGACATCCTTTGATGATGTTATCTTCAGTTTTGTAAGCTTCATCAATTAACGGAAGGTTTTTTCCTAAATCAATAATGTATTCGTAACGTTCCATCCAATCGTCAAACATTGCAAATTCATCAACAATTTCTTCTTGTATTTCTTTAATTGTCATTTTATTTTGGGCTTAAGATAACATAGTTTTCGCCTTTTTTAAAGCTTCGATAAAGATATCAATTTCTTCTTTAGTATTATAAAAAGCAAAAGAAGCGCGAATGGTACCAGGTATATTAAAATAATTCATAATTGGTTGCGCACAGTGATGACCTGTACGAACTGCAACACCTAATTTGTCAATGATTGCACCAACATCATACGGATGGATTCCTGTGAAATTAAACGAAATTACAGATGCTTTATGTTCCGAAGTTCCGTAAAATTCAATTCCATCAAACTCTTGTAAACGTTTGGTTGCGTAATCTAAAAGTTCTTGTTCGTAAGCTTCGATATTATCGAATCCAATCGCATTCAAATAATCAACGGCTACACCTAAAACAATTCCGCCTGCAATATTTGGAGTTCCAGCCTCGAATTTATGTGGTAAACAAGCGTACGTTGTTTTTTCGAAAGTAACTTCTTTAATCATTTCTCCACCACCTTGATACGGAGGCAATTGATTTAACCATTTTTCTTTTCCATAAAGAATTCCTGTTCCGGTTGGACCGCAAATTTTATGTCCAGAAAAAACATAAAAATCACAATCCAAAGCTTGAACATCTGGTTTTAAATGCGGAGTTGCTTGAGCGCCATCAATTAAAACAGCTGCACCCACTTCGTGTGCTTTTTCGATAATAAACTCAATAGGATTAATCGTTCCTAAAGCATTTGAGATATGATTAACTGCTACGATTTTTGTATTTGGCGAAAGTAATTTCACATATTCATCCATCATCAACTCCCCTTTTTCGTTCATTGGAATTACTTTTAAAGTTGCACCTGAACGTTCGGCAGCAAATTGCCAAGGAACAATATTAGAATGATGTTCTAAATGCGAAACAATAATTTCATCTCCAGGTTTTAAAATCTGTCCGAAACCATTAGCAACAAGGTTAATTCCGAAAGTTGTTCCAGACGTAAATAAAACCTCGTATGAATGACGCGCATTTAAATGTTTTTGAATTTTTAGACGAGATTCTTCATAAACATCCGTAGCAACTTGACTTAAATGATGAACACCACGATGAATGTTTGCATTGATTTCTTCGTAATATTTAGCAATTGCATCAATCACCACTTGCGGTTTTTGGGCTGTTGCACCATTATCAAAATACACTAAAGGTTTTCCGTTTACGTGTTGTGTAAGAATAGGAAAATCAGCTCTTATGGATTTAATATCTAACATCTTCTTTAAAAATTTGTACAAAGTTACAACTTGAAATTGTAACCTTATTATTTTTAATACAAAGATAACGATTCAAACCATCGAAAAATACTAAAAACACATATTAATTAAATTGATTCTAAATAAAACTACAAAATAATTATGGATATTTGCAGTTAAAATGTGGGGTGCTCTTTTTCAAGGGCTGAGATGATACCCAAGATCTTATTCTACACCTGATTCAGATAATGCTGACGTAGGGAATATTTTATCATCTCCTGATCTTTAAAAAATTTAAAATGATACAGGAAATCTTTTTTCAAATTTCGATACTTGAATGGATTGGTGTAAGCCTTGCCATTGTTCAAGTTTTACTTTCCAGAGTAAATAATCCAATAAATTATTTATTTGGAATTTGCAGTGTTTCAATTACAATGTATTTGATGTTTCAAAGTAAGCTCTATGCCGAATTTGCTTTAAATATTTACTATTTAATTATGAGTATTTACGGTTGGTACTTTTGGAAATTTGGAAAACAACAGCACGAGACTCCAATTTCGTTTTCAACTAAAAAAGATTATACAATCAGTTTTTTGATAGTTCTTATTTCTTTTATTCTATTTTATTTTGGATTGACACAACTAACCGATTCTGACGTACCGATTTTGGATGCAACAATAAGTGCATTTGCTTGGGCTGGGATGTGGTTGATGGCAAAACGCAAAATTGAAAATTGGATATTTTTGAATATCAGTAATGCGATTGCTATTCCGCTAATGATTCATAAAGAATTGTATTTATATGCAATTTTAAGTTTGATACTATTTATTGTTGCTACTTCGGGATATTTTAAATGGAGAAAGATAAAAAGGTCGATGAAAATCGAGCTTTTTAAGAAATTTAAAATAAATTAATACGAGTTTATTCCATTGGTTGAAGCTTTATTTATAGCCAATGCAACGGCATTTAATTCAAAAACAGAATTAGCAATAATCTGCCTTTGTCCAGCTGGTAAACCGTATAGTTTAACAAGTGGTTTGCCGTTTTTATAATAAGCGGGATAATCATTAGTCCCTTTACTATCTGCAGAACCAACAGAATCTCCAAAATAAACAAAGTTTTTAGAATTATTATACCAAACCGTTGAAGAAGTAGGGTCATTACCATCGTGATTGGATATACTAACTTAGCGTTCAGTTGAAGTTAAGACTAAAATTTTAAATTTGACTCATGAAACAAGGACGAAAAATCTATGATGCCGCTTTTAAAATAAGAGCATT
>NZ_RQVQ01000061.1 GCF_003865405.1 Paenimyroides tangerinum
TTGCGGAGAAAGAGGGAATATAACCCATATATAAATAGAGTGTGATAAAATACTATTATTTTGATTTATTGGTAGTTATGTTTTTATTAAGTCGATTAAATACCTTAAAATACTATATGATAGTATCAAAATTGGGTGTATATTTGGGTGCTATTACAAATAACTATGACTATAAAAAGAAAGATAACTATTGCTATTGAAAAGAGAAAGAAAGATGGTGTATTAATCACAGAGAACGTTCCAATTCGTGCAAGAGTGGTATATAATGGTGGCCGTGTAGAACTCTTTACAGGCTACCGCATTGATGCTTCTAAATGGGATGAAGCAAAAGAAAAGGTACGCAATGGGTGTACCAATAAGCTAAAACAAAGCTCTTCCGAAATCAATACAGCAATACAGGAGCTATCTACTACGATTGATAGAATCTTTAAAGAGTATGAATTGAAAAACGAAGTACCTTCTTTTGAACTCTTAAAAGATGAAATAAAACGCTACTCAGATAAACAAACCATATCAGCAACAGAAAAGAATCTCTTTACAGCTTTTGACGAGTTTGTAAAAAGTAGTGGTAAACGCAATGATTGGACAACTGCTACTTACACCAAGTTTAATACTGTTCGTTCACATCTTTTTTCTTTCAAAAGCAATTTTCAGTTTACTGATATTAACGAAAAGACGTTATTAGACTACGTTTCATTTTTACGCATTGAAAAACAGATGCGTAATAGCACCATCGAAAAGCAAATTAGTTTTGTAAAGTGGTTTTTGAAGTGGTGTAAAAACAACAATTATACAATTACCTATAATTTTGAAGAGTTTAAACCAAAACTAAAGGAAACATCTAAAAAGATAATCTTTTTAACTCAAGAGGAAATCGAACAGATTAAATCAACGGATTTAGGCACAAAGTCGTACTTAGAACGTGTACGTGATGTATTGCTTTTCTGTTGCTATACAGGACTTCGCTATTCAGATGCCTTTAGCCTAACAAGACACGACATTAAAAATGATGCTATTGAGTTTGTTACCAAAAAGACAAATGATATGCTGAGAGTTGAATTAAACAAACACAGTAGAGCAATATTAGAGAAGTACAAAGATGTACCTTTTGAAAAAGGAAAGGCTCTACCTGTTATTTCTAATCAAAAGATGAATGACTACATAAAAGAACTTGGAGAGTTAGCAGAGATTAACGAACCGATTAGAGAAACCTACTATGTAGGCAATGAAAGAATAGATGAAGTAAAACCCAAATACGAACATTTAAGCACTCACGTAGGGCGAAGAACATTTATCTGTACCGCTTTATCATTGGGGATACCTGTACAGGTTGTAATGAAATGGACAGGACATTCAGACTACAAATCAATGAAGCCTTATATTGATGTAGCTGATACGATTAAAGCGAATGCAATGACTAAATTTGATATGATATGAATACAGTAGATGCCCAATTAGAATTAACAAGATTTATGACTGATAACACAATAGTGATGTGGGAAAAAGAATTAAACACATCAGGAAATTCGTTTAATTTCGATTCCCAAGATATTTATAGACAATATATGATTAATATCTTAATGTTTGATTTTAAAGACCGAATTGATTCTGCAAAAGACACACAAGAAAGAAAAGAAATTTTATCTATTGTTAGAGAAAATTTGGAGACAATAATTAAGTTGTATGAAAAAAATTCTGATTTCTTCACTAATCTTGATAGAGATGGACTTCGGTTAAAGAAATACCGAGAAAGAAATAAAAATAGTTTGTCAGATAATGATTTAACAATGGAATTGTATAGAGAAACGGAATTGCCTGAACGTAAAACCTACTTTGAATCAAGTTTTTACAAAGAGATAGGTTTTTTAAACTACGACTACCACCAAGAGATATATAATCATAGTAAAAGGCTTTTAAAAGATGTGAAATCAAATTTTAAGGACTATGAAATGTATGACAATGATTATCTTTTTATTAATGACAAGCCTATATTTTCAATGGGACTTATTAGTAAACTACATAGTATAGTAAACAATCAATTTATTGAAGATATATCAGAATATGATTTTTATAGAGAGATAAATATCTTACATACAGTGAATAAAATAAAAATCAAAGAGGATTTTCTATACACTTTCTTTTATGTAATTCATTGCTTACATAATAACATAGAAAACAAAAGTTTAAAGAAAAAGTGGTTTGCTCAAATATTAAAAGAATTTAAGATTAAGAAAGCAACTTATGACTCTAAGTATAAACACATAACAGGTAGCAGTGCCAATGATACATTAAAAGAGTATCGCAATCTCATTGATTCAGCTTTTAAACAATAAAGTACTATAAAAGCCTTTAAAATTTATAAATCCACCTTTGAACCACTTTAGAATTTTACTAAAGTGGTTTTTTTGTGCAATAAAGTGTGTTTTTCCACCCCCTCTCCACCTTACACACATCGTAGTTTTGAATTGTTCGAACATCACAAAATCGTATAATTTAAAAACTAAAACTATGTATATAAGCGAATTAAAAGAAAAGCCAGTTTGGCAAATGACAGGAGAAGAACTATTACAGTTATTACAAACAGTATCTATAAAGGATTTTAAAGAACTCAATACTTCGCAAGAAACGCAACAATCTACAAAGCGTTATGTTTACGGAATACGTGGTATAGCAGACCTACTTGGGTGCAGTATTACCACTGCTAATAAAATCAAGAAAGAAGGTCATATCAAAAAAGCGATTATCCAAAGAGGTAGAAAAATTATAGTCGATGCTGACTTGGCATTAGAACTATTCGCTAAAAAATAAAAGGGACAACTTGTGCAAATCGTCCCTTAATATCCAATTAAAGTATAACTCAACTCTTATCGTATAAAGATAAGGATTATTAAAACACAAGTAAATATGAGCTTAGATATACCCTATATCCGAGTAGGAACTGCTTACTTTAAAATCATCGAAAAACCTTTGATATCAGGTGATAAAGTTAAAGTAATGGTGCGTTGGACTCGTGAAACGATTGTATCAGATCACGGAAAGTCCTACTTAGAGAACGTCTTAAAATTAGATGGCTTTTGCTGTATTCCAGACCATCTTAACTATCAACCAATCGTAGAAAATTTTTTTAATACCTATAATGAATTAAATATGAAACCAATAGAAGAAGATTTTAACTTAAATGAATTAGAACAATTGATTCCAAACTCACTACACTTTGTAAAGCACATATTCGGAAGTGAACAATACGAATATGGTTTAGACTATCTAAAGCTATTGTATGAGAAGCCAACGCAAACCTTACCAATATTGTGCCTTGTTAGTAAAGAACGTGCAACAGGAAAAAGCTCTTTTATTAAATGGCTTAAAAATATCTTTGGACTCAATATGACTTATATCAAAGGAGATTCTTTTGGTTCTCAATTTAACGCTGATTGGGCAAGTATGTTATTAGTTGCCATAGACGAAGTATTCTTTGATAAGAAAGAGATTACAGAGCGTTTAAAGTACCTTTCTACTACTGACAAAGACAAAGTTGAAGCAAAGGGAAAAGACAGACAGGAAATAGAGTTTTTCGCCAAGTTTATTCTTTGCTCTAACAATGAGGATGATTTCATTCAAATAGACGAAGAAGAAATACGTTTTTGGATTCGAAAGATTAAACCTATTGAATCAGAAGACGTTCACTTTATCAAGAAGCTAACAAGTGAAGTTCCTTATTTCATCAAATACTTACTTCTACGACCTTATTACACCACGCAACAAACCCGAATGTGGTTTACACCTAAACAGATACTTACAGCTTCCCTTTTAAAACTAATTAGTAAAAACAAAATAGAGATTTCACTTTTAGAACTTTTAAACCTGTGCTTTGAAAAGGTTGCCGAGGATGAAATTTGCGTAGCTCCCAATGATTTACTCTTGTTATTACGCAAGACAAACCCAAAACTAATTATATCTGCTAGTGAAATAAGAAAGATTTTAAAGAAATGGGATTTCGAACCACAAAATAACACAAAATCTTATCAAGGAATAGAGCTTTTATCTCATGGAGAATTTGTTAAAATAGAACGTAGAGGACGTTACTACATCATTAAAAAAGATTTATTCTATAAAATATTTGATGCAATGATGCAAGAATAGATTAAACTATTGTTTATTAATAAGTTACACTGCATCAAAGTCTGCATCAAACTAAAAATACATCAAGTTTGATGCAAGAGTGATGCAAGAAACAAAATGAGTTTGATGCAGTGATGCAAGAGTGATGCAGAGTATTTTATTGAAATACAATTGATTAACACCTTTCTGCATCATTGCATCAAAAAAAACAGATTTTTAACCCGACTATTTCAAAACGTATGAATTGTGAATCAGCTAAACAAATTAGCCTAACAGACTTACTTAAAAAGTTAGGTCATACCCCAACCAAAATAATGAGAGTTGATTGGTGGTATCTCAGTCCATTTAGAACTGAAAAAACAGCATCATTTAAAGTGAATATTGATAAAAACGTGTTTTATGACCATTCTGCTGGTTTTGGTGGAACAACACTTGATTTTGTGATGAAGTACAATAATTGCGATATTAAATCAGCTTTAGAATTGCTCAAAAACGATTCTTTTTCTTTTCATCAGCCAATTATTGTGAGTTCTAACATTATTCAAGAACCAACATATACAATTCAAGCGATTAAGCCATTAACACATCCAAACTTGATACAATATATCACTGAGCGTAATCTTAGCCTTAAAATGGCTCAAACTTATTGTAAGGAAGTACACTATACTCTAAACAACAAATCATATTACGCTGTTGGTTTTCCCAATACCACCATAAATGGTTTCGAACTAAGAAACGTGTATATAAAAATGTGTCTTGGAAAAAAGGCAGTAACCTACTTTGATAACAAAAGTAAACATATTGTCTTGTTTGAATCTTGGAGTGATTACATCAGCTTTTTAACCCTTTATCCAAATGCAGAAAAGCAATATGATTATTTGATTCTTAATTCCGTATCAATGTTGAATAATACAATAATTAAAACACCAAATAATTATTTGTACAAATGTACAAATGGGGAATTGTATAAATGTATCAATGTACAAATGGATAAAAGTATCAATAATACTTTGTACAAAGAATTAAAGTATGAAAGTATTATTTGTTGTTTCGACAATGATAAAGCTGGAGAAAGTGCCTTTCAAAAAGTAGCTCAGACCTATACAAACGTTGTTGATGGACGAAAACTGTACGAGAATCACAAAGATTTGAATGATTATTTACTAACTATTAACCGCAATGATTTGACGTGAGAATTATCGAGATGTGTCTTTGTCCTTACAAATTGGAAATTTGACAACCAAAGACCACTCGTTTTTCTCCCGAAGGTCGCAAAATGGGTAAGACGATGAAAAAAACAAAGAAGATAGAATTTAGAGTAACTCTTACAGAGGCTCTAATCATAAAAAACAAAGCAGAAAAAGTAGGTTGTAGCGTTTCGGAGTACATCCGAAACACCGCACTTGACTATTCTTTAGCGTATAAATTAACTCCTGATGAAGTTGAAGTTTACAAATTACTGAACAAATACACAGATAATTTTAGGCGAATAAGCAACCTTTTTAAGCTTGGTGATACAACAGGAGTTAAAGAACACACTATTGAAACAGCTAATCTAATTCGGACTCACTTACAAAAACTACTGTAATTATGATAGCTAAAGCAAAATCTTGTGTTGGTGGCACAGCATTATTCAATTACGTAATTGATGATAAAAAGGGATATGAGCTATTAAGAAACAATCTTTCGGGGGATACTCCGAAAGATATGTTTCAAACGATGCAGATACTACAAAATCAAAACAGCAGATGTAAAAACAACACAATATCGGCTGTTATATCTCCAACTATTGTAGATAGTCAAAAGATGAGCGATAGAGATTTACGAGCATTAGCCGTTGAGTTTTTACTTGGTTTACAAATCGATCCTACCAAAGCTCAATTCATTGCTTTTGTTCATACAGAAAAAGAGCATAAACATATTCATATCATCGCCAATCGCATAGATGAAAATGGCAAAGCTCTAAAAGATAATTACATTGGTTTTGAAGCTCAAAGAGTTGCTCACGAAATAGCACTTAAATACGGTTGGACGTCTATAAGACAAGAAAACGAGAATAAGAAACAAAGAGCTAACAACACAAACTTAATAGCTAAAAACACTATCAAAACAGCTCATAGGGAAGTTTTAAGACAGGAACCAAAAGATTTACAACAATACATTCGATTAATGCTTGAAAAAGATATTGAGGTTAAACCAACTATTAATAAACAGGGGAATATTCAAGGATATCGCTTTATTCATTTACCAACTAATACAAACCTAAAAGCAAGTGAAGTTGACCGAAATATGAAGTTGAATGATTTATTTAAAAATACAGCAAGCACAGAGTCAAAGAATGAAGTAGAAAAACTATTAACTAAGCAAGAAGCAATCGAACCACAAATGCAGAATTGGAAAACAGATGTGTCTGTTTTATTTAGTTTGTTATCTGCTTTTCAACTTAGTGGTAACGATGAAGATGATGAACAAAAAAAACGTAAACGAAGAGCACTAAAAAGATAAACAATGGCAAAGAACCAACCTAAACTCACTGATATGACAGAACTATTACTTCAGCAAGTCATACAATTAGAACACACGATAAAACAAAGTAAAAAAACTCATTTAGATACCATCAAAGAATTAAGTAACATCAAAGTAACAGTAAATGTTGCTGAACTTCGACAGATAGAAAAAGAACAAAGACAACGCTTACAGAATGACTTCGATCAATTTCATCGAGAGATAACAAAAAATAATGAGGAGCTTTTGAAGGTTCACAAGGCTGTTAGCTCAAAGAGGTTATTCTACTTGATTGTATTGAACATCTTTTTACTTTTAACAACAGGTTTTTCAATGTATTTAGCTGTTAAGAATACTATTGAGAAATCGGAGTATGAGCGTTTAGAAAAAGAAAAGGGGCAATTAATAAATCAATTAGAAAATGTAAATCAGTTTTTTAACAAAAATCCAAGGACAGCTAAATCTTTCAAAGAGTGGAGTCAAAAGCAATAATTGAAAAGTGTTTATCAAAGTTATTTCCGTAAAATTTTTAGAGCTTTGAAGGCTCAAAATTTTATGGAATAACTTTGTTGGAATAGGTTCACAATATTTTAAAAGATTTACTAACGTTTGGCAAATTGGCGATGGAGCCGACTTTTAGCACAAATGTTGAATAGAATTACTAATCTTCAACATTGCACAAAAGTTCAATAGAAGTACTTCACCGGCTCTATTGCCAATTTGTTTGTTATGTGCCGTTTTATTCCATTTTATACATTTAACAATTGCTGAAACGTAAAGTCGGGTTTAAACATTTCAATTTCGTTTTGAGTTGATTCTTCTTGTGCTTCTTTGCCATAGATAAACATTTGCTGTTCATAATTTTTAACAGCCTCTTCAATGCTATTAAATTTTCCATCGGCTAGATTATCAGACAATATCAAGGCATCCACCAACCCACTATTTACTCCCTGCCCTGCAAAAGGCGGCATCAAATGTGCGGCATCCCCAATCATTGTTATGGGTAATGGGCGCTTGCTTTTCCAAGGCTTTTCTAAAGGAAATATCCGTGTAGCCAATCCTACAAATGACAACGTCGTATGAATCAATTCTTTGTAGCGTTCGTCCCAATCGGAAAATTCTTTCAGAAGAAAATCAACGACACTATTTCTGTTTTGAAAATCTACCTGCGTTTGGTTTTTCCATTCATCAGGTGTTTTAAAACTTATTCCAAAATGCAATGCACCATTATTATTGGGGTTAGCAAATAATAAATTACCTTGGTGAGATGCCATTAGCCGGTTTCCATTGCATAGCTGAAAAAATCCAGGACAGTTTATCTCTGGTTGATGAATATCGGCTTGTATATTGAAAGTACCTGTTTCTTCAACTTCCGTGTCGGTAACAAATTTTCTTACCTTGGACATCCCGCCATTGGCAAGAATAACCAAATCTGCTGTTTCACTCGGTTTATTCTCAAAAGTTAGTGTCCACTTCTTCTTACCAGGTTCAAGCATAACAAGTTTTCTATCCCAAATAACCGTGTCGTTTTCTAAACTATTCAACAAGATAGCCCTTAAGTCATTTCTGTTTATTTCAGGATTGTCAAATCGATTTTCGGGCTTTACATTTTTTGTGGATAAAATATTGCCTTTTTCATCAGCAATATTTACACCCATTGGTAAGGCTAAGTCATAATAAGTTTGTAACAATCCCGCTTTTTTCATTGCTTCCTGACCTGAACCTTTGTGTAGGTCAAGGGTTCCACCAAAAATTCTTGCCTCTCGGTCGTTGTCTCTTTCGTAAACTGAAACGTCTATGCCGTTTTGCTGTAATAATTTTGCCATAGTCAGTCCAACGGGTCCACCACCAATTATTGCAACGTTCTTATCACTAAGTAAATTCATTTGTTTGTCTGTATCTATTCGCATTGTCATTCAAAAATGGCACATAACGGTCAAGTATAAGCGTAGTGCGGGTTTTCGGAGCAATACACTGTCCGCCAACACGAACTTTGATAGATGGCAAAATACTAAATTTTAGCCACTTCGCCCGCATTACGCTTATACAATGTTGGCGGTAGTTTATTTATTCAATTCTCCTTAATACCCCCTTTAATTTTGCTTCAACTCCAAGATTATCAAAAAGTTTTTCAGTCAATGTTAATGTCTTCTTGAAAGCTGTTTTAATATCTGTCGGATCTAATTCTGATGTTGTCTGCTGAAATAACGAATACCAATCTGGATCTATGTCTTTTTCCAAGCTTTTTGTTGGACTTTCCCAATGTTTGGTTTGGTATGTTTCAATTCTTATTAACCAAAGTAAATATTTTTGAACATTTGATAAGCTTTGGTAAGCGTGAGCAAATTCCTGTCGTTTAATTAAGTTGCTTGTTGTAAGTAAAACATTCAACAATGATTGGCTCAACCACAGGATATTTTCATTTGTTGTTCGATCAGGTACTTTAGTTTTTATTTCTTTGAGCGTGTTAGTCAATAAATCTTCTTTATCTACTAAAATCATCTTGTCAAAGTCGCTAAACTCTACCAATCCGTCCCACGATTTGATAACTTCCATTTGGTCGTTTGTCAAAAAATGAAACTCCCCCCTTATCATATTTTCAAAAATGGCAACTTCACTTCCAAACTCGTTGGTAAAATATAATGCCAAAGGATGAATTTGGCTTACCCAATTTTCAGCGGAAAATTTTTCTTTATCCTTCAAGAAGATGTAGAATTCAATATCTGAATATTTGTCCCCTTCATTTTTGGTAAATGACCCATACATAAATACGGCAGAAATATTTTTATCATTTTGAGCTATTGACTTTGTTTTGTCAATCATCTGTAACTGTATCATTTTCTAATTTTTTAATATTAACAATCGTCCTTTCTACTTAGCGTAGTAAAGGATATTTCAATTCTTATTCTATCTTACAGTTACTTATAGCTTCATTTTCTTGAATGTTTTTCGTTGTTAATCGTTTCTTCAAATTACCGCCAAC
>NZ_RQVQ01000062.1 GCF_003865405.1 Paenimyroides tangerinum
GAAATATTATCCAAATCCAGTTGATGATAAATTACAAATCGAATATTTTGAAAATATTGTTCAAGTTGATGTTTATGATTTATTGGGAAGAAATATAAAAACAATTCAAACCAATAATAGAAATGTTGAAATTGATTTGTCTGAATTAAGTGCTGCAACCTATATGATTCAACTACAAACTGAAACTAAACAGCAGTTTATTAAAATAATAAAACAATAATAAAAACTGAAAGAGGAAGCTTCATAGATATTATGACTTCCTCTTTTTTTTTTACAATAATAATTTTTTCTAGACTTTTATAATCAGAAAATCCTAAACCAATTCCTCAATGGATTCACCATATTTTAATCGTAAACGCTGTTTTGCTTTTTTAACTCCGTGAATAGTAATACCAAGTAAATTAGCAATTTCTTGATTTTTTAAACCAATTTTATGTAACAATACAATTCTTAAATTTGATTCAGATAAATCAGAAAAATTCGTTTTAATATAATTATAAAGTTGAGGTTCTTCCTTAATAAACGAATTCTTAAACATTAGCCAGTTTTCGTCTGTCATAAGATGAGAAGAAATCAATTTATCCAATTCAATTTTTTCTTTGGAAACATCAGTTTTAGATGTTACAGCTAGTTCTTGAATTTCAGATTCTAATTGAACTATTTTATTATTTTTTTCAATTAAATATGATTTTATGGATTTTAAAGAATCATTTGCTTCAATTAATGCTTTTTCGATTTTAAGTTGTTTTAATTGGGCTGATAAAATCGAATTTTCATAGTTGACTTGTTGTAATTTAAATCGTCGTTTATAAATAAAAACAAAAAGTATAAGCAAACATAATAGTAAAACACTAATTATTATAAAAGTGGTTTTCATAAAAGAAGCCTTTTCTAATTTTATTTTTTCTGATTCAAACTTCCAATTTGCAATTTCATTTTTACTTTTCCATGAAATTTTCTTTAGCAATTCAGCTCCATCAATAGTATCAACAATTGGTCTTAAAATTTCAATTTTTCTTAGCAAAGTTAATTCTTGAACATTATTTTTTTCAGAAATTGCAATCGATAATAACGCTTTATTGACATCTAATTCGCATTTTTTTAATTTATCTTGCGTTGAAATATAACTCAAAGCAGAATTAAATACTTCCTTTGCTTGATTGTATTTTTTCTCTTCTAAATACAGATTGCCTAATCTAATTTGAGCAAACATAACGTTTTTAGGATTTTTTACATTACGCGAAATTTGAATATCATTAAGTAATAAACGTTCCGCATTTACAAAATCTTTATTTAATAAATAAATTTGAGCTAAATCTCCGAAACCTTTTGCTAATCGTAACGAATCACTATTTTTTTTTGCATATAAAATAGTTTCATTAAAATACTGGTTTGCTAATTCATATTCTTTTAAACTAAAGTAATTACAACCTATTGCATTGAGCATTGCGGCATAATCATTTTGTGTTTTAGGAGTTAATGTTAAAGCACGTTTCAAATACAGATTACTTATTTTTTTTTCATTAATAGATGTAAAAAAATAAGCATTATATTTCAAAACAGAAATCGGATCAACAATATTTTCATTTGGAATGTCAATTAAAAGTCTAGAAACATTGAAAAAATAATCCGAGGCATCATCATATTTATAAAATTTATAAAAATAAAAACCTATCTCAGATTCAACCCAAATTTGTAATCCAATATTATTGGATTGTTTTACTAATAAAAGTGCCTCATCGTATAATTTTGCGCATTTATTACTGATATCTTTAGTCTTTTTGGCATATAAATTTGCTAATAAAACTTTAGATATTATTTGAATATCTTTTCTTTGAGACTCATTCAAATTTTGTTGAAGTTTTGAAATTCTTTCTATTAATTTCTTTTCTGAAATTTCAGTTTTATTTTCATCAATAATCTTACTATAAAGAATATTGTCACTTTGAGCATATAGGCTAATGCTAAAGATAAAAAAGATAATTAATATGTATATTGTATTTTTGATAATTATTTTTCTCACAAATATACTAAATCACTAACTAAATACATAAAAACACAAAAGCTTACAATACAAATACTTACAGTAAAAAAAACATTTGTCTCCTATTTGTCCACCCCTGTTTTGAATATTTTTAATAGTAAAGCTATAATTTTACAGTACTAATTTTTATTTCAGCTCAGTTACGAAAATCACTTACAAATTAGTAAATACAAATTTTAAAAAACACAAAAACACTTAATAAATATTTGTTGTTAAACCGAGAAATTCCAACCAAAATTTCTCGGTTTTCATTTTTACAAAACAAATTGAAAACTACAAAAGAATAAAGAACATCTCAATCAAAAATTAAATCATTAAATAAAAATTTGCAATCCATATTATTGAGGTTGCTACTGAAGAAAATTATATATTTAGTAACAATAGCGTCCTAAATAAATTTAGTTTCAAAATAAACTTACTCATTAGCAAGGTGTAAACAATATTTCTATAATTTTATCATTCCTAAAATTCACTACCTTTTTAAGAGTTTTATTAAAATCTATTGTTGATACACTAATTTCATAGGTGAAGAAACTTTACCATATTTTTCCCATTTATTTTGACTTCCGAATTTATAATAATGAATTGAGCCTAAAGATGGAGCAATCATCGGTAGATTTAATATATTGCCATTTCCAGAATATTTTACCCATTGCACACAAACAGCAATATCTTCTTGAATAATTAAATTATAATCTTCTAATTCAACAGTAACCCAACCTGTAAAATCTTTTTCAATAGTAACAAAAATATTTTCTGAATTTAATAAAATTGCAGGTTTACCATTTTTTAAACCATAAATATTTACTTTAAAAGTATTCGAATCAAAATTATTTTCTTTAATATAAAATTGAAATTTTGATAATAAACTTGGCTTCTTGCTTCCTATATCAAAACGCCTTCCAATCTCAGTTCCCATATTAAAATTTGCATATTTTTCATTTGCAAAAATCACTTTACTTTTGGTATCCGTTTTTGATTTTCCTTCTGTATAAGTTTTCAAATTTCCGGATAAAATTTCCAATTCTTTCAAAAGAAAAACTTCTGTTTCCAAATTAATTCCAAGTGATTGATTGAAGCTTAATTCGCTAACACGAATATCTCTGGATTTAAATCCCAAACTTGAAATCCGCAAAGTATCATTAAAATCGACTTTATCAAGATTTAAAACAAAACTTCCATTATCATCTGAAATTGTTCCGACAGAAGAATTCAACATTCCAACATTTGCAAATACTATTGGATTATTTATTGAATCTAAAACAAAACCTTGAATAATTTTCTGTGAAAATATATTTAAACTGAAAAAGAAAAATATTAATAAAATGCTTTTTTTCATTTTTATAAAGATTGATTTATTCATTAACGTTAAAATTTCAATAATATTCTATTTCTTTTTAAACCGTATAATGAATTTAATTTCATAATTTTAATTATCAATCGATTAAAACCATTATGCAAAATTTCAGTTCCGAATTATTCAACTCGTTACAAACAAAACTTAAAACAGGAAATCGCCGCGGCGTGCATTTAAATGCAATACCAGGAAACTCGAGATATAAATTTGATTTAGCTAGATTCAGTCATATTTTCAAAAGTTTACCCGAACGTTTTATCCTTGATTTGCTGACGCAACGCAATATGAATTTTCGTTTTTCGATTTATGACAGACCAAATTCAGAAAACGAAAATACGTTTAAAAAGGAACGTTTAGAAATCGATTTTGATTCTGAAATCGATAATGGCGTTGAAGAAATTACAGATGAAAATCACAAGAAAATTTCGCAAAGTATTGAGAATTTAATTTTTCAGAATGAAGTAATTGAATCCGAAAAAGGAATCAATACATTGGGATTTGGTTTTCCGATTTTGGTTCGCCGTGATTTAAATGACGGGCAAATTACCGCTGCTCCGATTTTGATTTGGACTTTAAAAATCAAACAAGTTAACGAAATCAATACTTGGGAAATTTCACGAACTGAAGATGATCCTATTTATCTAAATGAGGTTTTAATCAATCATTTACAAAGTGATTGCGGAATAACTTTAGAAAAAATTTCGGATGAAATGCTCGAAGACGGAAAAATTGACAAAACGGAATTGCATCAAATTTGTACAAAAATTCTTGAACAATTAAAAATCCAACAAAATATAGATTTCCTTTTAAGCAATTATGAAGAAATTCCACTAATAAAACCCAAATCATTTTATGATGAAAAACTAGTAAAAAAAAGGGATGGATTGATTCTTAAGTCAGGAATATTTTCGCTTTTCGAAGTCCAAAAACAAAATATCATTAATGATTATGAAGCGCTAAAAACTTCATTCGTTAATCAACAAACTACTGAAAATAGTACTTTTCAAACATTAAGCGCAGTTGGAACAGATCCTTCACAACAACGCATTTTAGAAAATCTAAAATTCGAATCGAACATTTTAATTCAAGGACCACCCGGAACTGGAAAAAGTCAAACTTTGACCGCATTATTGATAAATGCTTTGGAAAATAAACAAAAAACAATTGTAGTTTGTGAGAAACAAACCGCTTTGGAAGTTTTACACAATGCGTTACAAACAAAAGGTTTGGGGCAATATTGCGTTTTGATTAAAGATTCGGTTTCGGACCGAAAAACAGTTGTAAATGCTGTCAGAGAAATCATTGACAATCCTGGTTTTAAACGTGAAGAACAAGGAACCTCAGCAATAAGTTTACAAAATTTAGTTACAAGCCTAAACGAAACAAAAGAAAATATAAATGGAACACATCATAAATTAAATTCAGTTGTAATTGAAAATAAAAACTGGGCAGATATTGTTGGAGCAATTCTTCAATATAAAAGAGAAAAAACGGATATTGATTTAGAAAATTTTACATTTCAATTTTCTAACGAAGAGTTTACACAATTACTAGAACTGATTGAGAAAGGTCAACCGTTATTTGAAAAATACAAACCTTTTCAAGAACAAACTTTTTTAGATTGGCAAAAATTGATTGCTATCAATTACTATTCAACTCAAGAAAATATCGACCAAGCATTTGGAAAATATCAAAAAGAATGGAATGAAATTGAAACGAAAATTAGTAATTATAAAATGTATTTCAACGAAAAAAGAAAAATACAATTCGTTGATAACATAGAAAAAATAAATAAAATCATCAATGAAGTTGAATTAATTAACGTTACGCTTCAATCGAATTCGGACGTTTTTGATTTAGAAAAAACTAATGGATTTTGGTATAAATTCACATCCATATTTTCTTCTACTAAAAAGAAAAACATTCAAAATCAGAAACGCTTACAAGAATTAAGTCTTGAAATCAAACAAATAAGTCAAGAAAAACATTTAGAAAGCATCGAAATTTCAGCTGATATTCGTTCGAATGTTTCAGAAATTTTAAAATACAAATCAAAAGTTGACAATGCTAAAAATCAATTTGTTGATAATTCAAATTCAGAATTTGAAGGTTTAGATTTTCTTAATATTTACGATAAATCAATTATCAATTCAGAAACAGAATCGATTGCAAATCAAATTAAAAACTTGATAAATGCATTAAAAAACGATGGCATTCTACAAAAAGTTAACATCGAAAATAATTTTTCTGATTTAAAAAAATATGTTGAGAATCAATTTTCGAGTTATAAATCTTACAAATCAAACAACGAGAATCCATTTTTAATCGAGTTTAATTGGTTTGTTTTTTATTACAATTTAAATGACTTTCAGAAAAATATTCTTGAAAAATTAAAACCGATTGAAAAATGGGAAGCTTCGCTTTTATCCATTTATTATTCTAAACTTTTACATCAACATTCAGATGAAAGTTTATTAATTGATTTGTTCGAATACAATGAATTTTCAAGTAAAATGAATCATTTTAATGTGGTTCAGAGCGATTTTATTAAATATTTTTGGAATCAATCGCAACGAGAAATCGTTAAGAAATTCGAAACTATAAACAAAGAAATTACGGTTGCCAATTTATACAACAAACGAAGTAGCACAAACCACAAACGATTAACTTTACGACAAATTGTTGCTCGTGATATCGATGTTTTCACGACGTTTTTCCCGATCATTTTGATAACTCCTGATAGTTGTAGCAACCTTTTTCAAGGCAAAAATTTCTATTTTGATAATGTGGTTTTTGATGAAGCCAGTCAGTTGAAACTGGAAGATAATTTACCGGCCATGTTAAAAGGTAAAAACATCATCATTGCGGGAGATGAACATCAAATGCCGCCCTCAAATTATTTTAGTCGTGTTTTTGATGGAAGTATTGAAGACGAAGATGATATTGAAACTGAAAATACCACAATCGAATCGGTTAATGCAATTTTAAATATCGAATCGTTATTGGATTATGCGTTAGAATTTAATTTTGACAAAAATTATTTAGATTTCCATTATCGTTCTAAACATCCGTATTTAATCGATTTTTCAAATGCGGCTTTTTATCAATCGAGATTGAAACCGCTTCCTGCGAAAAGCTCAGAAAAACCCATTAAATTTTATCAGGTAAATGGCATTTTTGAAGAACATATAAACGAAGAAGAAGCCGAAAAAGTGATTGAAATTCTTAAAAATATCAAACCTTCAGAAAATGGAAATTATCCGTCTGTTGGAATTGCAACGTTTAATATTACCCAACGAAATTACATCAAACGAAAAATCAACCATTTGATAAATCAAGAAGGTAACGAATCGTTTAGAGAACAAATTTCAGCACTTGAACAAGCGGGACTTTTCATTAAAAACTTAGAAAACATTCAAGGTGATGAACGCGATATTATCATCATTTCAACAACTTACGGACGTAAGAAAAACGGTAAATTTGTTCAAAGTTTTGGACCAATAAATCATACCAAAGGTTACAAATTATTGAATGTAATTATTACTAGAGCCAAAGAGAAAATCTATATCTGTAATTCAATTCCTGAAGAATTTTATCTGAACTATAGCGATGCATTAAAACAAGAAAAGAGCAACAACAGAAAAGCTGCCTTATATGCGTATTTAGCATATTGCAAAGCAGTAAGCGATGAAGACGAACAAAAGCGTTTGGAAGTTTTGAATGAATTAACGGCATCAAATTTAAAATCTGAAGCTAAAAATTTAGAGACGAACAACCTTTTAAATGAAGTCTATTCTGAATTAAAAACAAAATATCCGAATGCAAAAATTATAAAGAATCATCAATTTGGCGGTTATTTACTTGATATTTTATTCGAAATGGAAGGGCGAAAACCCATTGCAATTGAATGTTTAAGTAAACCGATTTATGTGGATGATTTGGCTTATTTAGAAGATATGCACAAAGAAAAAATATTAAAATTGAGTGGTTATGATTACCATCGTATTTGGTCGCAAAATTGTTGGCAAAATTTAAATACAGAGTTGAATAAGTTGAAATAAAAAACTAAAAAACATATAATCAAGTAATTATTTTTTTATATTTAGAAAAAAAATAATTATGATTAAAAACTATTTATACATCTTTATCCTTTTTATCACGCAGGTTGCTTTTTCACAAACTTCCTATCATCGCGTTTGGAGTGTAAAAGAAAATCGAAAAATGGAAATTGGCTCAGATTGGTTACATTTTATCCATGACGATGTCATGTATTATTTAGACCCAACTACCCCAAACAGTATTCAAAAAATTACTTTACCCGAATGTAACGTTAGTTTATTAGGAGAATTAGGTACTAGTACAAATACCCAAATTACGGATTTACACTTTAACGGTCTTGATAAAATCTTTATTGTTGGTAATACGACTCAAAGTAGTAATTTCAGTACCGAAGGTGTCTATCGAACGATTTATGAAGCCAATGATTTACTAAACAGCAGTGGTTTTGTCGCTTGTTTTACGTTGACTGGTGAACTTTTATGGTGTTCTTACAGTGATTGTATAGAACCTGTTCTTCAAGAATATACAAAAATTACAACCGACCCTCTAGATAATGTATATTTCGTTAGTTATAGAGATAAAGAGTTGAGTTTTGAAAATTCACCTTTTCAATCAGAAGCCAAAGAATATGACGGAATTCCTTTCACAGAATATACAGCAACCGTAACCAAACTAAACAATCAAGGGCAATTTGTTTGGGGGACTTTTTTCGGTGCCTATTTTTCATTTATTATCGACATAAAAGCGGTAAATGATGGAATTATATTCCTTGGTGGAATATTAACTCAGTCTAATATACCATTAACGGAAGATTTTAACCCTTTGTATTTTAGTACGCCTGGCGCCTATCAAGCAAACCCAAACTTAAACAACGATGGAATGTTTTCTAATAATATATTTATGAATAAATTCAATTTCGATGGAACTAGAGCTTGGGGAACTTATGTAAATGAGCAAAGAAGTTCACTACCTCGATTAGAAACTTCTTCAAACGAAATTTATGTTATATCATCTTATAATAATACAAGCGGTGGTTTTGTAAATTCAGCTACACCAAATGCATTTATCACAGATCCTGGAATTAATGTAACTAAAAAAATGTTAGACCGTTTTAGTGCAGATGGAACAAGTAAACTTTGGAGAACCTATACTTCTAATAATATATTTTCGGCATACTATGATAAAGTTACCATCAACACAGACGGAAATATTTGGCTAACCGGACAAACAGATAGTTTTACTGGAATTTCTACAGCAGATGCCTACCAAATAGCTAAGAACCCAGCCTATTCATATAATCTTTCACATTCAGATGGATATCATTTGTTGTTATCTAAAGATGGCTCAACGGTTCTATATGCAACTTATTTCGGTTTTGATGGTAAAGACGAACCTCGCTCGCTTTTTCCAACAACTGATGGATATTATTCGATAGAGAAAACTAGTAAAAACAGTAATGCTAATAATTTTATTACACAAGGAAGTCCATTAAATCCTGATGAAGTTGGAGCAAATACTTACGGAGGAACTATTTATACGCGTTTTACAACAGATTTATTAAGTTCAGATACGTTTGATAAAAAGAAAATAAGTATTTATCCTAATCCAACTACAGATGTTTTGCATATTACAGGTGAATTACAAAGTTTTACAAAACTTGAAATGCACAATATGCTTGGGCAAAAAGTTTTACAGCAATCGGTTAATAATGAAGAAATCGTTTCTGTAAATACAGAATCAATAAGTGTAGGAGTTTATTTGTTAA
>NZ_RQVQ01000063.1 GCF_003865405.1 Paenimyroides tangerinum
GCTTGTATGTGTTTCTTTTGGGGGTAATCCAAAAGAAGATAACCAAATCCGCACCCGAGGACAAAGTCCGAACGGAACGAAGTTAAATCAGCGAGTTAAGGAATAGAGAAATTGGAAATCGAGAATATAATGACTCAGTTTATAACTACAAAATTGAATATTCAGTAGTATCAAAGCGAATCTGAGAATCAGCAAGTCAAGGAATAGAGAAATTGGAAATCGAGAATATAATGACCCAGTTTATAACTACAAAATTGAATATTCAGCAGGTTCAAAGCGAATCAGCATACAAAATAGAATATTCAATATACAATTCCCCATTTTATTTCTTTAATCTATATTTGTAGTGTATTAAGCAAACACAATCATGAATAAAATTTTAATCGTTTTAGTAGTTTTTTTTACTTTTTTAGATTGTAAAAGCCAAGAAGTTATTAATGGTAAATTAGAGGTTAACCCCAAATTATATGAAACATTTTATAGTAACGGTAAATTAAAGTCTTCAATTTATATGCTTGAAGGTATAGCAAATGGGAGTGCAAAAATGTATTTTAGGAATGGTCAGCTACAAATTGAAGAATATCTTAAAAATGGTAAGATTGAGGGTAGCGTTAAAATATATTATAAAAACGGTCAATTAAAAGCCGAGGCATGTTATATCGAAGGTGTTTTAAATGGGACTACTAAATTATATTACAAACAGGGTCAATTAAAATCTGAAGTTAACTTTATAAATGGATTGGAAAATGGTACTACTAAAATGTATTTTAAAAATGGACAATTGAAATCTGAAGGAAATTTTATTGATGGGGTTGCAAATGGTACTACCATATATTATGATGAAAAAGGTAAACTGTTGTCTAAATTTTTTTTTGTTAATGGAATTGCTAATTAATATGAATAGCCCTGCTAATAACGATACAGTTTTTCAATGATTAAAAATAATAAATTAAACAGTAGTAGCTTCAATGTTGCTACTGTTTTTTTTGCATTTGGTTTGGAGTTAACATATGATTTGACCAATGCGGTTTATCTTGATTATAATCATAAATTGCTTCGGCTACTATTTTCTTCATTAAAGGCAATTCTAAATCATAGGTATCAATCATGAATTTTTATTTTAATATTCCATTTATCTGTTCTGCAATGGCATTTTCATACAGATCCGAATTTTCTGTTTTACTAAATTAATATAATTCTGTCGTTCCAATTGTGCATTTTGCTTCTTTAGAAGTTTTACTTTAGCTTCTCTCTCCATAATTTGTTGTTCTGGTGACTTTGACATATTCATTAGTGTTAAATTCTACCGATTTACCAAATTTTCTCAATCAATTTACAACTGTACTTCTAGATTGAATACCGTAATTACGACAAGAATCTGTGATACTTAATTATCCTAATTCAATTTCTTTGACTGGGTTAATCTTAAAACTTAAGGTGTAATCTCGTTGACTACGTTTTACATAACTGTTTGATTCTTACATAATGACTCTTTTTTGGATATCGTTATTTCAGGAAGGGTAGAGGACAAAGTCCAAACAAAACGAAGTTAAATCTTTACATCAGTAAACACAATTCCCCATTTCCCCATTTCCCTATTTCCCCATTTCCCCATTTCCCTATTTCCCTATTTCCCCATTTCCCCATTTCCCCATTTCCCCATTCCCCTATTTCCCCATTTCCCCATTTCCCTATTTCCCCATTCCCCATTTCCCCATTTCATTCCCTAATTCATTTTTAAATAAATTGTTTGTTTTCTAATTTCATTTTGATACTTTTATAAAATAGTTTTAAACTTAATTGAATTGCTTTTTTAAGCACAAATGGGGAATCGTGTGTAAACCACGTACTGTAGCGCAACTGTGAATAAACCATGAGTTTATGAGTCAGACCTCCACAATTAAGCCGACTTTGCTTTCGCATAAAAGTAAATGTCTGATTGTTTCTCTGTGGTTTATTAAACAGATTTACTTCCTGCATTTACTTTTTTAATTGTTTAATTATTAAAGTAAAAAAATGAGTATTTTTCAAAAACGCATCAATTACAAACCTTTCGAATATCCTGAAATATTGGAATTCACAAATGCTATTAATCAATCGTTTTGGGTGCATTCTGAAATTGATTTCACAGCCGATATTCAAGATTTCCACTCGCATTTAACACCAAACGAACAAGAAATTGTAAAACGTAGTTTGCTTGCCATTGCTCAAATTGAAGTCAATGTAAAAACCTTTTGGGGTGATTTGTATTTGCATCTTCCCAAACCAGAATTCAATGGATTGGGTAGTACGTTTGCGGAATGTGAATTCCGTCATTCCGAAGCTTATTCGCGTTTATTGGAAGTCCTTGGTTATAATAATGAGTTCGAAAAAGTAATTGAAATTTCGGTTATCGCAAAACGAATTCAGTACTTGTCAAATGCTTTAAAAAATGCTAAGTCTGATGACAAAAAAGATTATTTAAAATCTTTAATTCTGTTTACTATTTTAATTGAAAATGTTTCTCTATTCAGTCAATTTGCCATTATTTTATCATTTACTCGTTTTAAAGGAGTTATGAAAAACGTAAGCAACATCATTGCATGGACTTCTATTGACGAACAAATTCATGCCAATGCTGGTATTTTTATAATCAATAAAATACGAGAAGAATTTCCAGATTATTTTGATGAATTGACTACTAAAGAGATTAATGAAATTGTAATAGATTCTATAAATATTGAAGCTGAAATTTTAGATTGGATTTTTGAATTTGGTGAGTTAGATACCATCTCAAAACACAATCTTTTAAATTTTATGAAATTCAGAATAGATGAAAGCTTAGAGAAAATAGGATTTAATAAATTGTTCTATATTTCTGACGAAAGCTACCAACCCATGATTTGGTTTGAAGAAGAAATTTTCGCAAACAGCTTGGATGATTTTTTCGCAAAACGCCCAGTTGATTATACCAAACACGACAAAAGTATTACAGCAGACGATTTATTTTAATTCAAACTAAAAGAATGAGCATGGAAAGATTATGGTGGCTTAACGAAGAAAGCGAACAAATATTAAACAGAGGCTATTTATTAAAAGGAGAAACTACACAAAAAGCAATTGAACGAATTGCTTCTGCAGCCGCAAAAAGATTATATAAACCCGAACTAACTCAAGCTTTCATTGAAATGATTGAAAAAGGTTGGATGAGTTTATCATCTCCAATTTGGGCTAATATGGGAACCGAACGCGGATTACCCATTTCGTGTTTTAATGTGTATGTTCCAGATAATATCGAAAGCATTACGCATAAATTAGGCGAAGTAATTATGCAAACCAAAATTGGTGGTGGAACTTCGGGCTATTTTGGCGAATTACGCGAACGTGGAAGTGCCGTAACAGATAACGGAAAAAGTAGTGGGGCTGTGAGTTTTATGAAGCTTTTTGATACGGCAATGGATACAATTTCGCAAGGTGGTGTACGTCGTGGTGCTTTTGCCGCATATTTAGATATCGACCACGATGATATTAAAGAGTTTTTAGAAATTAAAAATATCGGAAGTCCAATTCAAAATTTGTTTACCGGAATTTGCGTACCTGATTATTGGATGCAGGATATGATTGACGGAGACAGAGATAAACGAGAAATTTGGGCTAAAGTTTTAGAAAGTCGCCAACAAAAAGGTTTACCTTATATTTTCTTTACCGATAATATCAATAGAAATAAACCTCAAGTTTATAAAGATAAAGAAATGCAAATTTTCTCAAGTAATTTATGTTCAGAAATTGCTTTACCATCATCTGCAAACGAATCGTTTATTTGTTGTTTATCTTCGATGAATTTGGAATTGTATGACGAATGGAAAGATACCGAAGCTGTAAAATTAGCTGTTTTCTTTTTGGATGCAGTTTTACAAGAGTTTATTGCAAAAACGGAGGATAATCATTATTTAAAATCCGCAAATACATTTGCAAAAAATCATCGGGCACTTGGGTTAGGAGTGATGGGGTGGCATTCGTATCTTCAGAAAAATAAAATTGCTTTTGAAAGTTTAGAAGCAAAAATGCAAACGAATATCATTTTTAAAAACATTCAAGAAAAAAGTATCAAAGCTTCACAAGAATTAGCTAGAATTTACGGTGAACCAGAAGTTTTAAAAGGTTATGGATTACGAAACACTACTTTAATGGCAATTGCTCCAACTACTTCTTCGTCTGCTATTCTAGGACAAACTTCTCCAGGTATTGAACCTTATAGCAGTAATTATTACAAAGCAGGTTTAGCAAAAGGGAATTTTATGCGTAAAAATAAATATCTGAAAATTTTACTTGAAGAAAAGGGGATTGATAACGAAGAAACTTGGCGAAGTATTATGTTAAATCACGGTAGTGTTCAACATTTAGAATCGTTAACTCAACAAGAAAAAGACATCTTTAAAACATTTAAAGAAATCAGTCAATACGAAATTGTATTACAAGCTTCCATACGACAAAAATATATTGACCAGGCTCAAAGTTTAAATTTAAACATTCCAGCTAACGTCCCGATTAAAGAAGTAAATAGATTAATGATTGAAGCTTGGAAGCTAGGCGTAAAAACCTTGTATTATCAACGTAGTCAGAGTGTGTCGAAAGAATTTGTTACAAATTTAGTTATTTGTTCAAGTTGTGAAGCCTAAATAAATTTAATTGTTTTTTTATTCTTAAAAAAATAGTCGAATATGTAAAAATAAAAAAATAATATGCGAGATTAATTATAAAAATTTGATAATTTCATAAATTGCATAGAATCAAATACTATTAAAAATGAATTTAGAAGAAAGAATTTCAAAATCAGAAACGCGTATATTTAAAGCTGTTTTTCCAAATACAACCAATCATTACGATACCCTTTTTGGAGGTACTGCAATGCACATGATGGACGAAGTTGCTTTCATTACAGCAACTCGTTTTTCACGTCAAACTATGGTAACGGTTTCATCTGATAAAATTGATTTCAATAAACCAATTCCAGCAGGAACTATTGTCGAGTTAGTAGGTAAAGTAACTCATGTAGGAAATAAAAGTTTAAAAGTTGACGTTGAAATATTTGTTGAACAAATGTATGAAGACGTTCGCTATTTAGCTGTTAAAGGACAATTTTCGTTTGTTGCCTTAGATCATGATAAAAAGCCAACTAACGTAATTAAAGAATAATTTTTAATAATCAGAGAATTTCTAGTATTATTAAATCTACGAAAAAAGCAAGCTGTCTGACTAAAAGATAGCTTGCTTTTTATTTTACTACATTTTACCTGTAGCACATTATAGTATTTCCACAGTTCCACAGATTTTTAAGCATTAATCTACGTAGGACATACAAGTTAAGTTACTTATTGTATGCATTGCATTCAAAATCTGTGCAAATTTAATTGTTAGTTAATTTAATCTATCAATTTGAATCAGTGCATCTGTGATAAAAGAATAATTAATTAAATATTAGATAGTTATTATTTGATAAATAATGCACTATGGGTATATCTCATATAGATTAATGCTAAATTAAATTATTTTAACATAGATTCTATTTCTTCAACTTCAAATCCACAATACAAACAGAGTTCTCGAATGGTAACGTAGCTGTGTTTACTTTTTTTGTAAAAGAACTTTATTTTTTCTAAAATTCTAACACTCTGTCTGTAGCTTTTTCCTGTAATGATTTGTATGTCTTTTGGATAAATACAAATTCGATTTGTTGTTTTTTTCATAAATAATTATGTTTTGATGGTAATAAACTTGGATTTAATTTTATTGTAATAAACCATACCTAATTTTGAATGTATCTGTTCTAGCGTAAAGTCACTAATAATATGGTAGGTATTTTTTGATTCAAATATTTTTTCAATCAAAATCCGCAGTATGCTATAATGTGATGCTGTGGATCGTTTACCAAAATCATCAAAACACCAAGAAGTATTTCTGTCGTCAAACAAATTCTCTAAATATGCTTTTCCATATTTTTTAAATTGATGTTCTATTTCGAGACAACTTATTATTTTAAAACTTTTAGAGGTATCTAAAATTGATTTAAGAATTACCATTAAAGCTGTTTTTCCACTATTTGATCTACCATTTACAAATAATCCTTCTTTTAATTCTAAAACATTAATGTTGTTTATGGTTTGATTGTATAAAAAAGCATCACGTATTTGTAGCAATGCATTAATCAATAAACCATTAATTCTAAAAGTATCTTCATAGACGAACCTTCCTATTTCTTGACAGCGTTTTAAATACTGGATTTTGTTGTACACTAAGTCTCTCGGTTCTTTTTTGTTAGTATCCATATTTTTTTTTTTAAGTGATTAACAAAACACGTAAAAGTAATTACGCTTATTTCCCAAGTTGGAAATTTTTAGGACGTTTTTATTACGTTTTGATACTAAAAATGCCATCTTGAACCATTTCATTTATTTATGTTTTTTAAAATATACACCTTTGTCATGTAATCAAGATTTAGTTGCAACACTCTGTATTACAATTTGTTTAACTCAATAAAAAAAATATTATGGCAGGACAAGATGGTATTATTAAATTAAAAGGAACACTAGGTGGCATTACCTTTTATAAATCAAAAGATGGTTATTTAGCAAGAGAAAAAGGAGGAATTGACCGTAAAAGAATTGCTAATGACCCTGCTTTTAAAAGAACGCGAGAAAATGGACAAGAATTTGGTACGGCAGGTAAGTATGGTAAGTTTCTAAGAAATGCTATTAGACCAATTCTACAGTCAGCATCTGACAAAAGGGTGGTGAGTAGATTGTTAAAAGTTTTGATGCAAATCATTAAAACCGATCAGGTTAATGAACGTGGATTACGAAATCCTGTGGATGGTGATTTAGAATTATTAAAAGGTTTTGAATTTAATAGTATGGGAGCATTATCAAGTAGTTTGTTCACTTCATATATCGCTACTCTAGATAGAATCACCGGGGAAGGAGAAATTGAGATACCTGAGATGATTCCAAATCAGTTGATTTCCGCACCGACAGGAACAACACATTTTAAATTCGTTTCTGCAGCTGCTGAAGTAGATTTTAGTCAAGGTAATTCTATTGCAGTTTACAGTAGTACACAAGAAATCCCTTGGAATAGTAATTCCATTCCATTGACAACACTTATTAACAACGTCACTCCAAACAGTACGTTGCCTTTATTACAAGTGCTTGGTATTCAGTTTTTTCAGCAGATAAACAATGTGTTTTATCCTTTAAATAATGGCATGTTTAATGCCTTGGCTGTCGTAAATATTGATAAAACTTAATGCTATGTTTATTTTAAAAAGAGTTTATCTTAAAGAAGCAACTCATGGTGAATTGCTTTTTAACAATGAGCATATTGCTTATACAATTGAACTTCCTTGGCTTGAAAATCAAAAACAAATTTCATGTATTCCCGAAGGGGAATATAATTTAAGAAGAAGATATTCAAAAAAGTTTAATTGGCATTGGATTGTTGAAAATGTTCCAAATCGTTCACATATTCTGATTCATCCAGCAAATGATGCATTAGTAGAATTGAAAGGTTGTATTGCTCCAGTGACAAAAATTTCCGGAAAAGGTAAAGGGCTGTTTTCTAGAAAGGCAATGCATGTTGTTTTAGAAATATTTGCTAAACACAAAGTAAATGGACAACTTAAATTATTAATTATTGGGCAAAGCCCAACTTAAAACTTAAATATTATGAATATAATTGAACGTGCACAAGCACCAACTCCGAATTTCTTTAAAACACTTAGAACTCTAGGATTAATCTTAGTGGCCGTAAGCGGTAGTGTTTTAACTGCTCCAATTGCATTACCAGCCGCAATAATTTCAATTGCTGGTTATATTGCAGTTGCTGGTACGGTATTATCTGCTGTCTCTCAAGTTACTGTTGATGATAATGCTAAACTCTCTAAACCTGTTCTTGAAAATGCCAAACTATAAACTTAGTTTTATGGGGGGGCTCTTATTTTCTTGGTACTATAGCTTTTCTGTTGGGGAAATCTACAAAACTATTTTTCTTGCAACGATTGGAGCAATTGTAAGTTTTATAGTTAGTTATCTATTAAGAAAAATTTTTAAAAAATAAATTTTAACAGTTTATAGATTAAAAAATATATTTAATCAATGATTGTGTTTTATTTTTATTCAAAACGCTTAAAATAAGATGAAGATGAATCTCGAATTTATTTGAGGTTCATCTTTTTATTTTCCAATCTAAATGTGATTATATAATTTTGTTTTATTAAAGAATCTACAGTTCAGGAGAATAACACAACCTTTCCTAGGGATGCAAAATTGTGTAAAAAGGTGATTGATTATTGCAACTGAATTGCCGTGAAAGAAGGGATAAGACAAAGATAACACTATACGAAAGTAAGCAAACAACTGGTTTGAAATACCTACAACGGTAAACATGCCAAACGTGCAAAAACAGAAAGAAAATCACAGCAACAACTCAAAACCATTGCCTTTATGTTAAATACGAGTACTAGAGCGCAATTTCACAATATAACAGCAAGATAATTACAAAGATTTACTGGCGCTTTACACTAAATCGGTCACACAAAAAAGAAACGATAAAGATAAAATTTACAGTATTCACAAACTTTGAACTCATTTTTTTTGTTAAGTAAAATACGAAAGTGAATAGAAATCTTATTTTCTCAACTCTACGATCAATCTATGATTAAATGTAATTAATATTGAAACATTTAAAAAGAATCAGAATCCTATTGTTAGCTTTAGTAAGAGCAGCTTTAACTAGTGTTAAATTTATCAACAAAACATATTTCACCGAAAAATTTTTGATACAAAAGGTTTAATTGTTTAAAATGTACTAAAGATGATTTTTGTTTTTTTGTGTCAAATAATGTTTTTTTATATATTTATGAAAAATATTAAATTTTATTACTATGAACCTGAATTCGATTATTAATACAAAGCTAACTGACTGGAATTTAGATGTTCAAATTTA
>NZ_RQVQ01000064.1 GCF_003865405.1 Paenimyroides tangerinum
ATAGCTGTAATTACTGAATTCGGGTTCGAAATGCGGTGCAATAGTTTGTGCTACGGCTTGTTGCAACACACGTTCTGTAGTGGTGGGAACACCTAATAATCGGGTTTTCCCGTTTCCTTTCGGAATTTCAATACCTAAAATGGGTTGCACTTGGTAGTTGCCTTGCTTGATTGCTTCAATCAGCTGTAGTTTCTTTTCTGAAAACACCTTGAGGAGTTCTCGGACAGAAACACCATCAACACCCGCACTGCCTTTATTGGCAATCACGTGTTCCAATGCTTTTTGAAGATTAAACGGATGTACTACTCTTGTTATCATTTTAGTCGTTTTAACCTGTTTTCGTTAAGTAGGGCTACAATGCGTTCCGTTACCTATTGAAAACCTCTTTACGTTCGGTCCTTCCTTGTTTGTGAGACCTATGCGGTATCTATTCGCACCTCGTTTGCCTGCAAGTACTATGACCTCTGCTGACTTCTTGGATTGATTAACTCGTAATCGCCAAGACCTCCCCTGGTAAATGCTTTTTCCTTCCGTCTATCGCCGGTACATCTACATAACAATAATCTGATTTAATAGCATGTTCAGAACACTGTTTTGGACTTCGTATTGCTGTGGATACTCATCCTTATTGCTATGCCTCTTATGTACTTTCTGTTCGTCGGTACAGACTTTTGCAGTCCTGCTTCCTTCAGTGCATACCTCACGATAAACAACCTTGCAGCTTGCTAACGATTCGGGTTTTCAATCCGCTCGTAAGGGACTTGCACCCTCTGGAAAAATAACACCCCGAAAACTTGGTTCGTAAAACTAAATTTGTATTTTTGAACTATTTGAAAAGCTTTCGGGGTGTGTCCTGCATATGCAGGGCACACACATTGGCTATAGCTAATGCGGGTTAAAGTGCTAAAATGAAAGTAATTACAAAAAATAGACTAATCGCTAATCGGAAAGGAAAGTGCATTAAAATCCCGCACTAGCCATAGCCGAGACCGTTATAAGCAAGCCTAAAAGACGACCGTGCAACCGTAAGACGGACAACAAAACGACCAGACTTTTACTTCCAAACTAACTTTCGGGCGACAAAAACTCGGTTGACCATTTCGCTGTAACTCGACACCGACCAGACAAGTTTGCTGACACCCAAGCCAACGCATTTGTTTTAAAAATTTTTCCCACCGCACATTTTAAAAAATAATTTTAGTCAGCCCGCATTTGTACATTTGGGGTTTGCCCCCTCACACAACCCAACACACAGGCAAACCCCAAAAGAGCCAATTAACCACCGCACCAAGAAGATTTTCGTCACATTTTAAAGTTTTCTCAAAAAAACTTGCAAGTGTGAATATAAATCAATTACCTTTGCAGAGTGAATACTCACTAACATACATTTCAAATGATAGCAACAATATCTGACAGACAACTTGAAATTATTGAAGCGGCAGGAAAAATACTCACCACTTCAGGGGTTAGTGGCTTAACTATAAAGAACCTTGCCAAAGAAATGAAGTTTTCTGAAAGTGCTATTTACAGACACTTTACAAGTAAAGAAGAAATAATAATTGCCTTACTTGATTACTTGGCGCAAAATATGGATGAGCGTTATACTAACGCAATCTCTGCCAAACAAACACCAGAAGAAAAATTTACAACGCTCTTTCAAAACCAGTTTTCATTATTCAAAAAGAACCCACACTTTGTTGTAGCAGTATTTTCTGATGGTCTTTTGGAAGAAAGTCAACGTATCAATGAGACCATGCTAAAAATAATGGCTATAAAGATGAAACATTTGATGCCTATTATTATAGAAGGTCAGCAAAAGAAAGTATTTACCAATTCCATAACATCTGAAGAATTGATTCATATTGTGATGGGAACTTTTAGACTTCAAATGTTCAAGTGGCGTATTGCCAATTTTCAATTTGATATTGAACGCAATGGACACAATATGATTCAAGCATTATTAACCTTAATTAAAAACAAATAACAATGAACAAAATTATCTTAACGCTTACAATAGGTAGCTTTTTACTCTATGGTTGTGGCAATTCCACAAACGAGAAATCAAACAATAATAGAGAAACAGCAACACACCAACAACATCAACACGATGATGAGCAAACCATTAGACTAAATAATGGTGAAAAATGGCTTGTCAATGAAGAAATGAAACCTTTTATCCTTGAAGCTGAAAACATCTTAACTGAATACATCAACAACAATTTAAGCGACTATAAAACATTGGCAGAGCAGCTGAAGGAGAAAAATTCAGGATTGATTAAAAGCTGCACAATGAAGGGTGAAAGCCACGATGAATTGCACAAATGGCTATATCCACATATTGAATTAATCGAATCTTTGTCAAAGGCAGAATCAACAGAAGAAGCAAGTGAGATTATTGCTAATCTTCAAGCATCATTTTTAACTTACAATCAATATTTCCAATGAATATTATAGAATTACACAACCAAGAAAAAGAAGTCTCAGCAGCAAGCCTATTTAAAGGTGATCTTGGAACTGCAACTGCCATTCAATTACAGAGAAATGGCACATTGAAAGAACACATTACCAAAACCCCGGCACTACTGCTTTGTGTTTCAGGCTTCGTGACTTATGAAGATGAAAACGAACAGGAAATACAACTTGAACAAGGAGATTATGTGAGCATTACGCCCAATGTGAAACATTGGCTTTATGCTTCCGAAAAATCTCAACTTATATTATTGAAATAAAAAAATTTGATCAATGAAGTTAGTGAACATTCACAAACTTTCTTTTATTCTATTATTGATAATGATAGGATTTCAATCTGCTAAGGCACAAACTTGGACTTTGCAACAATGTATCGACACGGCACAGATTCATAATAAAAATCTGCAAATGAGTAGAAACAATATGGCTATTGGTGAGCAAAGAGAAAAAGAAGCCAAAGCCAATTTAATCCCAAAGGTAACAGCCAATGCGGATTATAAATATTTCACAAATTTACCTTATCAGCTATTGCCGCTAAATGCCTTAAACCCTAGTGCTCCAGAAGGAGAGTTTAGAGCAGCACAGTTTGGCGTTCCGCATAACATCAACGCCAACCTGCAATTGACAATGCCTTTGTATAATCCGCAAGTTTACGGAGCTATTCAAACAACTAAGATAGCCTCGGAATTGACAGACTTGCAGTATCAAAAAACGGAGGAGCAAATCTATTTTGAAATTTCCAATTTGTATTACAATGCCCAAATCTTGCATCATCAATTGGCATTTATTGACAGTAATCTGATTAACGCAGAAAGGCTTCTGAACAATATGCAATTGCTCAATGAACAATTACTCGCAAAAGGAACAGATGTTAGCAAGGTGAAATTGCAAGTATCGCAATTAACCACCCAAAAGGAAACAATCAAAAGCAAATACGAGCAGGTTCTAAATGCGTTGAAATTTGCTATGGGTATTTCCATTGAACAAAATCTGCAAATTGAACCAAATATTCAATATCAAAACACAAATGAATATACAACTTCATCAACCTTAGATATTCGAATAATAAAAACTCAAAACCGCCTATTATTGAGTGAACTCAACACACTCAATAAATTAAGGTATTTGCCTTCGCTAAATTTGGTTGGAATGTATGGAACAACGGGCTTTGGTTATAACGGCCAACCTGCTTCTTTTCTTGATTTTTATCCGATTGGTTTTGCGGGTGTTCAATTATCTTATCCATTATTTAATGGAACAGTTACACTGAGAAAAATAAGTCAGAAAACCCTGGAATTGCGTAATAATGAAATTCAATTTGGAATACTTACCGAGCAAAACAATATGCAAGTTGAAAATGCCAAACTTCAAAGGGAAGTCGCGAAAAAAACGGTAGAAACCACAACAGAACAAATCAAATTGGCACAAACAATCTATGAGCAAACCGTTCTCCAACAAAAACAAGGAACGGCAAGTTTAACAGATGTTTTGCTTGCAGACAATGCTTTGCGTGAAGCACAACAAACCTACCTATCTGCTGTAATTGATTACCTAAAAGCAGATTTAGAACTAAAAAAACTCACTGGAAATATTTCAATAATCAAATAATTATCACAATGAATACAAAATCATCAATCCTGAAAAAAGTGCTATACGTCATCATACCGTTGGTGATAATTGCCATTGTGGTAATTAAGTTGAAAACAAACAAGGAAATTACGCAGAGTAAAGTGTATCAATACGATAAAGAACAAGCTATAAATGTTCAAGTAGATACATTGCAACTTGAAAATGTGAATGCAGAATTTTCTTATTCAGGCACATTTGAGCCCAACAAGGAAACCAAAATAAGTGCCGAATTACAAGGGAAAATCAACACCATTTTAGTTGATGCTGGAAGCGTTGTAAGTAAAGGTCAAACTTTAATTCAGCTGGACAATTCATTGCTGAAATTGCAACTGCAAACTATTGAAGTGCAAATAGAAGGATTGGAAGCAGATGTAAACCGCTATACCATTTTAGCTAAAGCAGATGCCATTCAAGGAGTTCAATTAGAAAAGGCGGAGTTAGGTTTGAAATCTGCAAAAGTTCAGAAAGCAACTTTCTTGGAGCAGATAAACAAAACCACAATCAAAGCACCTTTTAACGGAGTTGTTACTGCAAAATTAAGTGAAGAAGGAGCTTTTGCTGCACCGGGCGTTCCATTGCTCCAAATAACGGACATTACAACTTTAAAATTCACCGTAAATGTTCCCGAAAAAGATTTAAGCCAGTTCAAATTAAATCAAAGCTATTCTCTTTCGGCAGATGCTTATTCTGAAATTTTATTGACTGGAAAAACTACTATGATTGGCAGTAAAGCTAATATGGGTAGTAGTTTTCCTATTCAGTTTACGGTAAATAACACATCGGACTTGAAAATAAAATCTGGGATGTTTGGTAAAGTTTTCCTCAAAAACGAAATGTCTGGAAAGGGAATTATCATACCGTCATCTGCCATACAAGGCACAGATAACCAACCACAGGTTTATGTTGTGAAAAATGGCAAAGCCCTTTTGCAAAACATCACTATTTCAAAAAAGACACAAAACAAAGCAGTTGTTTCAAATGGATTAAATGAAGGTGATGTAATTGTAACGAATGGCTTCATCAATCTTTTTGATGGGGCGAATGTAACTGTTAAATAAAATCAGCGAAAAATGAATATTACAGAAATATCAATCAAACGTCCTTCGCTGATCATAGTACTTTTCAGCGTATTTACTTTATTAGGATTTATCGGGTATAAAAATTTGAGTTACGAGTTAATGCCCGACTTTAATCAGCCCGTAGTTGTAATTAAAACTGTTTACCCTGGTGCCGAACCAAACGAAGTAGAAACATCCGTTTCACGAAAAATCGAAGATGCTTTGTCGAATTTAGAAGGTGTAGATTACTTGGTTACAAAATCATTGCCCAATGCTTCTATCATCATAGCCAATCTAAAATATGGGACAGATTTGGATAAGGCAATACAAGACGCACAACGCTACATTGACAACATTCGCAAAGATTTACCACAGGATATTTTAAGTCCTGTAATGAGTAAAGTTTCGCCAAATGATTTGCCGATAATGTCCATCAGTGCAACAAGTGATTTGTCTGCCACAGAGTTTTATCAAAAAATGAAAGATGATTATCTGCCACAAATTCAACAAATAAAAGGTGTAGCAGAGATTACTGTTTTAGGAGGAGAAGAAAGAGAAATACAAGTAAAAATAAATCAGGACAAACTGAAATTGTATAAAATTTCAATGGTTCAGGTTGTTGAAGCAATTAATCGTTCTGGCTTAGACTTACCTGCTGGAAAGGTGCAAACCGAAAAAGAAAGTAATTCAGTTCGTTTAACTGGAAAATTCGCATCTATTGAGGATATTAAAAATGTCCAAGTCGCTATGCCAGTTTTAGGAAGTCCTGTTTATGTAAAAGACATAGCAGATGTTATTGACGGTATAAAAGAAACGACTTCCATCAGTCGATACAACGGTAAAAACGGCATTGGATTAATGCTTAAAAAACAAGGCGATGCAAACGCAGTAGATGTTTCAAAATTGGTTCGGGAGAAATTTCAATCCATTGAACAACAAAATGCCAGTTCGGGAGTGAAATTTATCATTGCAGATGATAGCACCGACAACACGATTGCAGCCGTTAATTCCGTTGTTTTTGATTTGATTTTAGCTGTGATATTGGTGTCTTTGGTAATGCTTTTATTTTTAAGAAGTTTTAGAAATTCCTTAATCGTTTTGGTAGCAATTCCAACGTCTTTAGTTACCGCATTCGCTGTGATGTGGCTTTTGGGTTACACCTTAAATTTAATGACATTGCTTGCAATGTCTTTAATCATTGGAATTTTGGTAGATGATGCTACCGTAGTTTTAGAAAACATTCAAAAGCACTTAGATAAAGGAAAAGACAAACGAACTGCTGCAATGGACGGCAGAATGGAAATTGGCTTTGCGGCATTGTCAATCACCTTGGTTGACGTTGTGGTTTTCTTGCCTATTCTTTTTCTACAAGTGTTTGTTGCTGATATGCTCAAGCAGTTTTCGGTTGTGGTAATAACTTCCACACTCACCAGCTTGTTGGTTGGTTTTACTTTAACGCCTTGGATGGCTTCTCGTATTGGCAAAAAAGAAGATTTGCAACCCACTAATTATTTCAATCGTTTTTTACTTTGGTTTGAAGTTCAATTAGAAAACTTTAATGAATGGTATGGTCGCAGATTAGAATGGGTTTTGAGCCATAAACTAGCTTTTATAGGTATCGTTATTGTGCTTTTTGCAATGACTTTAGGGATTATGAAACAAGGGATTATTGGTAAAGAACTTATTTCAACTGGTGACCAAGGGAAATTTAGAATGGCTTTAGAGTTTGATAAATCCACATCTATACAACAGAACAACTTAATTGCTCAAAAGATTGAAACATACATTATTCAACAACCCGAGGTAGCAACGGTGTTCAGCAACATTGGCGGACCAAGCACTGGGATTGGAAGTTTGGGTGTAGGTTCAGCAAATAAAACTGAATTTACAATTCAATTAAAATCCAAAAAGGAACTGCATAATTTGCCTACCGAGACATTTATGAAAAATCTTCGGGAAGAACTAAAGTCAAAATTTCCGAGTATCAATTATTCAATGGCAGCATTGGGTTTAATTCCACGTTCTGCCCCAATTGAAATTACATTAAGTGGTAGCGATTTGGATTTGGTGATGAAAACAGGTGATGAACTAAAAACGGTAATTGAGAAAATTCCCGGTGCCGATAATGTCCGCTTATCCGTTGAAGCAGGTAGCCCTGAATACAAAATAATTCCCGACAAAGATAAAATGCAGCGGTTAGGCTTAACAACCGCTTATGTTGGATTGAACCTAAGAACTGCATTTACAGGAAATGATGATGCGACTTTAACCGAAAACGGAACGGAATATCCTGTGCGAATTTGGTTAGATGAATTTAGCAGACGAAATTTTGAAGATGTTCAACAACTTTCAATTATTAACCCAATGGGGATACCAGTTGAAGTTTCACAATTTGCAAGCGTAGAGCAAGACAATTCTCCTTCACTATTAGAACGAAAAGACCGACAACCCGCAGTTACACTAACCGCAGACGCATTAGGCAGACCATCAGGAACAGTAGCAGACGATGTAGTAGCATATCTCAAAGAAAATCCATTGCCAAGCGGAATACAGATGACTTGGGGTAGCGACATCAAAAGACAAGATGATAGTTTTGGAGCATTAGGTTCTGTTTTACTCATTTCATTTTTGCTGATTTACCTGATTATGGTAGCACTATATGACAGTTTTGTTTATCCATTTGTAGTGTTGTTTTCTATACCAGTAGCAGCAATTGGGGCGTTTTTCGCATTGAATTTGTCGTTAAGCAATCTGAGTTTATTCGCCTTATTGGGGTTAATTATGCTAATGGGCTTAGTGGTAAAAAACGCTATTCTAATTGTCGATTTTACTAATCAATTAAAAGCAGAAGGTAAACATTTCAAAGACGCTTTAGTCATTGCTGGGAAAGGTCGTATGCGACCTATTTTAATGACAACGCTTTCAATGGTAGTGGGTATGCTTCCCATCGCAATGGCAACAGGAACAGCAGCCGAGTGGAAAAACGGTCTTGCTTGGGTAATCATTGGCGGACTTTTATCATCTCTAATTTTGACTGTGTTTTTAGTGCCTATGGTTTATTATTTAGTGGACACAGCGAAAGAAAAGCTTAACAGAAGAAAATAGCCATCACACAGGTGTAAGCACATTTGCAATTACTCACTATTGCTTATTTATAGTGTTCGTGAACTTCGTTTCGCACAAGCCAACGCACAGACCAAAAATTGAAAAAGAGCTTACACCTTTACCACCCAAAGAAATGCAAAGCATTCACGAACACCAATAAAAGTCAAATAATAAAGTAAGTAAAAATTATTTTTTTAAATTTCCTTCCCTTCTAAAATTTTTAAAGCCGCTACCTTCAGCCGACACAAACAGACTCATTCGCAACTCGACAATGACAGCGAAACTCACAGCAGACAAGGACTTTACAACCTCGACAGACAGAAGGCCTGCTTATAATCGAGTAGACGGCTCCGCCAGTAACTGACGGAGTGCGCCTCTCACACCACCGAGCGTACGGGTCACGTACTCGGCGGTTCGCAAAGAGATGGGTTAAGTTGTAAAT
>NZ_RQVQ01000065.1 GCF_003865405.1 Paenimyroides tangerinum
GAAATGGCATTATTCAATTTCTGAATGGTAGTAACAATTAATTTATTATTACCCGTCATTTGATTGACAAGGGTTTTAGTATCTGTAGTTGAATCAATACTTCCTTTACTAAAACTATTAAATTCTTTGGCAGTTTGGGTATCTAAATCTTTACGATCTACCACAAAAACAACTTTATGAACCTCAGGAATACTGGTTAATATTTGAGCTGTTTTAAACGAAGTTAATGTTTTACCGCTTCCGGTTGTGTGCCAAATATAGCCGTAATCGGTTGTGGTTTTTACTTGATTGATAATAGCCTCTACTGCGTAATATTGGTATGGACGCAAAACCATTAAGGCTTTTTGCGTTTCGTTCAATACAATATACTGCGTAATCATTTTAGATAAATGACACGGATTCATGAAATCATCTGCAAACTCAGCTAAGTTTGTAATCAGCTTATTTTCTTTATCTGTCCAATAAAATGTTTGCTTAAATGAACGATCTTTTACACGACCATTGCAATAGTATTTGGTATTTACCCCATTACTAATAACGAACAACTGAATAAATTGAAACAACCCAAAACCAGCACCGTACGAATGTTTTTGATAACGATTGATTTGATTAAACGCCTCTTTAAGCTCTAATCCTCTACGTTTTAGCTCAATTTGTACCAAAGGTAAACCGTTAATTAAAATAGTAACATCGTAGCGGTTATCGTAATTTCCTTTCATAGAAATTTGATTGGCAACTTGGAATTCGTTTTTACACCAATGTTTACTATCTAATAATTGAATGGTTTTGTTTTCGCCTAAATCGTTTACATACGGAATACGAGAACGTAAGATTTTTGCACGTTCAAACGTATTACCTTTGTTTATGTAAATAAGTATTTGCTTAAACTCGGCTTCGGTTAAGGTAATTTTATTATGCTTTTCGATCTGTTGTTTAAAGTTAGCTATTACATCATGCTCATCTTTTAGCGTAATGTAACTATAACCTAAACCAACCAATTGATCGATTAAGTTGTTTTCTAAGAGTTGTTCTGGTTGTGTGTTCATAAGCTATTTATATAAATATCTTGCATTTAATATCAATTCATTTGGCAAATTATTTACAATAGAAAGTATATCATTATGCAATACTATTGCATTTTGTTCTAAACTTTCCTTCACTTCATAACTAAAGAAATATCGAATTCCATCAATAATTTTTTCTCCGCTACTTCTTACAAATAAAATATAATACCATTCATTCCTTTCAATATCAAATTTAAAATCAATTGCGTAACGATCCTCTCTATCGTATGTTACTTCAACTTTATTATTTTCAATTACAAAATCTAAATATATAGTGTCTAAATCGTAAAGATTGAAAATATATTTTTCAGTAGAACGATTTAAAAAATGTTGTGTGATTACATTCATAAAATAATGGTTATTTGTAGAATGTTGTGTATTACGAACCACAATGTATTGAGCAAGTGAATTCCCTTTAGTGAAAAAATTGTTCTTACTATGTTCTATTAATTCAGGATACTTAATAATGTAATATTGCCAGTTATTAATATCTTGTTTTAATACTAATTGATCATAATCAAGCGTTTGAAGATTGATTTCAAAGTGATGCTCTAATTCTTTAAGGATATCAATAAATTCCGATTTTTGAAAAATTCTTGAAAACAACGCACGTTCGTCATTGATTAAATTAAACTTATCAAATGATTTGATGGTTCCTTTAGTATCAGAATAATCAAAATGGCTTAAAACAAATCTTCTCAGGTATTTAGATTCAAAATCTTTACTAATCCTTCCATTTGAGTCCTTTTTAAATGCCAATTGTTTAACAATAGACACACACTTTCTCATGAAATCAAAATCAAAAAGATTTTCTTTTATTTCTTCTGCCCAATAAAAGAAACAACCCGTTTCGCCTTCCACCAACTCGTTAAACATTTCATCAAAATACAACTCTTTTAAAAACACTTTTAATTGCTCATTCTTGTTCTCGTCTTTTAACCATTTAAGCTTGTGAGTTTCGTGTTGTAACTCTTCATCTTTATTATCAAAATATTGTGTAACTAATAGTATATTTTGTTCATCTAAAATATTTGCTGTATGCAGTTTATCTACAAATTCAAAAAAGACCAGCAAAGTTTCTATTGGAGTATCTTCTACTTTTCGAGTATGCGATTGGTTTAAAGCAAACATTCTAAATACATCTAATTCATGTTCAGTAACTTTATTTTCAAACTTTATCAAATAATACCAAACAGAAAGATATCTAAAAATCATTTTTTTAGATAATTTCACGTCAATTCCACCCTTAATAAAATAATCAGTTATGTAAGATTCGTTTTCCTGATTTTCGAATAACAAACGCTCTAAAGTATCTTTAGATAACTGTAAAAAATCTATATTAAACTCTTCAGTTTGAAACGATTTTAAATTTGTAAAATCATCAAATAACTCTTTGGTTAATTCACCTTTTATGTGTTTTTTAATATAAGCAACATGATGTAAAAATGATTCAAATCCAAAATCGGAATCTGCATTATCAAATCTGTTTTTAAAGAAAAAATTTTGCCAATCTTCCCATTTTTCACCCGCTTCAATTTTTAAATCACCCTCACACTTTTCAATCAATTTGGAACGTAAGATTTCTTGAGATGATAATTTAAAACCTCTACTGTTCATGTATAAATACAGTTTTTCTCCTTGTGCGCTTAAATTGGTATCGAAATAATTAAACTCGACATAATTTTCAATAAAATCTAAAAAATCTTTCCAATCTATTGTTGAAATGGTGTTTAGTTTTGTTTTAAAATGGGTATAATTTGCAATGATATTTTTAACTGTTAAATCGTAATTGTATTCACTCTCGAAAAAATTAGCGTCTTCTTTAAAATCTTTTTTGGCATGAAAAGATTTTAAAAATAATTGCAAAAATACGTGAGCCGATTCTCTCACCTTGTAATCTAACTTAGGTACATTATTTACAAAATAATTACGTACAAATTCATCTTGTAATGCTAGTTTTTCATATAATGCAATAAGTAAAATATAAAAAGTTGTTAGGCGTTGTTGCCCATCAATTAAAAAAAACTTACCAGGCAGTTCTTTATCATGATACGCATAAAGAAAACCAAACTTTTGTTTGTATTTTACTATATCTAATTGTTTCTGTAAATGATTTTTAATTAAATCGTTGTTCAGTTCTTTATCATTTTCTAAAATTGTTACAGAACTTTTAAACGATAATTTTTCATTGTATTTTTTTAAAATACTTTCCCAAATTTTGTCAATTTCAATGGTAGACCAAACATAATCTCTCTGCAATTCAGGAATAATAAATTGATCTACTTCGTTGTGTAATAGCAAATCTTTTAAAGCATATCTCCCTGTTTTCATAATTTTTGTTTAATCAATTCCATTAATAAATTGTATGTTTTTTCTATCCAAGATGCATTTGCTTGCATATCTTGTAATTGCCAATTGGTTAAATTCGGTGTAAAATGATAGTTTTCATTATCTTCTTCTATCCAATGTAAGTTTTTAGATACCGCATTAATAGTATGTTGAGGAACAAAATTTCCTTTAGCAAGCATGGTTAATAACAACTCTCTTTTTTTAGGAAAAATATTATTGCTTAATGTGCTATTGTTACCTTTTTCTAATAAGGCTAAATTGCCAATATAATGCTCGCTTACGTCTTCCAACATAATTAATTGTTGAATAGTGTCAGGAACTTTTTTCTCGTCTATTGTTACAGATTCTATTTCATTTTTTAATGTTTCATCTGATGTTTTTTCTAAAAACCAATTTTTATATTTGATTACATCTGCCACCGAAACATTTGGATTTTGAGGATAAATGTGCTCAATACTCCAATTGTTTTTGGTAAAATCATAAAAACTGAAATGGTTTTTAAAGTTAATTGTAGCTTCACCATTAACATAAACCAAAGGAAATGCATTTAACGCTAAAAAAATACGATTTAAAATAGCATTATCTGGTCCGTATTCTAAAGATGAAATGGCTCTATCTTTACCTAATTGCAATGAATCGTACAAATGTTTGTAAAGTACTTTTTTAAGATCCGATTTCCCTTTGTTTGTAAGAATTTCAATAGAATTTTTGGTCGCTACATAATAACCAATTAAATGATACAATTCGTCATCGGCATACCAATTCATCATTCGTTTCGCTACATTTTGTAACTCTTCTAGCTTGTTTTCTGCTTTTTCCGAGGTTTTTAAATGATCTAAATACAAATTGAACAATTCCATTTCGTTTACTGAAGTTTTAATCTCTTTTGATTGATGATCTTTGTTATTCTCAATTTTCTCAATGAAATTTCGAATTCGAGGTTCATCAATCTTTTCTGATTTCTTAGGTTTCGTCAGGTTCAATATAGAATTGATGCCAATATTTTTTTCCTTTTCGTTCAGAATTTTATAATTATAGAAAAACAGTTGATTGTGTTTTTCATTTAAAAACCATTGGTTTAAATGATCCCAATTTCGAGCCAAACGATTTCTTTTGGCTTGAATTTCTAAAAAAGAATGAGAGCTTTGTGGCGAACGTGTAGATTGTGTAAACAACAAACCTTTTATTAGGTAATAATTGGTTAAATCGACTTTGTTGTCATTTAAATTAGAGAAAACCTCTTCGGCCGAAGTTAATTCGTCTTCAAGGTTAACAATAATTTTTACATGATTTAGCAAGTAAGTTATATAAGGTTTTAATTCTTCGCCAAGAATACTAAAGAATTCTTTTATACATTCTTTAGCATGATACAAATAATAAATATCTTGTTGATTATCTAAAGATGAATCGCTTTTATTTAAAGATAAGATATGCTCAAAAATATCTTGAAATTCATTATTGGTTTTATAGCGCTGGTACACCACTTTACCTTTGGCGCAATTCTCTATAGAGTGATGCTTTTCTGCTACATAAAATAGCAAGCTTAAAGTAGTTAAACGTTGTTGCCCATCGATTACTTCTAAAAAATCCGCGTTTTCTGCATTTTTTTTAACCGTAATGTATTGCAAATAATATTCGTTGGCATTTGTTGAAAATGCTTCGTAAATATCGGTTAATAAAATAGGTACTTGATCGTTTTTACCAAACGATTTCCATTTGTAGCCACGTTGATACGAAGCTATATAGTATTGCGTTGCGTTTAATTCTTGTAGCAAGTTTGCTGAAGAAAAAATATGCGCAATAGGATAAATAAATTCATTCATGTGTTTTTTGGTTGGTTTTTGGTTTTAAACAAATAGCTGCTGTAACATCGCTTTTTTAAAGCTTTGCGTTTGACTAATTTGCTCGTTTACTTTTTCTATACTTTCATCTAGTACCGACAAGAAATTGGCGATTTTTTGTTGTTCGGGTAAGGATGGGTATGGTAATTTTATATTTTTTACTATTTCTGCATTTATATTACCTTGGGTACCTGTTTCTATGAAACGGTTTATAAATTTTTTAAAATACGTTAAGTAATAGTAGATATATTCTAGTGAATCATTTTCTTTTAAAATTATATTCATTACGGCTTGTGAAGTTGCAATCTCAATTTTATTTATAGTTACAAAACCAACACTAGCATACATTGAATAAATTAATGAATTTATGGGAACTATCCATGAACTTGAATTTTCAATTCCTCGTTTATTAATAGTTTTCTTTGCGTAGGTTAAATATTTTCCTTGTTCTGTTATATCACTAATTGATAAAAATGGAATCGTTCCATCTATATAATAATCTCTATTCGAAGCCTTTGGTGTACCACCACTTTGCATTTTTTTAGCAATTTCACCCAATCTTTTCTCTTCCCATTCCGGAAAATCCTTTCCATTATTATCTTTAAAACGAATTTCTTGGGTGAACAACTTTTGCATCATGGCTTTTTTGTAAAGCGTTAACTGTTCTTTCTTGTCTGCTAACAAATTAATTTTATCATCTACCGTAGCTAAATAATCGGCTATTTTTTGTTGTTCGGGAAGGGAGGGAATGTTTAAATTAAGATTTGCAACTCTATTTGAAGAAAGGCTTAACACCTTTGTTCCTTGGGCAATCTTATATATTTGATGTCTATATATTTTTGTTTTGAAGACATAAGAAATAAACCCATTATAATTTAAATCTGAAATTTTTCTTGCCAAAAAAGTATGAAGACCAGATAAAACTTTTTCATTATTCAAATTAATAACTTCAATAGCTTTTCCTATATCATCATAATTCTCAGACGCATCTGCAATTATAACATCACCCTCTTTTAAATAGTTATCTTCAGTAATTCTTGATAAATCAATTTCTTCATTTATATAAGGAACATTTTCTTTTGTTATATCAAACAATGTTTTAAACTTAACATGAATATCACCATAATGTATATTTTTCACATTACAGTTCTCATAATTTAATTTATCTCTTGAAAGAGAGTTTGTAGATTTAAATTCGTATAAATCATTGAATTTAAATACATTCCAATCCCCTTCAAACTCAGGAAAGCGCAATTTAGGTTGTAGTTTATGTTGTTGTTTCATTTTGTTTTTTTAATTAATTTTTACCTTTTAAGTTTTGCACTTTGACAGGTTACACACCTCGACAGGCTCCACTTCGACAGGCTCCACTTCGACAGGCTCCACTTCGACAGGCTCAGTGTAACATGTGTCGATGGCTAGAAAGGTGTGGGTATGTTTAATTCGTTACAAAATGAAGCTAACTTTTTATCTACTTCGGTTAACTCGATATTAATAGCTTTTAAACGTTCGGTTACTTGTTGTACGTCAATCGCTATTTCTTCTTCAAACGTATCTACATAACGCGGGATGTTTAAATTGTAATCGTTTTCGGCAATTTCGGCTAAGGTAGCTATGTGGCAATATTTGTCTAGTTCTTGTCGGTTGGCATACGCATCTACAATACGCTGAATGTCTTCGTCGCGCAATTTGTTTTGTGTACCCTCTTTTATAAAATTGCCTTCGCCACTAGCATCAATAAACACGATGTTATCATCGGCTTTACGGCATTTTTTTAGTACCACAATACACGTAGGAATACTGGTTCCGTAAAAAATATTAGCGGGTAAACCTATAATGGCATCAATGGCGTTCAATTCTTTAATAAAATATTCGCGAATAACGCCTTCGGCAGCACCGCGAAACAATACGCCATGCGGAAATACAGAGGCAACGGTTCCGTTATCGGCTAATTGGTAATACATATGCTGTAAAAAAGCAAAATCGGCTTTGGTTTTGGGTGCTAATTTCCCGAATTGGTTAAAACGAACATCCGAAGCGTTTAGCGGATTTACATCACCTTTCCAATTGGCAGAAAAAGGCGGATTGGCTACAATGGCTTCAAAACGTTGGTCTTTATGGCGAGGTTCTTCTAACGTATCGTCTTGCTCAATATTAAAACGTGAGTAATGCACGTTGTGCAAAATCATGTTCATTCGAGCCAAGTTGTACGTGGTTGGGTTTAACTCTTGTCCGTAAAAATCGGCTACTTTGGTTTCTTTCGCTACGCGTAAAAGCAACGAACCCGATCCACACGTTGGATCATAAACCGAACGAATTTTGTCTTTACCTAAGGTTACAATTTTAGCTAAAATGGTAGAAACTTCTTGAGGCGTATAAAACTCCCCTGCCGATTTACCTGCTCCTGCTGCAAATTGCTTAATCAAATATTCGTAGGCATCACCCAAAACATCCGATTCGATATCTTCTAATCTAAAATCGATTTCGTTTAATTTGGCAAGAATTTCAACAATTACTTCGTTACGTTTATCGGGTGTTTTCCCCAATTTAGAAGAAGCTAAATCTACATCTTGAAACAACCCAATGAAATCTTCTTCCGATTCGGTTCCCATCGTAGATTGCTCAATGTAATTTAGGGTTTGCTCCAATTCTTCAATGATATACGAATCGGCTCCTCTTTTAATAAGTGCTTCTAACAATTGATCAGGCGCTAAATAAAAGCCCAATTGCGCTAACGATTCTTCTTTAATCGCTTCTAAAGTATCTAAATCAGTCACGTTTTTATATTCTTTAACCGTTTCGTCTTCTAAAAGCGTGTTGGCGTAAAGATGTTGTTTTTCTGATAAGTATTTATAGAAAATAAATCCTAAGATATAGTTACGATATTCATCTGCATTAATTCGTCCACGTAACGTATTGGCTACATCCCACAGTTTTTGTTCTAGGATTTGTTTGTTATTTTCTGACATTGTTTTTGTTTGTTTTGCAGTAAATATACAATTTCAAAATGTATAAAAACGTACAAAAATGGTGAATTATGGTAAATTTTGAGTGAGGGTTTACCCTACTTTACATTTTTATTAATTACATTCTTTGTTATTGAATGTAAATATGATTTACGATAAAAACAATACATGACGTTTTGAATTAATTTGTGAAAATTTTAAAAAAGAAATAGTCATTTTGAATATTCCTGATTTGTATAAATACTACCAAAAGGAATTGATTCAAATTTTGGAAGAAAAATCAACCCCTTATGTATCTTTATGATAGTTAATTGTTTCGAAGGTTTTTTAATCAACTAGTTGAAGATGCTACATTCGACTTAAAATTAGTAAAGCCTCCGAAGTTGGAGGCTTTATTTAATATGCTTGAATTAGAACTTCGGAAGG
>NZ_RQVQ01000066.1 GCF_003865405.1 Paenimyroides tangerinum
GTCTGCAATTACATCAGTACCAGTAAGGGTTACTTTTGCCCAAAGCTTATCGGTTAAACCATTCGGAACTGCTTTAAATGGTACAAATGCATCACCTACTTTTTTGTAATCGCTGGTTAGTTCTTTGTTGTAAGCTACTTGGTCAAAGGCGTATTGTGTATCGGTATGTTTTTCAAAAACCACACGAACGCCTTCGGCTGTAAGTTCGGTTACTTCACCGTTTTTGTTTACTCCATCAGTATTTTCAGGAGTTGGTTTACCTCCTGGTGCAGATTCTAGTGGACCTGAAACATTACCGTTTGCATCTACATAATAGTTATTCTTTTCACTATCGGTTATTACCGTGTCTTTACCACCTGGGAAGGTTTCGGTTTGTCCGTCTGGACCGGTTACTACAATTTCACCACTATTGTTTATGATAATATCTGCTGCGCTACCTATTGGGAAGTTTACGGTTTATGTCATTGACCTTTTAATTGTCTATTAGATGATTAATTAAATTTTTGAATATAAAAAAAGCATTTTAAAGCGTAAATTTAAAATGCTTTTTTATGTTGTTTATAAATACGGTTTCTCCGTCGTCGCTCCGTCATCTCTCCGTCGAAAAGAGTTTTGTTTTATACCATTAAAATATTTATTTCTGTTGTTAGAATGTTGAATATAAACTTTTCTTCTCCCCAATTCATTTCAAATTCATTTTCATTTATCCAACCTGTAACTTTAAGTGTTCTTGGAGTATTTAACCATTTCATATAATCTGTTTTCATTAATTCATTGTCTTTAAAATATTTTTTATTACAGATAACATATTTACGAATTTCTTTTGTATTATTATCCAGAACGTTCAATCTATAAGTTGTTGATTCAAATTCGTATCTATATTCAATAGAACAGGTGTATTTCTTGTTTTTAGATTTGTATTTTTTTGAAGACTCACAAAAAAAATCATTTGCTATTATTTTTTTGTTAGCTAAATGTATAGGTTCTTCTGGTAAATTAAATTTTTTTGCCCACTCTAATAAGGCTTTATAAATACATTTACAAATAAATTCAATTTTAGTTTTATTTTCTAAGGATTCAAAATGTTTTTGAGAAATATTAACATGCATATAGAATAAGTTATAGGTATTATTATGATTAAATCCTATATCAATTATATTATCTACAAGGTCTTCAAAATGAAACTGAATCCCTAAAATATTTACTTCATTTCCCATACTATAATCACCCATATGGTTTAAAAATATTGAACCTAAAACTCCACCTATATGATACTTATCATTAACTCTTATTTCTTCTATTTTTTTCATTATTTCTTTTTTTTAATTACTTATTATATTCTTTTATTTTATCTTCTATCCATTTTTCGGCTCTATCTACTCTTTCTTGAAACTCATCCTTTTTAATAAAACACGGTAAATAATGATGTGAAGGTAACTCGCCCTTATTCAAAATTACATAACTCGCAGTTAATGACTTTTCGATTACATGACAAATATCTTTAGAAATATCTCTTGTTACCCAATTATAAAAAAACTTTTCTCCTTTTGTATTTTCTGAATCAAATTTCTTACATTGTTTTTCTGGTCGCATGTTGCATTCATTTTCATAATCTTCAGTACATGTCATTCCATATTTTGCGACTGAAACTTCACCTGAAGTTGAAACTTTCCAAATTACATAAACTTTACAAGTACCACTATTTTGAGGATATGAATGAGGGATAGTAATTGGTAAATCAATTGGAATATCTTTCTCAAAAGGATTATCTTTCACTGATAAATCAATTGGTAATGAAGGTACTAATGTACCTACACCGACTGTATCAATTGTAGAAGGTGTAACCAAAAAATCCCATAATGTAATTAAAAAATATATTTTAAAAGCTGAGCTTGCTCCCTGACCTATTGTTGCTCCATATCTCCCTAAATTTTGAGCAATTAAAGCTTCAATCTGAGCTGTTATTGCTTGATTAGAAACTGTAGTTGCAAAACCTACTGATAAATATACATCATTAAAGCTAGATTTATTTAAGGTTGTTAAAACAGATTCATCTTTATCAAGAATTTTCTCAAGAATTTGTTGATATTGTTTATTTATATCAGTATAAAATCTATCTTTTGAACAATCTCCATTTTCATCTCTAGTTATGCAATGACGATAACCTTCAAACCTCCATTTTCCATCAATTTTTCTATATCTTCCAGCGTAATATTGATCATTTAAAGTAAAACCTGTCAAAGCACCATCTGGTATTATCAAGTCTTTAATTTCTGGATTTTCTAACTCTTTCGAAAATGAAGGAATAGCTTCGGCCGGTAAAACTACAACCATACCTGCAGGTGAAAGATAAAATTTGAATCTATCTTCTTCATCATTATCTTGATACGATAAATATTCTGAATAAGTTAGTACACCAATTAATTCATCTCTTTTTTCCACAAGCGCTTTAATCTTATTCGCAATTTCTTTTGCTTTTTCATTACAAGATTTCCATTCGGCTGTACAATCAAAAAAGTAATAATTTCCTGTAAATGGACCGCTATTTGTCTCTGGTACTGCAACTGTTTCTTCTTCACAATTTAAACCACTTTCAAGACAATCTTTAGTTTCAATTAATTTATCTTTTAAAACTTGTGCTTCTTCATTTGTAATAACACCTGAATTTAATAAATCGTCAATAGTTTTTATATACTTTTCAACTTGATACTCATTTTGATTTAATATCTCTTGTTTTTCTTGGTCATTTTTATCTTTCAAATCACCATTTAGCAATTCATCATAAATCTTTATAAATTCTTCACCAATTGCCTTAATATCTTCAACTAAATCAGTAACATCAATAATATTCCCCCATTCTGGATCGTAAGTGGTTTCTACCACTCCATCAATCAGTTTGTAATCGGTATTGATGCGGATGCTGGTAAACTCAACACCAATCTTCACAAAAAATAAATAAGGTACTTCTATAAATCCTTTTCCTGAATACACTCCGTTTGAACCGCTAATCTCTAACACTTTTACAGGGAAATCTCCCGCCATAAAAGTTTCGTTAATGATTAAATCAGGTAACGGTTGTTGGTTGGCTATTTCAATTTCGGGTACAATACCACAGTTAAAAACTGTTGCATTTTCAGAAGCATCGATGCTAAAGGTTTGAATACCCGAATAGATATAACTTGATGTTACACCATATTGTTCGGCTTCACAGGTGGCTCCTACTCGAAACTCATACGTAAAACCGGGTTCTAAATCTTGCAGTAACGCTTGGGTGTTTACTGTATAGGTTTCAAACCACTCGGCATTATCAACATGTGCTTTGCGGTATTGTACGTGGTATTTGCGATGTGCATTTTCGCCTTGCCACATAATTTTTACACGTGAAATACTTTGTTGTTCGCTTAACAAATAACGTGGTGCTATACAATTACTGGCGTATTTAAACGAATATATTTGGCTGTAGCCGTTGTTTTTAAAAACGCTGTTTTCTGCCAATCCGTTGGTTGAAATGGCTTTTACTCGCCAAGCATAGGTTTTGCCTGGTATTAAAACAGGTTTACTAATATCATACAACAAAGTGGTGGTTCGCAAACCTTCTTCTTTATGCAACAGCGGACTTACCTCAAAGGCAAACGCGGGGTCTAAATTGGTATTTAATATTTCTTTTAACTCAAACTCGTACGATACGTTGGTCGCATTCATGTGGCGCGGTGTCCACGAGAAAATGATGTTTGGAAAATCGCTACTTGCTATTTGCTCGTTATTACTTGGAACGTTTAGCTGCGGCGGATCGTTCAACATTAAATAAATGGTAGCGCAACTATTTTGTGATAACCATTTTTTGGTCACCATATCATAGACCTGAAAACAAATGGTGTAAACGCCATCTGGCAACGGTTCGCTGTAACGGGTGGTTGTAATGCCTTGTAGGTTTTGAAAACGGAAATAACCTGCCAAATCAGCACTTGTTAAGCTCAAGATTTCGCCTCCGTTTAGGTAAATAGGTGGTATGCCCGATACGATGGGCGCGCTTTGTGCATTGATTCCGTTTCCTTGTATGCGCAATTGCAACATCGCAGGACGATTCTGAACTAATAAATCGGTTGTGATTAATTGTAAATTAATGCGATTTACCATAGCGTTTGAGTAATCTGTAAGCTTGCTGCTATAAGGACTACTAATTATCGGAACGGCCTGTACGGGATAGGTTTGTTAAAATGATTTATCTCTGGGGCAAGCCTTCCACTGCGTTGCAGGCCAGGCTGTACGCACTCGCTTTTTCCAAATTGAGAATTTGTAAAAGAGCTCAAACAATGCTGCCATCCTTCTTGCAAAAAAAACACAGACTTCTTATGAATTGAAGTCTGTGTTTTTTTTAATATGCACGGGTTGCACTCGGGGCTTTGGCCGACTGAACGAAGTTAAATCCGAGCAGTCTGGTATTACAATCCAATATTTATTTTACAATTCGTTGATACGGTTCCAATATGTCCACAATATCTTCGTAATATACAATCTCATTATCAAATAACACTCCATTTTCTGTAAAATCATTTAAACCTAAATCCTCAAACTCAAAATCTGTAGCACCATACTCGAAACATAGCTTTTTCAAATCCCTTAAAAAACTATTTAATCGAGGAGTGTTTAAGTAAGCTAAATCAGAATTATCAACAGGGAATTCAAATTCACGACATTTCTTATTCTCTAATCCCAAATTAAAAATGTCGTTATCTAGATTTAATACAACTTCAATTTTATTTTCTTTTTTCCATAATTCAACTCTTAAAGGAAACTTCCAATAACTATCATGTAAAAATATATCGGCATTTAATTCTGTAACTGGGTCAACGCCTATCAGCTTTTTAGGTAATTTATCATTTACATCTGTAAATATTTTTGATGGATAAACTAAATCTATTTTTTGATTATTATTATATAGATAATTCATTAGATTACTGCCACTAATTCCTTTGTTCTCATTACTTAATTTGTAATCTTGGTATCCTGAAAGCAAATTTTGTTCATTGCCGTTAATTGGCGTAACCAAACCATACTTGTAGGTTAGTAACATGTACTTCTTAATAAAATTCACTTCATTAATAATAAAATCATTTATGCTAGTTTCACCTAACCATATTAAGTGATAGTAAGCCGAAAGTTCAGATTCAAAATCAGTCCAATACTTACTAGAATTTTCTGTTTTAATATAAAATCGTTTCATCACCATTCTGAATTTTTTATTATGATTCTACCTTGTCCATTTTCTATATGAAGCTCTTTTACAGAATTAACTAATTTATCTTTAACTATACCACCTGGCTTATCCAATAATTCTTGCCTAAATTTATTAATTATTTGATGCTTGTTCAAATTATAAAATTCATTTGAGGAATTACTGATTGAGATTTTACCAAAATGGTTGGGATATTGATTTTTAATTGCAGTACTCAATTTACTTTCCATCGTATATTTGGCTATTATATCATTAACCAAACTGCCTAAATTATTTCCACTTAAATTCTTACACTCCACCAAAGTATTTTTTGTAGTGATTGTAACATCTACTTCATTTCCACCTGCAGACCATTTTTTAGAGATAAATACATCATCTCCCTGACTCATCCAATATTTACCCTCCTCTAATTCTTTATACAAATTATTTGCACTTGCTGAGTTTACATTACCCGAATTTACAGGACTTCTAAATACCCCATTTAAATTATCTAATAAGTCTTCTGGGTTTTTAAATTTAGAAGAGCTCAATAAATCATCAAGCATTGTTTGCATTTTATTAGTTCCAATAACATCATCAATATACATCGCTCGTAGTACTATATCATCCGCTACAGAACTCGATACTCCTCTTGATATTAATTTTGAGGTAAGTCGAGTGGACAAGTTCCCCGCTCCGCTAACATTATCTAAATTCTTCCACCAACCTTTACCTAATTTAGTTTCGCTATAAGCTTTTAGCTCGGCTTATTACATTCTAAAAAATATCTTCACTAATATCAACCTCAATGATTTCTTCTATTTCTACACTACCGAACATTCCTTCTTGCATTGATTTTTCTGGTAAAATAGGCATTCCTATTCTTAAAATCCCTAAATAACTAGCATTACATGATTTACATGTATAACCCTTTAATGAAACGGATTGTTTTCTTTGAAAATCAAATTCATATTTAAAATCCTTTCTATTTAAATAAACTACATTATCAACTTTTGCAAGAATTATATTGGAAAATAAAGATGCTAATTCTTGTAAAAATAATATATCGTAATTATTAGAATTTAAGTTTGAAATAGTGGTATAATTTTTAAAGTTATTATTAACATCATTTATTATTGTAACACTATTATCACAACAAGAACATTTATGTGTAATATTCCAGCTATGATTGAAATAAAAAGTAAAAGGAATATTAAATATTTGTTCACACGTTTCTTCCTTATTTATTTGAATTAAAGAAGGTCCGAAATAAGTTAAACTACATTTTATTATTTTATTTTTAAAAAAAATCATAATTAAGGTATTTCTTTATTTACCAATGATTTAAACTTACCATTAGGTGATTCTTTTATCGTTATTTTTATATAACCCATTTCTGCTAATTCAGTCAATGTATATGAATAATCTTTCGGAGAATTAGGGTTTTTAGGAATATTCCACATCGATTGTTTTCCTTTACCTAATTGTCCAAACCAAGGAATAACATCGGCATTTTGTGCAGTAAAAGGTAAATCTTTCAGAACTTCTATTTCATAGTAAACATCATACTCATTTCTTAACTTAACTAAAGCTCTTTGTGAAAAACTAAATGGAGTGCCATTTTCTATCGGAGATGTAAAATTACCATTCAAATTTAAATTTCCTTTTTCAGAATAACCAATTGAGCTACAATATCTATCGAATTTCATACCTTTTGTTAAAGGAACGTTGTCTACAATATTATAACCTCCAAACGCAGGAAGCCATTTTATATTAATACTTTTAAACAAATCTTCTAATTCCGCCCATTTACCTTCTCTATATAAATCAAAAGCTTGTTTACGAATTGATTCGGCTATAGAACCTGTTTTATCGAAAGTTAAAGTGAAATCATCTACATTTTTATAAAAAATAAATTTAATATCAGCTGTTTTTTCTAACTTTTTTCGTAAGGTCTTTCTAAAAACAGGGCATACATTTTTTCGTAGGTTTCAAAAAGTTCATGCAATTTATATTTTTTATATTCTTCTGTATCCTTTACTTGTTCTATTAATGGTTTTAAAATAAAAAGGGGAATGTGTCCTATTTTTTTTAAATCCTTATACATACAAATAAGCTCTATTTCACAATAAAACATAGAATACAATCTAAATAAATATTGATTTTCTAAAATAAATACTTTCTCATTAAAAGATACACTATCCAAAATTTTTTTTAAAGAAAAATGCATTTCGTAAACAAGTTTCAGATATGTATATTTTTTTTCTTGTATTAAATCATTATTAAAATGTTTTTCAGTATATAACATATCCTTACGTCTATACTCCAACTTCTCGTCTTTATTAAGAGAATTCCATTTTTCAATACTTTCAAGAAAGTTTAACATTGAAATTTCTCCTCCTTTATCTGAAAAAATATTTTTTTGATATACTTGTAAAATATTTCCTATTTTCATAATTCTTCTATTATAAATAATGTAAATTTTATTGGAGATTCTCCATCTAAAGCCACTTCTGCCGGATTTTGAAAATAATCTGGTATTATGTCATTTATTCTAAATTTCAAATTAGATTTATGTAAAATTTCAAATTCAGTAGCATCAGAATATCTATCAATACTTTTACCATTTTTAGAAATAACTTTAATCATAGCACCTTGTCCTGTTTTCTTTAAATTATCAAAATAGAATCTTAAAGCTACCTCTTCTTCTGAACTTGTTGACATAAAGTTATTGTAAGGAATATCGTCACCAATCTTTAGTTTGTCTAATATAGCAATTTCATCTTTACCAATCCCTCTGTAGTATGTTCCAGGAGAAGAAGGTAGTTTATCTAATACTTGGTTTAATAATTTTTCTATTTCTAGAATGTCTGGATATACTAACTTAGCGTTCAGTTGAAGTTAAGACTAAAATCTTAAATTTGACTCAT
>NZ_RQVQ01000067.1 GCF_003865405.1 Paenimyroides tangerinum
AAATTTGAACATCTAAATTCCAGTCAGTTAGCTTTGTATTAATAATCGAATTCAGGTTATTAACTAAAACTTACTGAAAAACTTAAATATGAATGATACTAATACAAATAATGACTCTACATTAATCATTAACCTAAATGAAGAGTACAAAATAAAAATTGAAGATGGTAAGAACTTTAATACTTCTATTTTTAAAGAAGTATACGAAGCAGCATTAAAAAATGTTGAAGAAATAGTTGAGCAGTCATCAAAAAATAATACTTATGATGATTTTAATAATATCATAGCATTTACAGGAGAAAGAGGAAAAGGAAAATCTTCCTCAATGATTTCTTTTCGCGACGCTTTAGTAGGAAAAAACAGTGATAATCATAAATCTTTTTTTTCAAATAGTGTTGTGCTTGCAAATACTCAGTTTGCTACTATAGATATAGTAGATCCTTCTTTATTTAGAGGCGGAGAAAGTTTGTTTGAAATTATTTTGGCTCAAATGTTTGATAAATTTCAAAACAAAATTTCAAAACATGATTGTAATTTAAGTGATGATTCCAGACGAAATATTATTAAGCAATTTCAACAAGTGTTTGAGAACTTACAGATAATTAATTCTGATAGAAAAGAATTGTATAAAAAAGAATCAATTGAAGCTTTGAGTCGTTTAGCAACAAGTAGTAATTTGAGAAAATGCTTTAAAGATTTAATAGCTATTTACTTAAAAGAATTTGAAGAAAAAAAGGATTTTCTAGTTATTGCTATCGATGATTTTGATTTAAACATATCTGGAGCATATGAAATGTTAGAAGATATTAGACAATTTTTAATTCAATCAAATATTATTCTTTTAGTTGCTTGTAAAATAGAACAATTAAGAGAAACAATAAATGTGAAACTAAATAACCAGAAACTGTCTATAGATTTTGAGAAAAAATCGGAAAAATATTTAGAAAAATTAATCCCATTTACAAGAAGATTAGTACTACCTGATGTAAAGAAAATTAAAAAAATAGATTTTGAAATAAGAAAAGGTAATTCAGTTTTATTTGAATCAAATTCTTCAAATTTATATGAAATTGTAAAAAATGATTTATACAATAACTTTAAATTAGTTTTTAAAACTAATCAAGTTGGCTATATATTTAATTTAGATACGATTAGAGGAATACAGAATTTTTTCAATCTATCTAACAGTAATAATATCTCAATATTAAAAAAATATATTTTAAACGAAATAGAAAAAAACAAAATAGAATTTGATTTTTTTAAAAGTTTAGATGATGTTAAAATAGAACATTGTAATTTAACAATTATTAAATTCTTATTTGAGAAATATAAAATATCTGAGTTAAGAACGTTGTCTATCTCAAAAATTCCGGAACGAATATCTATTGGAGATGTAATATATAGTATGAAATGTTTTGAGGATAAATTATCTTTTAATGACTACCCTGGTTTAAAGTTTATTTCAACATTGAAAGCATTTTATTCTATTTTAATCCAAGAGCAAGAATTAATTAATAATGAGATTTATTCTGAATTTGCTCGTTATGGATTTATAAGTTTTGATTTTAAAATTTTAGCTGAAAATGATAAGGGACAATCTAGAGATCATTTTACATATGGAGGAAAAGATGAACAAATAAAAAAACTTAATATTGAATCTTTAGATCAAAGTAATTTATTTTTGTTATCTCAGTTTATTTATATCTTAGGGGATAATAAGAATTATCGAATTGAGTATGAAAAAGATACCTTAACTGATAGTTATAAAAAAATTACGTTATCTCCTTTTTCATTATTAAATAATATTTATAATTATCAACCTTTATTCCGAATTTTTAAAATTAAAGAAGAAGAAGATTTTGTAATAAAAAATTTAAAATGGTTTAAAAATTCAATATTTATTAAACAATTATTTAACCCTTCGTTTTCTATTAATTATTTTGATAATCTAAGTAGTTTTAGAAAACTACATATAAAAGAAGAGCTACCTGATAATTATTTTGATTGCTTTATTTTACTATTTGTTTATGGATCTATATATAGCATTAATAATAAAGATTTAGTTGAAGATTTTATTAGTTATCCAATCATAAAAGTTTTATTATTTTCATTTCATTCTAGAAATAAAAAAAGTTTTTCAATCATTAATAAATTAAGTGAAGAATATCCTGTTTTAAAAGAATATGATGAAAATAATGATTTAGTTTCTGATGATTTAATAAAGATAATTAATTCAATGTATTCTGAGTCAGGTCAAGAAGTTGAAGCAACTTCAAAAGAAAGTCAAATTTTTGAAAAGCTAAAGATTTTGTTAAAAAGAATTAAAGATCGTCCAAATTATAAAATTCAAACTTTATCAACAATTATAAATGAAATAAAAGATATTGATGAATTCAATAGTGAAGTTGATAACTTGTCATCTTTTAAGGAAGGAATCAATAGCCTTGATGATAGTATGGTTAAAGAAACAAAACAGGAATTGTTGAAGTATTTAACAAAGAAAATAAATGGATAATTTACGAAGAGCAATACGTTTGTTGTTTGTAGATTATAATGCCGATTTTGTTTTAAAACAAAAGGATTCAGAAAAATGTATTAACCTACAAACGTTTTTAGAGAATGGTTTTCGAACCTTCTCTAATTACTCATTAGATGAAATCCAGAATGTATATTACAAGCTAGATACTGATTGGTTTTTGGATGATAATGATGAAAATAAAAACCATTTTCATCTCTTAAATCATTTTACTTCAAAGCTACTTGTAGAAGATAATTTAGAACCATTTGTTAATTATTCACACCTATTAAAATGGAGAGATTTATCTTATTATACAGGTGAAGATTTAATGACTACATCTTTTTTTGCTTATATAGACAATCGATCTCAACGTAAAAGAGATTTCTTTTCTTGGCGACCTACAGCTTTTTCAGATAATAAACGCTTACGGATATTATTAAATAAAGGATTAGCAGAAAATCATTTTCATTTAAAAGGTTCAGGTCCTGTTTTCGATTTAAGTTGGTTAAACATCATGAATAATCCGACAAATTTTGAAAAGGATTTTAAACAATTGGAAAGCGAGTTAAGCTTATTAACTAAAGTATCTAATAGTGCTTTAAATTCTAATAAAGAATTAAAAATACTTGTCTATAAAGCAGCTTACATCAGGTACCTATTATTCTCATTTCTTAATATCAACGAAAAGAGTATTAATGTTAAGATTGATCTTTCAAAGGATAGTAATTCGGAGCAATCTTATGATGTATTACTTAAAATGCCTGATTTGTCTCAAGCTATTAATGTATTGAAATTTGATTTAGGACACAAGTTTTGTTACAATAACAATAATGATTGTGTAATTGATTACGCTATACCTAAGAACATACACGCTAGTAATTTTGAAAAATCTTATGTGTTTTATGGTGAACGAAAATTGATGTATGATTGTTTTCAAAAAATTTATAAAAAAGATTCGACTTTTGAAAAGTATATTCATTTATTTCATGCTTATATTTTGATAAAAGCACAGTTTAGAGCTGAATTAGTACAAGTAAACGATAAGATAGGGTTCGGTAATTTTTCAAAATACCAAGATCGTAAAGAGTATTTTTTACCTGATAAAAGTATCTATCATACTGCTTTTATGAATTTAGCTGTTCATGATTCTAAAAAGCATATAAATATTAAATCATTTGAACTAAGAGTTGCCCCCAAGGAAGAAGTAAGTAGGTTAAAAAATAGTATTTCAGGATATAATCTAGCCTTAAACGAAAAATCAATCCAATCTATAAATCAAATCAAATATCCGAAAAAGATAAAATACAAAAATGGTTATGATTTAGAAAAAGATAATATATTTTATACAATACATTATATTAAGAAAAAAGATAATCAAAAACTTGATTCCGTTGCCAGTTTAGTTCAATGTAGACATTTTTCATCGAGAGAAGAAATTAAGAATCAAACGCTTGCAATTAGTCAACTTAGAGAAGGATACTCAGCGGTTTCTAAATATATAAGAGGAATTGACGCAGCTTCAAGTGAATTTGATGCTCCTCCTGAGGTTTTTGCACAAGGCTTTAGGTACATTAAAAATCATAAAATAAAAGGGAGCTTTAACCATTTAAAGGATGTTATAGATGAACCTAAAATCTATGCGACGTATCATGCTGGAGAAGATTTTTATGATATTGTTGATGGATTAAGAGCTATAGACGAAGCTATAAAGTTTTGTAATCTGAATCAAGGTGATCGCTTAGGACACGCGTTGGCACTAGGGATTGATGTGAAAGATTATTATTTATTTAAGAATAATAAATTAATGTTACCCAAACAAATTGTATTGGACAATATAGTATGGCTTTTAGCAAAAGTTAGAAAGTTTGGTATTTCAATACATCGTAATGAAATAAATAGATTAGAAAAACTATATAGTAATTTATTCTATGAAGTTTTTTCCTCTAATTTAGCTCTAACTAACCCTTTAAAAGAAAAAACAATCGATCATATTGTCTATTTTGATGCGTGGAAACTTAGAGGAGATGATCCTCAATTATATTTTGATAAATTGGATGACGATATTTATTCATTGATCAATCTAAATTATTGGGAGAGATGCCGTATTAATTATGAGTATCCTAGAAATAGAAGTATCAGAAGTAATATTGATTGTAAGCGAATTGTACAAGCGTATCATTTTAATTCTAATATTAAAAAAACAGGGAAAATGATGAAGCAATTTGAAATAACTCATGCTTATACTGAGTTGGTTCATGCTGTTCAAGAAAAGATGATGCATGAAATAAAAAGCTTGAATATCGCAATAGAAACTAATCCAACATCAAATTATTTGATAGGTACTTTTAGAAGATACGCAAAACACCCAATAACGAAATTCTTTAACCTTGGTTTAGAAACAAATCATGAACTATTGAAGAGTTGCCCACAGTTATCAGTTTCAATCAATACTGATGATCAAGGGATTTTCTCCACTTCGTTAGAAAATGAATATGCATTAATGGCAATTGCATTAGAAAAAGAAAAAGATGAGCATGGTCAACCAAAATATAACTCATCCATGATTTATGAGTATTTAGAAAGAATTAGATTGATGGGGTTAGGTCAAAGTTTTAATGAAAAAATTTAAAAAATAATGAATTTAGAAATAAAAAAGAGGATTGACTTAATTGACAACTCAGAAGCTATTAAACTATTTTTTGATTTATTAAAGTCCCTTATAGATACCGCACATATATCATTCGACGACGAAAGATTAGCTTTAAATGTAAGGAATGATTATAGAAAAAGATTCTCGGTAAATATAAATAGTCGTCTTGTTTTAATGATTAATGCTACCGATTTTGCTTTAATGGTAAATGACGAAGACTTGGGCAAAATTGAGGAAGTTCCTGTTCTAAAAACGGAAAATTTTGAAAAACAAACTCCAGCAACTTTAGTTTATTTTAGATACGAAGATGTTGTCAAAAATCTACAAACACTACAATCACTTTGGTTGAAGAGCTGTGTTGATTATTTACCACAACAACAAAAATCTCAATATAGAATTCATCATATTGAGGAGCTTTATAATATAGCAATAAACGAAACATTGTTAGAAGAGTACTTGTGTAATAAAACAGAAAATAATTTTTTAAAGTTTAGTCAAATTATAAATGAATTAAAAGCTTATTTATTAAGTGAAAATAATATTCTCAAAGATTTTAAAATTTCTGAAGTAAAAGATAATTCTAGATGGGTATGGATAGCTGATAATCATAATATAATTGGAGATACTATTGTACATTATGAAATAATATCAAGAAAAAATAAAATTTATACTGAAATTCATTTTGAAGGTGACCAAAATTCAAAAGATGTTTTTTATAATCAAATAGATAGATTACCTGAAAATATAGAATGGTTCAAATGGCAAAATTCAAAAAGTATAAGATTTCTTACGGCTTTTAATTTTAATGAGAAAGAATTAATCGAAAAATTAGCCAAGTCTTTACTCTATTTAGAAGAAAATATTGGAGAAAAAATTAGAGAAGTCAAAAATATGCACAGACCAATTATCAATAAAGAAAAACAATTATCCGAGAAGAATATCCAATTAAACCAAATCCTTTACGGTCCTCCGGGGACTGGTAAAACGTATAATACGATTAATAAAGCCATCGAAATTGCAAATCCAGAATTCAAGATTAATGATTCCTTAAATGATGCAAACAAAAGAAAAGCGTTAAAAGAAGAATATAATCGTTTGGTTGATGAAGGTCAAATCGTATTTACTACTTTTCATCAAAGCATGACGTATGAAGATTTTATTGAAGGAATAAAACCTGTGATTGAAGAAAATGAAGATGGTGTGAAAAGTGTTATTTATGAAGTGAAAAACGGAATTTTCAAAGAAATTTGTAAGAATGCTGAAAAACCTCAATTTGAAAAACTTGAAGTTGTAAAAAATTATTCTTTTGATGACGCATTTAATGATCTTGTTTTGGAAGCGAATCAAAAACTCGAAAATAAAGAACAATTCTTTCTTCCAATTTTAACTGAAAATCTAGGTTTAAAAATAGTTGGTATTTCAGATAGAGGAAATTTGATTTTAAAGCCAATATATTCTGATGATGCAAAAGAATACACAGTTTCATATTCTCGTGCAGAAAAATTACAACAAGCTTATCCTGATTTGTCGGTTGTGAAAAATATTGATAAAGAGTTTAGAGCGGTTATTGGTGGATCTAATTCAACGGCTTATTGGTCGGTTCTGAATTACATTAACAATAAAATAAATTTAGAAAAAAAATCTACTTCTCAGAATATTACATCGCCAAGTAAACCATTTGTTCTCATCATTGACGAAATCAACCGTGGTAATGTATCACAAATTTTCGGTGAATTAATTACCTTAATCGAAGAGGATAAACGTTTAGGAAATGATGAAGCTTTAGAAATTACTTTACCTTACAGTAAAGAAAAATTTGGTGTGCCTTCAAATCTTTACATTATCGGGACGATGAATACCGCAGATCGAAGTGTGGAAGCTTTGGATACAGCATTAAGACGTCGTTTTGTGTTTTAAGAAATACCTCCAAAATATGATTTGGAAGGTTTACAACAAGGGCTTTATGGATTTAAAGCTGCTGAAATTCTAGAAACTATTAATAAAAGAATAGAAAAATTATTAGATCGTCATCATCAAATTGGTCATGCTTATTTTATCCATAAAAAGGAAAACACTATTATCGATTCATTTTACAAAAATATTATTCCATTATTACAAGAATATTTCTTTGGCGATTACGGTAGAATTGGATTGGTTTTAGGTGCCGGATTTGTGAGAAAAATAGAGCACGATTCTGTGTTTGCCAATTTCGAGCATATAGATTATTCCCAATTTGAAGAAAAAGAATCTTACGAGATTATAAATCACAAAGGAAATGCTGAGAATTTCGGGAATGCTATTAAATTATTAATGAATAAGAAATGATTGTGATAAAAGACAATCGAATTACTGTTTTTGAACATGAAAAGCTTTTCTTTAATTTAAAAAATGAGAAAGAAAAGAAGCTTCATGATGCTTTAGAAATCTATCATGGTAACCAAACTCCTTTCTTTAAACTAATTAGAAATGGTGTACAATTCAATGAACATGTTGGAGTTATACAAGTCGGAAAAACAACAGTTGAAGTTTTACCAAAAGCTGATAAAGCAGGCGAAGATAAATGGCGGAATTTGTTAATTGGAATGATAAAAACCGTTTGGGGATTTGATGTAAAATCTACTGGATCGAGTACACTTAAGCTAAAATCAAATTCAATCTTAGAACTTTATTACGAATTATTTATTTCAGAGCTTGAATATTTACTCCATAGAGGATTAATCAAAAGATATCGTAAAAATGAAGGAAATCAAACATCATTAAAAGGTTCACTAAAATTTTCAAAACATATTACTCAAAATTTAGTTCACAAAGAACGTTTTTATGTGAATTATTGGATAGAACGGATAAAGTGAACCACTCGCAGCGGATGAAAGTGAGCATAGCAAAGCAA
>NZ_RQVQ01000068.1 GCF_003865405.1 Paenimyroides tangerinum
GCAGCATAAATAAATAGAAAAAAAACTTGAAAAAAGTTTGTTTTTATCCATAGAATGCGAAGTGGTGGATTTTCAGCACCAATGTTCAATAGAATTACTACCGTTGAATCTTGAACAAATGTTTCATAGAAGCGCTTCAGCCGCCATATTGCCAAACCGCTGTTAGCCACAGTATTTTTCTTCATCTTGTTCATTTAACATTGCAGTTTTTCCATCATACCATAAATAATGTAGAGCTCTCATTGCATTAATACAGTGATTTCCCCAATGGTGTTTAAGTCCAAATTTCAGCTGCCATAAAGCGTCTTCAACTGCTTCGTCTGTTCCTATTTGGTCAATTTTCGTTAACTCTTCTTTAAGGTCAGCATAAATGTCAGCAAAGTCGTCTACAAGCCAACCTTGAGTCGGATCTTTGTCTGTTATTTCCCAACCTTGTTCTGTTTTCCCGTTTTGTTCTGTGTATGTCGGGTCGAAAATTTCCCAATAAAAACAGTCTTTACCAAGATTAGAAATAAGATTTTTATTCATTTTTCTGAGTTCGTCTCTGTCGATTTCGTCAAATTTACTCTCAGGTTCTGAGTAAATTAGTTCAACCGTTTCAAGTACCAAAGCTGTCTTATACAATTCAGACAATGCTTTATGAGAGTCCTTGTAAAATGTCTCTTGGTTTAATTCATCATTTTCCAATAAAGTTACAAACTGTCGAGCAGCAGTTAAGAAGTCAGTCGTTGATTTCTTATTCAGCAATTCGGTTATTTCTGTCGACAGTTGTTTCATCGTCTTTTAATATTGTGGCTAACGGGACGAAGCTTGGCGCAGTGGTGAAAAAATAAAGCCAAAACTTTACGATTAACCAAAACTAAGCAACGCCTTTTAATTTTTAAATTTAATAAATAAAATTGAAATAGGCGATTGCGACAAAAAAGAAAACCAACTTTGAAATTTGCCTTTACTCGCCATTGAGCCAAACTTATGTTAGCTGATGTTTCTTTTTTTTTGACATTGAATATATTATGAATCAATATAGTTTTTTATATACTTTTTGTAAATCCACATTATAATTGGGATTGAAAATGATATTAAAAACGAAAAGAATCCAATAGATAAAAGTATTGTACCTATAAGAGAATTTAGGTCTATCATTTTTGCTAAAATAAATAGTAAAATTGTGGTTATTCCTATTAATCTCAATATTCCAATTATTCTCTTCATTAGTTTGTTTTTAGAAATTTCTGCTAACGGGCCGCGGCTTTGCGATAGTGGCGGATTAGAAAGCCTAAACTTTCAATTTTGCACTAACTTGAGCAACAGCTTTTTTATATTTACTAAAATAAGAAAAAAGGAAATATAAAAAGCTGTTGCGGATGAAAATGAACAAACTTTCTATTTTACCTTAACCCGCCATTTCGCCAATACGATGTTATGTGCTGTACTTTTTATTTTTCGTTATTATTTTCGAAGTCTTCATCAGAAATAACAGGTAATTCACCCTTAAAAAATTGTGGAGGAATATTTAATGTTCCTGTGACATTACCTAAATTTGAAGTCAATGTTGAAATAAAAGACCTTATATATGGAAACATAATTGCAGGAGCATTTAAATTAACAAAATTTCTTCTCAATTTTTCATCATCTACATTGTTAAATTGAAAATTACCAATTGCTATGATAAAAATATTAAAGGTATTTTCTACTGAAACTTGAACTTCTTGAATAATTTTAAAATGATTTGCGTCATCTTTAGGAAAATATACTTTAGGTTCAATGTTTACAGAAATTTCTTCTTCTCCTGAAAATTGTTTTTCTGAATTGAAATTAACAACAGGAAAATCAACGCTTATAAATTTTAATTTTATTTGTGTTTCTGTACTCATTGTTAGTTTATGCTGCTAATAAATAATCATCATCTGTATTGCCACAAGTATATTCAGTGGAATACTCATTAATTTCAGTATCCACTGTAAAGCTTCTAGATTGAGACATTGAAATTTTATTTTTAGGCATACTAATGAAATTTCCTTCTCCCAATAAAGATATGTATTTCTTCAGCCTCTTATTCATAAGCCAAGAAGTCATAGTTTCAGAAGTTTCTTTTGAAAGAACTTCATCTAACTTTTGTTCTAATAATTCTAAATTTAACATATCTTAAATTAATTATATTACTTGTTCTGTTTTTTTAAGAACAAAGTTAGAAATTATTTCTTTATTATAGACTGCTATTTGTATTCTTTTTCTAAAAGCAACAGTTCTAACTTTGCCATATTTATATGTTATGGGTTTAACCAAAGATCGTTCCGAATTAACTGGAAGATCTTGAAATTGAATAAAATCAACTTCTGGCCATATATTTTTATCTTTTATATAATCATTTAATTCTTTAAGGGTTGGTTTTTCATTTGTTTTAAGCATTATTTTTTTTGCAATTTTCTCGAGTTGATTAATCCAAAAATAATAATGCTTTTCATTAAATACAGTATCAATGTAATTTTCTGAATTTAAATCACATTCATATATTTCATAATTTTTGGTTTTTCTTTTAGAGTTATTCCCCCAATCATCTGCATCTAATTCTTCTTTCCAAAAATAATATGCTTCACCCAACCATGCATCATCTCTGACGCATTGAATTGGAAAAGATAATGTTTTTCTTCGACTTTCTTGAGTATGAAATACTTTCACTACTTAAAAATTTAATAAGCGCAATATATAATATTTTATTATTTAATCGCAATATTTTTTTTAGTATTACACACAACGAGCCGCAGCTTCGCGAAGTGCGGGAATTTCAAAAAACCAAGTTTAAAGAAAATCCAAAAACACAAGCAAAACATTTTGGCTTTTGTAAATTTAATATTTTTTACAAAACGAAATGTAATTGCGACTTAAAAAGCCAAAACTTTAAAAAAAGCCTTTACACCGCATTTTGCGAAACTGATGTTAGCTGTAGTGCTTTTTATAAACTTTTTATTGATAATTCTATAAATGTATTTGTATCCATTTCGGGAATTTGTTCATAAGATATATATCCATAATTACTTTGAGTGAACAATTTGAGTTTTTGGAAATATTCATCTTCAATTTTAGTATCTCCTTTTAAGGTATTGCAAAATAAACCAAATATTATTTTGTTATCAGGTGTAAAAAAAACCATTGCTCCTTTTAAATCTTCACTTCTTTTATTATTCCAATAAAGTGAATATTCGACATTTGTTTTTTGTGATAAGAATTCTATTATTTGATAATCGTTTTGAAAAATAAATTGTGAATCATCTTCATATTGTGGAAATTCATATTCACTTGCACTTTCTTTTCTTTCAGGGATAAAATGGTTAAGAAATTCAAATATAAATTTTTCAGTTCTATCATCATTTAATACATAGCAATCAGCATAAGTTCCATTATATTCAAATTCTTTCATTTTTTGAACTTTTATTACGGCTGTTTGGAGCATTACAGCTAACGTTTCGGGGCTTGGCGTCAGTGGCGGAAATTGAAGCGATAAGTTTCAATTTAGCGACACGGTAAGCAAAAGCCAATTAATTGAATAAATTTAAGAAAAAAGTCAATATAATTGGCTTTTTGCGGAATAGAAAGCCGAAACTTCAATTTTAGCCTTAACCCGCCATTGCGCCAAACCCTTGTGCTTGTTGCACAACTCAAAAGTAAATAAAAATTCGTATCTTGTTGTATGCAAGGACGAAAAGATTTTACCCCACAACTATTTTACGAACTAAGCTTGGACAGATTAGTTCCATCCGATAACTTTTATCGCCGTGTAAATCAAGAATTAGATTTACACTTTCTATACAAATCCACTCAAAAATACTACGGAACCCAAGGTCAAGAAAGCATTGATCCAGTTGTGTTTTTCAAGATTTTATTGGTTGGTTATTTAAACAATATCAATAGCGATCGAGCTTTGATTCGCTATTGCAGCAACTGTTTAGATGTTCGTTTGTTTTTAGGGTATGACTTAAACGAAGACTTACCTTGGCATTCCACCATCAGCCGAACACGTGCACTTTTTGGAGAAGAAGTTTTCTTGCAGCTTTTCCAACTTATCTTAAGTTTATGTGTAGGAAAAGGTATGGTTTCAGGTAAACGTCAAGCCGTAGATTCTGCTTTCATCAAAGCCAATGCGAGCATGGATTCTCTAGTTGAAAAGGAGGTTTTAAATGATGCTTCTGCCTTTGTAAATGAATTGGAAGAAAATTCAGAATTCAAAGTAACATCAACACGTAAAAAGCTAGTAGATCAACATCATAATTGGAAAGAAGAAGCTTTTAAAGGAATGCCAGGACATGTAAAAACGCTTCAGAAAAATGAAAATGGAGAAGCTATTCGACCTAAATTTTTAAGTAATCACACCCATTATAGTCCAACCGATCCCGATGCAAAAATCTCAACTAAACCTGGAAAACCACGTCAACTAAATTATGCGGGGCAATTAGCTGTTGACGACAAATTTCACGTAATCACAGGAGCTTGTGCCAGTACAGCTGGAAGTAAAGACAGTGCCATATTTCCAGAAATCATGGATCAAACTATAGAAAATTTAAAACAAAACGATATTCAAATTGGAGAAGTTTTGGCCGATGCAGGATATAGCAGTGGAACAAGTTTACAATATTGTGAAGATAATAATCTGAATGCTTGGATTCCAAACTTCGGACAATATAAACCCGAACGTAAAGGTTTTATTTTTAATAAAGAAGCAAACCGTTACGAATGTATTCAAGAAGGCGGAAACAAAGCCTATTTACCTTTTAAACGTACTTTAATTTATAGTAAAGGTTATGAAAAAAAGTCTTTTAGAAGTAGCGAACAAGATTGCGGAAAATGTCCTTTAAGAGAGAGCTGTTGTGGAAAAGTAACCAAGTTCAAAAAATTAGAAGAAAGCATTCATAAACCACTTTACGATAAAATGCATGAGAAACTTACCAAAAACAAAGTGTATCATCGCAGGTTAGTGAAACGTCGAAGTGCCACAGTAGAACCCGTTTTAGGAACCTTGATTAATTTCTTTACTATGAAAAAGGTCAATAGTCGAGGAATGGTTCAAGCTAATAAACATGTTTTAATGTCAAGTTTATCCTACAACTTGAAGAAATACCTACGCTTTATTTTCAAAATTCCTAGTGTTTTAGCCCAAGTCATTTCCCTAAACCAAGGGAAGAACTACGCTTTTATAAAACGAGATCATTTTGAACTAAAAACATCAATTTTAAGCCACTTTAATTTTAGAATTCAGTATACTTTTTAAAAAATAAACCTCACTTAAAAAGACTTAAACGAGGCAATATATTATGTATTTTGCTTTAAAATCGGAGTTGTGCAACAGTTACCGATGTTATGTGCTGGCTTTGTTTTCAGGTTGATTACCATATTCCTTTAATGTTATATGAGGTAAATTTCCTAATTTATAATCTTTCGATTTGATTTGTTCTATAACTTCTTCCTTTGTAAAACCAAATAAATTTGACAAATAGTGAAAATGAGGTTGTCCGCTTCTCCAATTTTCTTTACCTAATAAACTGTTGAAAGTTACAAAAAAGCAATGCCATTCGTCTCCTTTTTCTAAAATTTTACCAACTTTTACAGTTCTTTGTTCAAGATTTTGTTTAAGTTGTCCTTCAGATAAATCTGTAGTTCCCATTACTTCCATAGATCCATCATCTTTTTTACGATAAGCTAATGGCATCTTTTTATCTTTAAGTGCACTTGAATGATGTTCTGATGAATATTCACTAAACAAATAGCCATTATCTCCAGCATACAACAGAAAGGCCATTAGTATATCAGGTGTTAACTCTAGTCCATTTAATATTTTTTCTTGTTCTCTTTTTTTAGTTGTATTTAGTAGGTTTTTTAAGTTTGCAGGTAAATCAATTTTGCGAAAATTATCAATAAATTCTCTACATTCTTTAGCTGATTCTACAAGAATTTTAGCTCCTTCTTTTGTCGGTTCTTTATCACCCAAAGTTTCTTCAGGAGCGAATAGTGTCATTTTTCTGACTAAACAACTTTCATAGTAATGTTGATCTGGATTTACAGATATGATATCTTCACCTCCAAATATTAATAGTTTTTCACCAGTTTTTTTATTGATAATTTCTTGGATACGCATAATTTAAAGCTTGCACATAACGGACCGCAGCTTCGCGAAGTGCGGGAATTTCACAAAACCAAGTTTAAAGGAAATCCCAAAACACAAGCAAAACATTTTGGCTTTTGTAAATTTAATATTTTTTACAAAACGAAATGTAATTGCGACTTAAAAAGCCAAAAACTTTAAAAAAAGCCTTTACACCGCATTTTGCGAAACTGATGTTATATGTAGTGTTTATTTGATAAATTCTTTAAACATTGGACCTTCGCGTTCTACTTTTTCAATTGCGTCAATCCAATAATACCAAAAAGCTGAATCAATTGGTTTTTCTTCTCCCAACCAATATTCACCTCCACTAAGAATGTCAGTTAAATCATTTGAGCCACTATTTTCATAATATGTTTTTAAAACATAAAGCATAGCTTCATAACCAATTTTCTTAGTGATAATTTCTTTTTGTTCATTTTCTATATTATACTCCATTTTCCAAACATTACATATAACGGGCCGCGGCTTTGCGATAGTGGCGGATTAGAAAACCTAAGCTTTCAATTTTGCACTAACTTGAGCAACAGCTTTTTTATATTTACTAAAATAAGAAAAAAGGAAATATAAAAAGCTGTTGCGGATAAAAATGCTCAAACTTTTTATTTTTCCCTTAACCCGCCATTTCGCAAAACCGATGTTGTACGACGTTCTTGATTAAGATTTATTTTTAAAAAGATAAATAATTCCGATAATTAAGCCTATAATTCCACCATAATAACTTCCAGAATGCATAAAATTAGCTTGAACATATTTTTGTGGATTTTGCGTTCCAAATTCCATCCAAATTCCTAAGTTTTCCCAAGGAATTATGAATCCGATAATATATCCAATAATACTTCCAATTAAAGCAAAAAATATATTTATTGAAATTGCCTTTAATATGTATTTGAATTTGTTTTCAGTATTTATAAATAGGCAAATTACAGCGTAAATAATACCTAATATAAATCCAACCCAATATGAGCCTAAAATTCCGACAACTGAGGCTTCAATTCTTTTATTATTTAAATTCCATTCATTAGTTCCAAAATTACCAAACAGAAAGTGCTCAAAAAATTCATATGAGACAGAATATGAAAGTTGATTATGGATTGCACCAAAAAGACATGCAATTATTATTGAAAATATTACAATTATTAAAGCTTTCAAAATTGTTACGGTAGTTTTCATAGAATGTCGTACAACGAGCCGCAGCTTCGCGAAGTGCGGGAATTTCACAAAACCAAGTTTAAAGAAAATCCCAAAAAAAAGCAAATCATTTTGGCTTTTGTAAATTTAATCTTTTTTACAAAACGAAATGTAATTGCGACTTAAAAAGCCAAAACTTCAAAAAAAGCCTTTACACCGCATTTTGCGAAACTGATGTTATAGCTAGTTTTTTATTAATATTTTAAATTTCTAAACTCTAAAAAATTCTTCAGTTCGGATTCTTTAAGCTTTTCTGGCTTAATATAATTTCCGATTATTTTTTTGTATTGTTTGAATTGAAATGGCGATAATCTTGGATTTGCAAAGAGTTCAAAATCGAGACTTTCAATTTCAGGAAGTTTAAATCTAAGACCAATTTCATTTTCAAATACATTCGTAAATCCAACAATTCTGTATTCAGATTCGTGTTTAAAAGACAGGTGTTTTCTAAATGCTGAAAACCGCAATAATGATTCTTCTTCTTTAAGTAGCATTTTATCAAAATCTTGATAAAATACTTTTCCAACAACTAATAAATCAATTTTATTTGTTGACTGGATAGAACGGATAAAGTGAACCACTCGCAGCGGATGAAAGTGAGCATAGCAAAGCAAGTAC
>NZ_RQVQ01000069.1 GCF_003865405.1 Paenimyroides tangerinum
TGTATAATGATGAACCCATTGGTTTTTTTATTCTTGATAAAGGCAATGATAAATTTAAACTAAACAGATAACAAATTTGCTATTTTGCTTCGGTCTTTTTCCCTAAGCCCAATTTATCAGGGGAAAGGGTTAGGTAAGAAATCGGTATTGTTAATTACAGATTTATTGAAACAAAAATATCCTGAAATAAATGAAATAGTATTATCTGTAAACGTCAGGAATATCAATGCATATCATACTTATCTGAATGTAGGTTTTTTTGATACTGAAAAATATGTAGAGGGAATTATGGGACAACAGCATATACTAAGTAAAAAAGTTTAAAAACCTTCCATAGTCAATTCATTATTTACCATTGCTCCCGTAAGATTCCCCGTTGATACTGCATTGGCTACCGAACGCATCGGACTTGAATTATCTCCACAAGCATAGATGCCAGGAATGGTTGTTTTTTGAAATATATCTACTTTTAGGTGTCCCATTTCTGTTGTTTCACAACCTAAATCTAGGGGAATTTTACAATGTTGTTCAAACGGAATTGCTGCATAAGCTACATTAAAGTTTTCTTCTGAACCATCTTCAAATATTAAAGTTGAAATAGTTCCATTTTGGTGTTTAATTTCTTTTACTTCTTTTTCAATGATATTAATTTTATGATTTTTCAGTTTGGCATATTGTTCTTCCTTAAACTCCGCTTTACCTGTAGTTATAATAGTGATTTCGTTGGTTAGATTATTAACTAAAGAAGCTACGTGAAAAGCTCTGTCACCGTTTGCTATTATTGCGGTTTTCTCTCCTTTAAACTCATAACCGTGGCAATACGGACAATGAATAACCGATTTTCCCCAACAATCTTCAAAACCTTTTATGTTTGGAAAAATATCTTTCACCCCTGTGGCAAATACAAGTTTTTTTCCTGAGAATTTATCACCAGATTTTGTTTGGATTTCAAAGCCATTATTTGTTTTTTTTCCTGCAACAGCAAGTCCGTTAAAGAATTTTACTGTGTTATAATTCAACACTTGTTCTTTAGCTTTGGTTGCAATTTCAGAAGGAACAGCTCCATCGTGCGTGATAAAATTGTGCGAATGTGGTGTGTAGCGGTTACAAGGTTTACCACTGTCGATAATCAAAACGTTTTTTACCGAACGCCCTAAAGCCATTGCTGCGGAAAGTCCGGCATAACTGCCACCTATAATAATTACATCGAATTGATTTTTGTCTGTCATAATATTGAATTTTGTAAATGCTGTTAATGGAAAAGGTATTGCCAAAGCGGTGAGTACTAACCCACCCTGTTTTATGATTGTTCTGCGTGATATTTTATTACTCATTATTTATATATCTTTTGGAAAAGGGTCGTTGAACTTTATATTTTTGTCAAACAAATATTGCTCGTTGTCCTGCAACAAACATTTTTCAAGGTTGGCAATCATCTTTTTCTTGTCAATGTCCTGCCCGATGAAAACAAGCTCATTCATACGGTCGCCCCATTGTTTACTCCAACGGTCTTCGATTAAATCCTTATTGTGAATAAAAGAAGCATACCGCATACGTTCGCTAAACGGCATACTGCACCACCAAACACCTGCACGTTCCAATCGTGATGAACCGCCTGCCTGTGAAAAGTTAAGAGCTTCATTAGGTCGTGATGCTAACCAAAACAAGCCTTTTGCACGTATTATTCCGGTTGGATAGTCCGCATTCAAATAGTTCCAGAAACGTTCAGGATGGAATGGTTTCTGGTTACGGAATACAAATGAGCTAATTCCGTATTCTTCGGTTTCGGGTGTGTGGGTTTCTGCTTCTAATTCTTTTTGCCAGCCAGCCGAATTTTGAGCTTCCTCAAAATCAAATAAATTGGTATTTAATATTTCTGTAGGTGCTATTCTTCCAAATTCTGAAGTAATTATTTTAGCACCAGGATTGAGCTTAGATAAAGCAGATTTTAATAATCCAACAGTATCTTTATCAACTAAATCGGTTTTGTTCAGGATAATCACATTGGCGAATTCGATTTGGTCGGTCAATAGATTTACAATAGTTCGGCAATCCCCCTCCATATCGGTCAGATTACGGTCTTGCAGAAGCTCATTTGTTCCGAAATCCTTGAAGAAATTATAGCAATCAACCACAGTTACCATTGTATCTATATAACTGAAACGGGAAAGGTCTATGCCGTTTTCTTCATCGATGTATGAGAATGTTTGTGCAACAGGTATAGGTTCACTAATACCTGTGCTTTCAATCAGCAGGTAATCAAAACGTTTTTCTTTGGCTAACTTTTCAACTTCAAGCATTAAATCTTCACGTAGGGTGCAACAGATACAACCATTACTCATTTCTACTAATTTTTCTTCCGTTCGTGAAAGGGTATTTTGGTTTTCTACCAATCTTGCATCCACGTTTACTTCGCTCATATCATTGACAATAACAGCTACTTTCAGTCCGTCTTTGTTATGCAAAACGTGGTTGAGCAAGGTAGTTTTTCCTGCTCCGAGAAAACCGCTCAAAACGGTTACGGGAAGTTTGTTGTTTTTCATTAGTGTTTGTGATTTCTAAAGTTGATAAAATGTCCGATAATAAGACCTGCAGCACCCATATACATAGTTGGGCTGTGCCAATGGAAAAGAATGTGAACCATTACGGAAAAAGAAATAAGAGCAACCGAACCCCATAACACGTATTTTAATAATATCGAGTGATTGTTTTTTGTAGTTTTATAAACACTCCATATTCCTAATAGTAAAAAAGCAAGATCTATATAAGGATTATGCGAAATCCCGATTGGAATAAAAATAAGTAACGGAAATATAACGCAATGTATCATACACAAAAAGGCAGCAGACATTCCTATAAGGTCATAATTTTTTGATTTCATAATATTTACTAATGCAATTCTGTTGCAAAAATATGTATTATATTTGTAATCGCAACGAAGTTGCATTAAAATAATTCTATCAAGATGAAAAAAAGTCGTAATACAATATCTAAAACCAAGATAATTAGTGTAATAACTGATTCAAAAACCGCATTGTCCCATTCGGAAATTCACGAAATATTAGATGGTTTTTGTGATAGAGTCACAATTTATCGGGTATTAGACCGATTAATAAACGAAGATTTGGTACACAAAATTGTAACTATTGACGGCGTGGTCAAATATGCCGCCTGCCACGATTGTTCTTCTGTTGAACATCATCATAACCATATTCATTTTAGCTGTGAACAATGCCATACAGTAACTTGTATTGAAGAGGTTGCTCCTTCCTTTAAATTGCCTAAAAAATACAAGGTTCACAACGTTAATTTTACGGTATCGGGAGTCTGCCCAAATTGTTTGTGACTTTTTGTAACCAAGAAATGCTCCATATCAAAATGTATGGAGCCTTCCTACCAAACCGACTCTTGTAATTTATGGAAATACAACAGCTACTTCTTACGACAAAAGTAGTTATCGAGACGGTTTTATTTTAATGTAATCCTCTTATGAATTCATATTCTCCATCCAAAGGGTTTTTAGTGTTATTTAATTCTTTCGATTTAGATAAACGTAATGATATGCTGTTCAGGTCAACGAATAATTTAATAATCCAAAAAAACAATACAACTGATAAAATCACTAAAAATGTACTCATAATCTTAATTGTTTATGGTTAATATATATTCTGTTAAAGTACTCATGTCTTCATCGGATATTTTAGGAAAACCGGGCATTTGTGGAGCATTAGGGCGTTTTTTTCCTGGCTTTTTTATCCAATTGATTAAATCTGTTTTTTTGTCTTTATAGATGGCAGCCATTTCGGTAACCGGCGGACCTACAAGCATTTCTTTAGGTTTGTGGCATGCTGCACAGTTTTGATTGAATACTTTTTTACCTTTATCTGCCAAAGAGAGGTCTGCCGAATTTTCTGCTGCTTGTGCTCTTCTGCTTTTTACAAAAGCTTCTTTTTTTATTTTTTGAAATTCTTCGGTTCTTAATTTAACCAATTTTTGATGTGGTTCCAACGCATTGGCTCTGTAAATCTGTCTTCCCGAACCCATAAAAACAACCGTAATACTCATCAGTATAACTACCTTATAAAAGTTCTTCCCGATATTTTCTCTGGAAGCCTGTAATCCTTTCCACATCATCCACATCGCAGGAAGTGCCATTGCAACTCCTGTAAAGATTACAAGAATTAAATTCCACCCCATTCCTTTGGTGGGAAGTGTAAGCAATACTATTGGGCCGATAAGCATTTGGCAGATTGAAGCAATAAGAGCCAAAGAATATCCTTTTCTCTGAATATCATACCTTGTGAATCCGGGAAGTAAATTTTCGAATTCATAATTCTTACGACTCATATACCAAAACAAAAATAACCCTGTAACTGCCAATGAAGCAAAAAGAAAATGAAAATATCTTGGGAAAACATTAGGAAGCATCATCGCATTAAAAAAGCCTTTTACTACAGCCCATTTTTCGGGAAACATCATCAGGTTGATGTTTGTCAGGAAAATAAAAGGAATAAATAGCAATATGACTGTTGCCAAGGCTAAAATAGAGATATGTACCGCCTTGTTATTCTCAAATACTTTCCAGGTATATTTGTGCAGGTAGGTAAGTAAAAAAGCAATGGTAACCAATGGAATCACAGCTATCCAAGCCAATCCTGTCAAAGCATTTGCGGAATAGAAATAAACAGTATAAAGAACATTTATACTTAAAAGCGGAGCTACTCCAAGCACAACAGCAATACTTTTGTTTACAGTAATAGTACTTGCAATTTCTTTTGCCAACAAGTCGTATTTCTTGTCTTTTAATCCTTTTATTTGTGACCAAAGTGTAAGTAATGTTCCTCCAAGCATCAGATTGACAAAAACCAAATGTGCCAAAAAAGAAATCACCAAAATGATAATCAAAAGCCATTCGGGTAAAGGCAATGGTAAGGGAAGGTCTTTAGGAACAGGTGTCGGTATGTTTGTCTGTAAGCTAATCAATAAACTATTTATCATCTTCATAATCGTTTGTTTTATTTTGTTTGTTAATTACTGCCTTAACCGTATAGTCTGAGTTGATCATTACACCTTCGGTTTGAACTCCTTCTATCGACTCTCCTGAATCCTGAAGATACCTGATGTAAATTGCCAAAGCTTCTGCTTCTGCTTCATTTCCGGGAAAAGGAGGCATATAATTTCTTCCCGTATGCATATTCGGCATATAAGCAGCCATTATAGCTACATTCAAAGTATCTTTTGTACCTGTCATTCGTTCAAAAACATCTACTACACTGTTTACACCTTGCCCTGTATGGCATCTGCTACAAGCCAACATAAATATGTTCCTTCCTGCTTCGAGTTTGTTGTCATCTGTAACTTCGTTAACCGAAGTATAAGTAGCGTGTTTCAAGATTCCGTCCTGCTGATAAACGACCATATCTTCTTCCAATAGTAGGTTTGAATACATATACTGACCAATTACATAGGGTTTTCGGACAAATTCACGGACTCTTTCAAAAAAGCCTAGAAAAGCAAAAGCAAACACGACAGGCAACACAACCATATACGGACGTATTATTTTTGCCTTAAATAAACCAATAACGGCTATTACAACCGATAAACTAACTCCTCCTATGATGAAATATTTAAGTAAACCGTAGTATTGTGCGAAGTCCATAGTTCCTACAGCCGTACTCATATTAGCCGTCATTCCTTCAGGAATCGCTTTATAATACCAAACTGCTCCGAAAAGTGTGTATGGAGCCCACAGGATAATCCATTTTGAAATAGATTTTACAGCATCCTTCCTGATTTGTGTTCCGTATTTTGTAAATATTGTGGCTAATAATAGTCCGAATGCACCCGCCATTAACATTGCCATAGGTGTTCGGAAAGCTAATTGAGGAATGTAAAGCGGATTAGTAAAACCATTAATAAGGTTCGGATTACTGTTCCAGTTTCCAGGATCCATCATAAAACCCAGAATTGCCACAATGATTGTCATTGTAATCCAAGATGCTAAGCTTAAAAACCAACCGAAACGTATGTGACGGATTTTTGCTCTGAGTGATTTATTACTGTTTTTCCAGGTAAGAAAATAAATCATTATCAGAATAACTTCGGTAACAAATACAATCCATTCTGTAAACCAAGCCCAATAAAATACACGAATCAGAGAACCTATAGATGAAGGACTGATTAGAGAAGCTGAAAACCATATTCCGACTCCTGTCATTGCTCCAATAGTCGTAGTAATTATAAAAGCGACTTTCATCATTTTATACACTTTTTCATCCCATTCTAAATCTGTAATTTGATTAGCTCCGCTTCGTTTAAGCCCTTTTTGTTCTAACCAGGTTACTAATGGAATAAAACCGACTGCCAAACCGTGGTTTATAATTACGTGAAGTGTTGCAATTCCTGCAATAAGCATCCGATTGTTTAGCCAATCAAGATGAAACATAGGAAAATCCATAATCGTTTCTGTTTTTGTTTTGGCAAATTTCCTTTATAGATAAGGATTAACCGAAAAATAAAAAAGCAGATTGTTTAACTAAACAATACTGCTTCTTTATTAAAAAAGGACTTGTATTTAATTTTTAAAGTCTCGTAATTTCTATTTTCAATTCAGCTATTTATTATTTTATTCTTCTGTTCGTTTCTTTCTGAATTGTTCTGGAGTCTGACTTGTCGTTTTCCTGAAGAAGGTAACAAAATAAGAAGTGTGCTCAAACCCTAATTCGTTTGCAATTTCATTAATAGAATAATTGGTGTAATGTAACAATCTTTGTGCTTCAAGTACTACGTGTCTTCTGATTAAATCACCTGAAGTCGCTCCTAAAGTTTTTTTACAAATCTTGTTCAGATAATTTGTGCTCACATTCAATATTCTAGCATAATCGGATGGAAGCTTCATTGTTTTGAAATTCTTCTCTATTAGCTTCTGAAATTTCTGAACTTTTTCTTTTGTCGGATTATTAGATTCCATATTCCTCAATGGATTATAGAAACGTTCTATCTCGATAAGTAGAATATTCAGAAACGAGCGAAGGGCTTTTTTAGAAGCTTTCTTCTTGTTGGTAAACTCGTTATGCATAAATAATATTAAAGATTTCAGATAAGATAAATTATCGTTTGAAACCCTTATTACAATTTTAGATTCCCTATTAAAAAAGGAAAATTGATTGAGTACATTATTGTTGTACCTTAATGAAAAGAAGTCTTCTGTAAAGCATATTATTTTTCCAATGGCTTCTCTGTTTAAATATAGTTCGGTAATGCAATTTGGTTTAATGATAAATACCTGAGCATCATCAATACGGATTTTATTATTATCGATAATAATTTCACCTCTTCCTTTTTCTACAATTAGAAAAGTATAAAAAGTACTTTCGTGAGGATGTTCTAAAAAAGAATATTTCCCCAAAAGGTTATCAATGGAATCAATCCAGAAATCCGTTGTATCATCAAACAAACCAATATCGCAAACCGGCAAGCGGTCTGTTTGCATAATTTTGTATTAGTTTTTATTTTTAATCAACTTGTTCAATAAAGAATTAAACAAACTCGGGTGGTTGAAAAACAGAAAAAACTAATTTTGAGAGTATAAAATTGGAGGTGTATTCAGGATAATCTATCTGAGTGAAAGCCTGAATATAAGCCGTAACAGGTTTATAATTTATGACTTGGAGAAATAAAGGATGAATTTCTTTATTTTTAATATTTGGTATTTGCTGTTCTTTTTCTGCATCAGCAGAAAGTTCTTTTTC
>NZ_RQVQ01000007.1 GCF_003865405.1 Paenimyroides tangerinum
GACATAGTCATATTCATAGCCTCCAATGGTTTGGCTCCAACGAAAAGTTCCGTCGCAAGTGGTTGAGAAAATAACAATATCTGGTCTATTTACTACATTGTAGGTAGGAATGGGATTTCCATCTATTTGGGTGTTGCCGTTTGTGGCACGTGCCAGAAAATAGTAGTTGTTGTCTTGGTCTATTTTAATATCTAATATTTGTTCTGCTTGCGGAAAATAGTGGGTTGGATATTCACCAGAAACATTCTGAGTTCCACCACCCGTTTTTGCCCATTGCCATTGGTAGTTTTGAGAAAAACCTGATAATCCAAAAAGAGAAAGCGTAAGTATGGTAATTATTTTTTTCATGATGGTTGCGTTTAAAAGATTAAGGTTTGATGTTTAAGGTTTAAAGTTTGAGGTTTAAGGTTTCGATTCTGTTGAATAGTCTATTTTGTTTTAATGAACATTTATAAATCTTGAAATCTTCACATTGATTAATTATCTAATTGATTTTTTGTTTTTAAAGATACCTTTTTTTGCTTTAAAATTTAAATTCGTGCCAAAACAATGAAGCTTTGACACGAATTTTTTTAATAAATAGAGAAATTTACTTTTTAATTAATTTTTGTTGCATCACACGCTGATTGTCCGCTTCTAGACTTACGACATAGATACCTGTTGTCCAATTAGCTACAGGTACAAGAACATTCCCTTCGTTTGTGTTTAGTTTTTGTACAAACTTGATGTTACCTAAAACATCATACACCACCAATTGTTGTGCTTGCTTATAATCACTTCCTAGTTTGTAGTGAACCGTTGTTGTCTCTACGGCAGGGTTAGGTTCTAAAGTTAGCTCATTGGCTGTTTGCATCATCATCATGTAATTTTCACCTAGTGGTGGCCATTCGATTTCAAACAAATCTGTACATTTATAGGTACTTAAAACCACCATATCCATTCCACCGTAAATTGGATACGAACTGTTTGGATAGAATCGTAAAGGAGCAAATGTATAAGATTGTCCTGCGCCAACCGTAATAACTGCAGGGTCGAAGGTACCGTAATTATTAAAACTCGATAAATTTACCGTTACTGTATTAGCTGTAGTGTTTACAAACATACCAGAAAGTACGAAAAAGTTTCCTTCAGATTTATATTGTATTTTTGTGATTTTGAATTTGAATTCACAAATAGGAATATCACAATCTTGAGGATTGAACATGATATTTGCTGTAGCTGAAGTGTTGACACACTGCCCATTTTGTACGCTTAACTGATAGCCACCAGCTGCTGTAATTGGTAAATTAGGTACATTGGTATTGGTTCCTGTTTGTACTGGATTTCCGTTAATCAACCAACGATAGGCTTGTTGAACACCTAATGGTCCTAATAAATAAGGGGCTGGGTCGGTATTCGGACAAATATCATAGCATCCACTTGGTACTACCCATAAATAACGCTCTGGATTGTGTGGGGTTTGTATTTGTGCTGTTTTGGTACAACCCGATGGTGCTATGTAGGTAACACTATATGCACCACCATTCAATACATAAATAGTTTGACCAGTAGCACCGTTGCTCCAGTTGTAGGTTCCGTTTGCAGGACCGTTAGCGGTTAGCTGTAACGTATATGGACTGCAACTGTACACGCTATAACTGATAGTGATGTTTGGCAAAGCTGGGTGAACCGTTACTACAAATTCTTTAGAATTTGCACAACTGTTGCCACCTTGTACTTCTAAACGGTAGGTGTAAGTACCCGCTATATTACCTGATACCGGAACTTCTAAATTTGCTGAGCCCGTGGTCCAAGAACCTAATGGACCAGACATTACAGCGGTATTAAGTTTCCAGCGGTGTTGTAAATTGGTGTCGGTTACTGTACCGTATAATGTGGTTTCAGACCCTAAACATACGTTGTTTTGCCCCGAAATGTTTACATAAGGTAATGGTTTTATGGTTACATTTCTTGGACTAGCTGCCATATCTGAATTACTACAACCATCACCATTCAATAATTTTGGCCAATAGTTCCCAGAGGTAGTTGGCGTAAAAGTTAGACCTTGGTGTACAGGTACATTACCGTTCATCCATATTATTGTTGTTGGAGAGGGATTAGTTTGAGATACAAAACTCAAGGTCTGAATTGTTTGTCCTTCACAAGCTGTTATATTATCTTGTGGGTCTATGTAACCACTAAAATTCACACTTGGAACTTCAAAAGCCTCTACCGCTTCATGACTGAAACTACAACCGTAACGGTTTGTTGCGGTAAGTTTAATATTTTGCCAGCCAGAACTAATAATTTGTACTGTAGTATGAGTACTGCTTGCCATATAAGCGGTACCGTTAAACTCCCACTTGTAGATATAGTCACTGTTATAACCCGGACCCGGTATGGTTAATACAATACCGTTTTCTGGGCAGTACGGCGCAGCAGGTATTGCGAAAATAACCTCTGGGTTTGAAGGTATGGTTACAGTTACTGATTTTGTACAATCTGGTAAACCATTACCACCGCTAATTTTTAATGTAAAGGTATAGGTTTGGCCAGGTTGCAAATTGGTAACTGTTGCGTTCGAACCATTTTGTGTTAAGTTACTACCTGCATAAGTATATAAATACATACTATCGTTTGGAGTATAGTTAAAGAAAACCGAGTTGTTTAACAACTGTGCCGTATAAGTACCATTGTCATCACAAGAAAGTGTATAATTAAAATTCGCTTGATAATTCTTTTGAATTGAAATCTGTTTCTGTACGATACAGCCATTGTAGTTTAATTCAACAATTAATAAATATTCACCTGGAACATTCGTTGTGAAAAAGGTTGTAGCAGATGAATCATTGTCAACTTGAGCCTGTGCTGGTGCATACCATTTTATGGTTGGTATTATTCCACCATTTGTAGTATAGTTTACTTTTGCATTAATTCGGTTACAAGAAACCCAGTCAGTATAATTTGTATCAATAGTAACTGTTTGATTTAAATTACAAGGATTTGGTGTTGAACAATTATGCGTTACAATGATGTTCTGTGTACGTGTGCTACATCCATTTGTATTGGTTACCACTAAATAATACGTACCTGCAGGTGTACCTTGCGAATTGTTATTGATGGTATAGCTCGTACCTGTACCGATTGGTATTAAGCTAGGTGCTTTAAACCATTTATAGGTAAGGCCACTATTTATTCCACTACCTAGATTAGACTGTAGCGTAACTGAGTAACTACCCGTTGGACAAACACTGTAATTATAGCTTACAACATGTATGTCTGGTCTAGGTTTAACAATTACTGTAGCGCTAGTTGTAGCGGTAAAGTTACATCCGTTAGGGTTTATGATTTCTAAAACAATTGGGAAACTCATGTTTGCACCTGAAATATTATCGATGTTTGTAGTTACTGTGTTTCCGTTAAATACAGCACCGTTAACCGTCCATTTTACAGTACCTGAAGTAATAGGCATACTGCTATTAAAGCTAAGGTTGAAGTTTTCTCCTGCACAAACTTGGCTTATTGGATTGATAGTAAGCTGTGGCGTTTGATTGATGGTTACGTTATATGGTATAACCACTGTTTGCCCACATTTTGTTATCGTTAAACGTACTTGTCCGTTTGAGACACCTCCAGAAATTTCGTTAAAACTGATTTGAGCCGTTGTACCGCCAGTACCATTAGTTACGTTACCAAAATTAGTTGTTGGTTGTGGATTTGGAATTGCTGGTGTAGCAGGAGGTAAACCTACAATAGACCATTCGATGTTGTCATAAACCACACCTTGTAAGTTGGCTGTAAATGTAGTTCCCGAGCTCGGACAGAAATTAACCTGATTACTAGCGTGATTAATAACCGCATTGTGTGTTACTTTTTGTACGTTTTTAGAAAGTTCTGTAGAAGTACAAATTTGACCTAAAGTAGAAACACGTTTTACTTTTACTGTTCCGTTATTCGCAGTGAATATTACGGTAATCTGACTTCCTGAATTACTTCCTTGAATGGTACCGCCTGTAACAGCCCACGCGTAAACAGAATTAGGTTCTGTGTTGGCTGGTAAGCTATAGATTACAGGAGTATTTAAACAATAAAAAGCATCTCCTTGAATTGGTCCAGCAGGTTGCGATGGTGTTTGAGCTACAACTACAGAAACAGGAGGGCTTGCACAACCATTTGCATTTGCAACTACTGTGTAAGTACCACCTTGTGGGAAGTTGTATATACAAGATGCTCCATTAGAAGTATAAACCGTATTGTTGTTTAATGAAATTACCCACTGTACATTTGCATTTTGGTTGTTTGTAAAGCTTTGATTTATTCCTGAACATCTAAGTGGAAGATTGTTGTTTACAATCTCAACAGTGTTGATTACTTTTATTATAGCACTTGCGCTTCCTTTACAACCTAATAAAGTATTGATATAGTCTGCCGTTAATGTATAAGTTCCAATAGTAGAACCATCAACAATAATTTCGTTGCGTTGATCTGTATATACAAGCATTGGATGGTTTTCTATACCATTTAATCTCCAAACAAAATCTGTTGTAGGCCATTGAGGTAATGTGTATTTAGCTTGATTGTTTAAACAGATAGTTTCCGTACCTTTAATATTAGCTCTTTCAAGAATTACAGGTACTTTTACAGTTGTCCAAAAAGGACAAGAACAATGAGAAAGATATTGTACATATCCAAAACCATCTTCTGGATCAACACTATCCCAAATTACATCAATTGAATTACCGTTTTGACCTACAATATAACCGCCGATAACGTTCCATTCACCACTACATTCTTCATTTGCAGTATAGGTAGCAATGTCTTTTTCACAAACTACAGATGGACAAGAGATGTCTATATTAGGTTTATTTTCGATAAAAACTTTTACACTATATTTACTGGTACAATTACAACTATTTGTAACCGTTAAAATAACCTCGTAATATCCTGGAGTATCATAGCTATGGGTTGGTTCAAAAGCACTTGAAGTGTTTCCATCTCCAAAGTCCCAATTATAATAAATAAGATCACTTCCTCCATTATCATTTGATAGATTTTCAAAATTGATTGGTGTATTAACACAAAAAGTAAAATCAGGCGAACCTAAAACTTCAAATTTTGCATCAGGTGAAATGATTTTTTCTACACAAATACTAGACGTACTAATGGTATTGTCTGTATAAGTTATAATAACATTTAATGAGCCACTTCCATTACTTCCCCAGTCAATGGTTGCATATTCATTATAATTTCCGGAAGTGGTACCAATGTTACCGCCAGAAATTTGCCATTCTACATCTGCAATGTTATTGCCAATTACAGTAAAATTAACAGAGGAATATTCACAAAAACGCAAACAATCAGTTTCTTGTACCCCTTCATTGAGATTTAAGGTGTTTCTCTTAGGATCAATTGCACTATCATAGTCAATACATCCGACCATTTGATCCCAACTCAAGTATGATGAGTTGTTCTGAGCGTTTGCAATTGGGATGAATAACATCCAAAACAGCACTAAAAGAAGCCGTTTGTCGGGTTTAAAGAGTTTTTTTTCTTTCATAATAAAAAAAATTAAATTGGTTAATAAAATACTACGTTAGGTTTTGAGTAAAACCACATTAGGTTTTGAGTAAAACCACGTTAGGTTTTGAGTAAAACCACATTAGGTTTTGAGTAAAACCACGTTATGTTTTAAGTAAAACCACGTTAGGTTTTTGACAGGATTACTTTTTACGTTGTAAGGAGGCTGTTTTTAATGTGTCTGAGATGCGTTTACCAGGACGGTAATTAACTCTTACGTTTTTGATATGTGTTTGTGCATTAAATTCTTCGGGAGTTGCTGTTCCCTCGCTAGAAATACCTGTATATAAAGTACCTAGTTTATCTAAACGCACAATTTTACTGTCTGCTAAGGCTTCTTGTATCACATTTTCAAGTGCAATGATTACCCCACGGATATCTGCTTCACTCAGGGCACTGAATTTTTCGATAGATTTTACTAAATCATCAATAGACATTTCACCATCGTTTACAACGTTTGCATACCATTTTTTAATTCCACCGCCTACCACTCCTGGTTGGCCTTTTTCGATTAATTTGTACTTGATTGCCATAGTTATAGATTTAATTGTTTAAAATTTTGAATAAACACGAATTGAAAACTGCACTCGCAGGCTGTTTTAGATAGCCACTTACTATCAATACTGTTCTACTTTTGTTCCAATCATCATCATTATGATCATTTAAATTTTCTGCGACATAGAAAAGTAATTCAGTTTCTTGTTGGCTTAAGTTTTTAGAATTAATGATGACACTTAATACATCAAAATCAATTTCGTTATTTATCATTTGGTCTAAAATGTATTTACAATCAACTGAAACATTTAAGTTATCATAAACGTAGTTTTGATTGTTGATAAGAGTTACGATTTCAGTTGAGGTAGGTAAAGAATAATTAACTATTTTTAGATTTTGAAACTCTAAATTAGAATGTGTAATGGAATCTAAGCGACTAATCACATTTTCCAAATTTAGATTATCATTGGAATAATGTAGATAATAATCATTGAGAATACTGTTTTGAATGCTGTATAAAGTAGTACCTTTCGCTTTTGCATGAGATGCATTAACGTTGTTTTCGAACGTAGGTTGTACTTCGTATGTTTCAAAATAATTACAACTTAAGATTGTTAAGAGAAAAACTAAGGAGAATATTTTTTTCATAATATAAATAATTTATTGTTTTCTCAAAGCTATCGTATTATGTATAGTAATGCAAAAAGTAGTTGGTCGAATTGATCAATTTACCTGTTTTTTTATTGTTTAATTAGTTGGTTTACAACAAGTTATTTTTTTTTCACATGCGTGGTTTATGTAATGAAATACATGTTTTTTTTAGTAGTAAATGGATGTATTCTACTATTTTTTGTTTGTTTTGTGCTTGTATTTCGGCTCAAAATTTAGAAGAGTTACGTCAACAAATGGATACGATGTCAACTACAAATTCAAACTATGAAAATACGTTACAACAATTTATAAATACATCAAAGAAGAAAAATGACAAGCAGTTGTTGTTTGATGGATATTTGCGTGCGATTAAATGGTCTAAAGATGCTGTGGAACAAAATGCGTATTGCGATAGTGCGATGGTTTTGGCTAATAAACTTGGAGAGGATATTTATTGGATACGTTTTTTTCAAACAAAAAGTTTTATAGCGTTAGTTGATAGAAATTATCCGAAAGTTTTAGAAAATCAGCTTAAGGCATTAGATTTTTTAGATCCGAAAGAGGAGCCTTATTTATATAACAAAGCGCTCTATTCAATTGGTGCAACCAAGTTGTATATGGGGAATTATAGAGAAGCTTTGAGCTATTTTAAAAGTGCTACTACTTATTTTAAAATACAAACAGATTTGTCTCATGTAAAAGGTTATTTGAATTGCATTAGATCAGAAGCTATTTGTAATTATTATTTGGATAATATATCTGAGGCTCGTGATTTATTGGTTTTGGGAAGAAAAGCGTTTCGCTATTTAGATAAAAATGATTCTTTACAAGAAAATGCTTATTTTGACCTAACTCAAGCTATGGTTAGTTTTAAAGAGGAAAAATATCAAGAGAGTAATGAGTTACTTACAAATGCTCTACCCGAAATTGTTTTAAATGAAGATTTTGCGAACGAAAATTTGATTTATTTTTATTTTGGAAAGAATTATTGGTTTTTAGGTAATAAAGAGTTAGCCGTAACTTATTTTAAAAAAATTGATGATTTATTTACCAATAACGAATATATAAATGTTCATTTTTTAAAGGCTTATACCTATTTAATCGACTTCTATAAACAAGAAAATAATTTAGAAAAACAATTGTACTTCACCAACCAATTGCTAACTGCAACGCAGAGTTTTCAGAAAACGCAATCGTATTTGTCTGATTATTTTCATGCCGAGTTTGATACGAAATTGCTTAAAGAGGAAAAACAAAAGCTCGAAGACCAAATTGCAAGGAAACATCTATTTTTAGTATTAATATCTGTTGTTGGAACTTTGTTGCTGGTTTCGTTTATGGTTTTGTTTATTCGTAATAAACGAATGAAAAAGGCATATAGACAAAGATATAAAGCAGTTTTAGAGCAGATTGAAGTTCGAAAATCGCAATCGAAAAGCAATAAAGAGACTTTTGATTATGACTGGAGTAGTATGCAAGAGAATGCGAATTGGAATAGTTATTTGTATCAAGATGAGTTTGAATTAACTACTGATTTAAAGGTTAAAAAAGAAGTTCTTCCTTTGCAATTAATGAAAGAGTTAAATGAAAAGCTGATTTGTTTTGAAACCCAAAAAATGTATTTAAAGTTAGACTTTACATTAAATGAATTGGCTGATTATTGTAAAACCAATCGCAGTTATTTGTCACAATACATAAATCAAGTAAAACAAATGAGTTTTCCTGATTATATCAATTCGCTTCGCGTAAATTTATTGTTAGATGATTTGCAAACGAATTATCAATTAAGACAGCTAAAAACAGAAATAATTGCTGAAAAATATGGATATTCCAACCGCAGAAGTTTTTCGAATGCTTTCATTAAAATAACGGGTATAAGCTATTCGTATTTTGTGCAGGAATTAAAGAAAGAAGCCTAAGTGTTCTTTCGCAATAGGGATGGGAGCTTTGTTTGAGCTCTTTTGCAAATTGAAAATTTGCAAAAAGCGAGTGCGGACAGCCCGACCTGAAACGTAGTGGAAGGAATTGCCCCCAAACAAATGCTCCTAAAGTTTAAGAACTTATTTGATTATTATTTCAATGGACTTGTTTTTGATTGAGCTAAGTTTTGAATGAAATTTAATAAAATCAGGCTCTAAACTGTTATTGAAGTTAACTTTTACTCCATTTATTTTGTTCTGTATTTGTGGAATTTGATTTTCTATTGAATTTCCGAACCCCATTATTTTAAGATATGTTTTTATATTCATTTCGAATTCTACACTCTGCGAAATAATTTCGGATAATTGTAAGACATCAGGTATTGTTAGGGCGCTTTTCATAATTTAGTATTTAGTCGTTGTAAATATATGTTTTTAAAAGATTCCTATTTGAGTAAATTTCTAAGGGAAAACCCTGATTTTTAGATATATTGCTTTTTTGATTTAATTTGATATAAATTCATAAAATCTGTTTTTTGATTGCAAATATTTTAAGGGTTAATATTTTTTTTTGTGTTTTTTTAATTTGATGTTTCTTTTAAGTTATTTTATATGTTGTTGAGAAACATTGTTTTATTAAATTTGAGTAAATTTATTTATTATGATTATAATTAATTCGCCTTCAAACGATGCGTATTTTAATATCGCTTTAGAAGAGTTTCTTTTATACGAATATCCTACCGAATCAATTTTTCTATTATATGTAAATGCACCTTCAATAATTGTGGGAAAATTTCAAAATACTTTAGCAGAAATTAATCTTGATTTTGTAAAAGAGAAGAACATTAAGGTTGTTCGAAGAATGTCGGGAGGAGGAACGGTTTATCATGATTTAGGAAACTTGAACTTTTCGTTTCATACATTACTTGGACAAAATGATTTTATGGATTTTTCCAAATTCACTGAACCTGTAGTTAAAGTTTTAAATCAATTCAATGTTCCTGCAAAACTCGAAGGGAGAAACGATTTATTGGTTGAAGGGAAAAAGTTTAGCGGAAATGCGAAATTAGCTCGTAACGGTAAAATGATTCAGCATGGAACTATTCTGTTTGACTCTGATATGTCTGTATTGGACAATGCTTTAAAAATTAACCCTTTAAAATATAAAGATAAAGCTGTAAAATCGAATCGTGCTCGAGTGATTAATCTTAAAGAATATTTACCTGATGATGTTACAATAGAAGATTTAAAACAAGCTTTGATTGGCGAGATGTTACTAACAAATCAGATGACTTCTATTTATGAATTAACTTCTGAAGATATTGCTAGTGTTGAAAAATTAATTTATGATAAGTATAATACTTGGGATTGGAATTTTGGTTTTTCGCCTAAATATAGTTTTAAAAATGCAGCTAAAATTCCTGCTGGGTTTATAGAAATACATTTAGATGTTGTACGTGGTGGAATAATTGAAAAAGCTAAAATATTTGGAGATTTCTTTGCTTCTAAGCCAATTGAAGAATTTGAACAACTTTTTATCGGAAAGAATCACAATGAAAATGAGATTCGTGCTGTTCTTGAATCGGTTGATGTTACAGAATATTTCGGAAAAGTTACTATAGATGAAATTATATCTATTTTTAAATAAAAAAAGAACCTATTTTGTAGGTTCTTTTTTGTTGTATTTTTTAAACAATGGAATGTTGTATGAAATGGAATAATTAAATCCGGCTCCGATGTTTCCACTGAATTTTTTTCCGTATCCTGGAATATATAGATTTTCAAAATCCGTTGGTTGTTTTTGAGTAATTAAATATTTCATTCTAAATGTAAAACCTAGATATAAATTTTTAACAACTTCAGCTTTTACTCCTGCAACAAATTCTAACCAATGGGCAGATAATCCCTTTGAAATTGAATTTGGATAATAGGTTTGAATCGGAAAATAAGAATTGGTTTCGTAAATATTATATGAATTTAATGTTTGCGACATATTTGCGTAACCATATCTTCCACCAATAAAAATCATGTTATTCATGTCTAACCAGTTGTCATAAACATTATAATCTAATCCGGCTCTAATAAACATTCCTTTGGTTGTAAAAGTTAGTTGGTCTTCTTCAGTAAATTTATCTTCGATACCAAATTCAACGGCAACATATTTTCTTTTATCGATTCGATAATCACCACTGATTTCAAATCCTGTATAATTTTTATCCCAAAAATTTCGAGAAGCTTTTATCAAATCTGTTCCGATTCTTAAACCGTATGTATCTAAATATTTTGGTTTGACGATGGTATCTTGAGCTTGAGCTATAATTCCAATAAATAGGAAAATTGAACTAATAATATATTTTAGCATGCGGATTTTCTTCGTTAGTGATGTTATTAGTCAAAGGGGTAAAGTTTGTAATCCAAGTACCAACTCCATTATTATTGATTGTAGTCGAAACATTATCAAAGACGGTTTTATATCCACAAGCTTTAGAAACATATTCTGTTTTAGGTGAATAATTGAATGTCAATTGGTCGATTTTTTCGATGGTATCGTTATTGATGATTTCAAAAAATTTAAGGTTCCAAACGGTTTGATTAGATGTAATATCTAAAGGTAATTGAATTTCAGACCTGTTAAAATATTCGATAACTTTTATGGTATCGTTTCCAATTTCTGGTAAAACATAACATTCTATTTTGAAAAAAGGTTTTAAAACGGTACTGTTTGCTTTATCGTAAAATTCGATTCTAACGTTTGGTGTTGCTGCTTCTCCTTCGCAAATATCGTCTTTTTCGCAAGCTATAAATATTAGAAACACTAAACCTATCAACCACTTATTTTTCATATCATAAATATATTGTTTCAAAATTACAAAATCCTTTTGTAAAAATAATACATTTCAAAAATAACTTAAATCACTAATGATTAATAAACCTTTATTCAGCTTAATTTATATGAATAGTCCAACTCATTAGATTTAAAATTAGAATTATGGATTATTAATTTTTTTATATATTTAGGTTTTATAATAAATTGATATGAAAAGTTTCATTCTATTACTATTTCTTATTTGTTGTCAATCAATAACAGCACAAACAAATAATTATAAAATAACGTACAAAAATTTTGAAGGAAATCTGAAAAGAGATGCTGTTTTGTATTTAAAAGAAAATCAGCCTACAGTAATGCGTACGATTATTGCTTCTACCGTTCCTTTAGAAATTATAAAAGATTCCACTTACATTGACAGCAACGGTGCCACCACAACTGTATTTGGTTCTGGAAATAAAGATTATAGTATATTCCCAGATGAATATATCAAGGTAGATCATTTAAATAATAAAATAGAAATGATTAAAGTTGTTCTTGAAAAGAAATTTTTAATTACTGATGAATTAAATTATAATTGGAAAATAACAAACGAAACCAAGCAGATTCAAAATTATACTTGTTATAAAGCAACTACTTCTTTTAGAGGAAACAATTTTGAAGCATGGTTTACACCCGATATTCCTGTAAATGCTGGACCTTGGAAATGGTACGGACTTCCTGGTCTTATTGTAGAAGCTACCGATACCGATAAAAGTGAAGTGTATTTATTAGAAAAAATTGAGAAATTAACGGACGAAATTCCTTTTCCTTCAACTAAATCAGAAAAATTAACTTTAAGAAAATATTTCAAAAATGCTGAAGAAGCGATGGATGCTTTTTTAAGTGAATTAAATGAACGAAATGTTACAGTAACAAGTAATGTTATTGGAAGGTTTGGTTTAGAAAGAATTTATGAATGGGAAGAAATACCTGAAAAATAATATAAAAAAAAAGCAATGCTTGAGAAACATTGCTTTTAAATATTATTTTAACTCTAAAAGAACCACATTTTCAACATGATGTGTTTGTGGGAACATATCAACTGGTCTTACACGAACCACTTTGTAAAGTTCATCCATCAAAGCTAAATCACGTGCTTGAGTAGCAGAATTACAACTTACATAAACTACACGTTTTGGAGCAATTTTTAAGATTTGTTCAACCACATCTTTGTGCATTCCGTCACGTGGTGGATCGGTAATAATCACATCCGGATGTCCGTGTTGTGCAATAAATTCATCATTGAAAACATTCTTCATATCTCCAACAAAGAATTCGCAATTTGTAATTTTATTTCGATCTGCATTCACTTTTGCATCTGCAATTGCTTCTGGAACAGCTTCAACACCAACTACTTTTTTTGCTTTTTTAGAAACAAATTGTGCGATTGTTCCTGTTCCTGTGTATAAATCGTAAACCAATTCTTCTCCAGTCAATCCTGCGAAATCTCTTGTAATTGCATACAATTCGTAAGCTTGATCTGAGTTTGTTTGATAGAATGATTTTGCGTTGATACTAAATTTCAAACCTTCCATTTCTTCTAAAATGTAATCTCTTCCTTTGTAAAGTTTTACATCTTGATCGTAAATGGTGTCGTTTGCTTTTCCGTTAATTACATATTGTAATGAAGTGATTTCTGGGAAACGCTCCATTAAGAATTCCAATAATAATTCGCGTTGTTTTTTATTTTCTTTAAAGAACTGAATCAAAACCATAATTTCTCCTGTAGAAGCAGTTCTGATCATTAAAGTTCTTAGGAAACCTGAAGCTTCACGCGGATTATAAAATTCCATTTCGTTTGCATTAGCAAAAGCTCGGATTTCGTTTCTAATAGCATTTGACGGGTCTTGTTGTAAATGACATTTTTTAATATCAAGAATTTTATCCCACATTTTTGGAATATGAAATCCTAATGCATTTTCGCGAACTAATTCAGCATCAGATTTTACTTCTTCTTCCGTTAACCAACGCGCATTTGAGAAAGAAAATTCCATTTTATTACGATAGAAAAACTGTTCTTTAGAACCTAAAATTGGTTCAAATTCTGGAAGTTCAATTTTTCCAATGCGTTTTAGGTTGTTATAAACTTCTTGATGTTTGTAAAACAATTGTTGGTCATAAGACATATTTTGCCATTTACATCCACCACAAGCACCAAAATGTTCACAAATTGGCTCAACACGATGTTCAGAAAATTTATGAATAACGGTTGCTTTACCTTCGTAATAAGCTTTACGTTTTTTTGTAGTTTGTACATCAACTACATCTCCAGGAACCACATTTGGTAAAAAAATAATTTTTCCGTCTGGAGCTTTCGCAACCGAAACGCCTTTTGCACCTGCATCAAGGACTTCTACGTTTTCGAATACGATTCTATCTGTTTTTTTTCTTGCCATGATGCAAAAATAATAATTGTTTTATCTAGTTGTATCGAATTATGTAATTTAGAATGTTTTCATTTTAATTATTTTTTTTCTTATTTAAAATATGTAATTTCGTAAATGGATGATTTCTCTCCGTTTTTTAAGAAGGAATTACTGAAAATAAAATATTAAACCATCAAAAATGTTAAATTCACAATTAACCTCAGCAGAAGCAATTGCATTAGAAGAAAAATACGGCGCTCACAATTATCATCCGTTACCAGTTGTATTATCTAAAGGAGAAGGCGTTTATGTTTGGGATGTTGAAGGAAAAAAATATTACGATTTCTTATCGGCATATTCAGCAGTAAATCAAGGACATTGTCACCCAAAATTAGTTGAAGCTATCTCAAAACAAGCTGCAACTTTGGCTTTAACTTCTCGTGCATTTTATAACGATAAATTAGGAGCATACGAAAAGAAAATTACTGAACTTTTTGGTTTCGATAAAGTTTTACCAATGAATTCAGGTGCAGAAGCGGTTGAAACGGCTTTGAAATTAACACGTAAATGGGCTTATGAAGTAAAAGGTGTTCCTGAAAACGAAGCAGTTATTATTGTTTGCGAAAATAATTTTCACGGACGTACTACAACGATTATTTCATTTTCTAATGATCCAGACGCAAGAAAAAGCTATGGACCATTTACAGATGGATTTGTTAGAATTCCGTACGATAATTTACTAGCTTTAGAAGAAGTGCTAACAAACAAAAATGTTGCAGGATTTTTAGTTGAACCTATTCAAGGTGAAGCTGGTGTTTACGTACCTTCTGAAGGATATTTAGCAAAAGCAAAAGCTCTTTGTAAAGCCAATAACGTTTTGTTTATTGCAGATGAAGTTCAGACTGGAATTGCAAGAACAGGTAAAATGTTAGCTGTACATCACGAAAATGTACAACCAGATGTTTTGATTTTAGGAAAAGCGCTGTCGGGTGGAATGTATCCTATTTCGGCAGTTTTAGCTAATGACGAAATCATGAATGTCATCAAACCTGGACAGCACGGTTCTACTTTTGGAGGAAATCCGATTGCGGCTGCAGTTGCAATGGCAGCTTTGGATGTTGTTTTAGACGAAAAACTAGCTGAAAACGCTGAAGTTTTAGGTCAGATTTTTAGATATGAATTAAATAAATACATTCAAAATTCGAATATTTGTACAATGGTTCGCGGAAAAGGTTTGTTAAATGCAATTATGATTAACGATACAGCAGATAGCGATACAGCTTGGAATATTTGTTTAAGAATGCGTGATAACGGATTACTTGCAAAACCAACACATGGAAATATCATTCGTTTTGCACCACCGTTAGTGATGAACGAAGAACAATTATTAGAATGTGTTTCTATCATTACAAAAACGCTAACTGAATTCGAAAGATAATATGAATACAGAATTTTCAACTTCAAATCAAAACTTAGAAATAACTCAAGTTACTAAATCAATTTTCTTAGAAACTGCAAAGTGGGCAAAGTTTTTGGCTATTTTAGGTTTTATTGGGATGGGAATCATGGTCATCGCTGGTTTTTTTATGGGAGCAATAATGAGTTCTCTAGGTTCATTAAGTAGTTATAGTAATACGCCAAATCCTTTTGGGATGATTGGAAGTATTTTCTTTGTTATTTTATATTTAATAATGGCTTTAATTTATTATTTCCCAATTAAATATTTGTATGATTTTTCTACTAAAGTGAAGAAAGCATTTGAAATTCAAGATCAAATGTTGTTTGACGAAGCTATTTTAAAATTAAAAGCACACTATAAATATATTGGAATATTAATGATTATAGTTTTTTCATTGTATATTTTGATGCTTATTCTAACTATAATTGGAGGAGTTGCAGCTGCAGCAATGAGTTAGTTGATATAATTTTAAATTAAATTTAAGCACTTCAATTTTTTTTTTTGAAGTGCTTTTTTGTTTTTTTTGTTTTGATTAACGATTTTGAAACACTGATTAATTTTATTAAATTTGAAAATACATTTTATTATAATTTAGTTTCGATTAGATACTTTTTTATAGGATATTGAATTTAAAATATGGAAGATAAAACAGTTAACAAAATAGAAAATAACACTAGAATTCATCCCCGAATTGGGATTACTTTTAGTGCTTTTGATTTGCTTCATGCTGGGCATATCAAGATGTTAGAAGAAGCTAAACGTCAATGTGATTATTTGATTTGCGGATTGCAAACTGATCCAACTTTAGATCGACCTGAAAAAAACAAGCCAACACAAACTGTCGTTGAACGTTATATTCAACTTAAAGGCTGTAAATTCGTTGATGAAATCGTTCCTTATGCAACGGAACAAGATTTAGAAGATATTTTACGTTCGTTCAAAATTGATGTTCGTATTTTAGGTGATGAATATGCGAATAAAGATTTCACAGGAAGAAAATATTGCGAAGAAAAAGGTATTGATTTTTATTTCAATACAAGAGATCATCGTTTTTCAAGTTCTAGTTTACGAAAAGAAGTCGCTGTACTTGAGTTGAATAAAGAGAAATAATTTTTTTAATAAAAATATGAAAGCTGGATTAATTTAAAATCCAGCTTTTTTAGTTGTAGTTATTTACTTTGTGATTCGAGCTAAATAATCAAAATTTTCGCCTTCTAAAATCAATTCACAGTTTAAATCGTTAGCGATGCAAGCATTTTGTAAGGTGTTGTAATCTAAATATAACCAATCAAAAGGTTCTTCATTTTCTCCTTTATATGATAAATTAAAAACCAATTCTCCGTAATAATCTGCATGCATTGGAATCCATTTTCCGCCATCTTCATCTTCATCAAACATATAAATTAAGTCCGAACTATCAATCAGAATCTGTCCGCCTTCGTTTAATAATTCTTTTAAATGATTTAAATATTGGGCAACTTTATTCAATTTTCCAAAAATACCCGTTCCATTCATTAATAATAAAATGGTGTCAAATTTTTGGTCTTTTAATTCTAAAATATCTAAAACTTCAGCATTTTCTAGACCTCGTAAACGACAAGTTTCAATTGCATTTTCAGAAATATCGATAGGTAAAACTTTAAATCCTTTTTCTTTTAAATACAAAGCGTGACTTCCTGCACCACAACCAATATCTAAAATTTTGCCTTTGGATAGTTTCAGAGCTTGTTTTTCTAATTTAGGCATTTCATTAAAATCACGAAACATATAAGCAATTGACATTTCGTCAGCTTCAGAGATTGTGGTTTCTGTGATTACATTTTCTGGATTATTATTGGTTTGAAAATCTAAAAGCGCTTTACCTAAAAGGTCTTTCATTTGGAGTTGTTTTAAATCTTTTATTATTAATTTTGCTATTCGATAAAGTTACTATGGAAAATTTTTTAAAAAACTTACCAAAGCTTGCCAAAGATACGCATAATGAGAATAAAAAGTATTTTGATAAGCTTAAAAAGAAAACACCTAAAAATTTAGATGTTCAAATGCAAGAGATTCACGACCGTGTGTTTAAGAAAACGGATTGTTTAACTTGTGCAAATTGTTGCAAGACGACCGGTCCATTATTTACATCGGCTGACATTGAGCGTGTTTCTAAGTTTTTGAAAATGAAACCACAACCTTTCATTGATCAATATTTACGTATTGACGAAGATAGAGATTATGTTTTACAAAGTGTTCCGTGTACATTTTTAGACAACGAAAATTATTGTATGATTTATGAAGTGCGACCAAAAGCTTGTAGAGAATATCCGCATACTGATAGAAAGAAATTTCAGCAAATTACAAATTTGACATTAAAGAATGTAGAAATTTGTCCTGCAGCTTTTCAGGTTGTTGAAGAAATGAAAAAGAAAATGCCTTTGTAAACAAAGGCATTTTTTTATACAAACAATTGATCGTTTTCTATGTAATTTTTAAGAAAAGTTTCAATTTCATCTTCAGTAGTAATTTTGTCTTTGATGTAGTAAACTAAATCTAAAATCCAGTTTTTGATTTTTTCAAATAAATCAACTACATGTCCGAATAAACGAACAAACCATTCGTAAATAAATTGGCAACGGTCAATGATTTTAATGATGATATCTGTGTAATCCATAACAATTTTGATTTATATCAAATATAATAAATTGATTTCAAATTCCCATCATTTTAATGAAAATCTAACATTAATTTTCATCTTTATAGATTAAATACTTTTTTCTAGTATTTTTAAAATCCTCAATTCCAGTAATCCAAGTGTCTTTTATTTGTTTTTCGCTCAAACCCTGTTTGATTTGACTTTGCAACTTTTTATTTCCAGCTAAATTTGTAAAGAACGAGTTGAAAAATTCTTCCTTTTTACTTGAAGTTTGATAAGCATTTAAAAGCCATTTTAGCTGAATTCCTTCAACAAAAGCAATCTGAGATAAATCTTCACCATTACATTTTCGACCGTTGTGCATTGGGTCTTTTGCACCTTCATTTGGTTCTGGTGTAAAACTAAAAGTTGTTTTGCGCATATTTGGCGAACCGTAAACTTGAAATTGTTTATTGGTTCCGCGACCAACACTAACATTTGTTCCCTCAAAAAAACACAAACTCGGATATAAATTGATTGATTGGTCGTTAGGTAAATTAGGGGAAGGTTTTACTGTCAATGAATACGGCATACTCTTGTTGTAATTTGTAATCGGAATAACTTTAAGTTTACATTGAATTCCGTTTTCTAACCATTTTTCACCGTTAATCATTTGCGCATATTCTCCAATGGTCATTCCGTGTAAAACTGGAATCGGATGCATTCCAACAAAACTTTTATAAGCCATTTCTAAAACGGGTCCGTCAACCTTAGCGCCATTCGGATTTGGTCTATCCAAAACAATAACTTCAATATTATTTTCGGCGCAAGCTTCCATTAAATAATGCAACGACGAAATATAAGTGTAAAAGCGCGTGCCAACATCTTGTAAATCAAATACCATTACATCGATATCTTTTAGTTGTTCTTTGTTTGGCTTTTTGTTTTTGCCGTAAAGCGAAATTATTGGAATTCCAGTTTTGGTATCTTTTCCGTCTTTAATCAATTCACCAGCATCTGCAGTTCCTCTAAAACCGTGTTCTGGAGCATAGATTTTTTCAACATCAATTTTATTTTTTAATAAAAAATCAACTAAATGAATTACTGAATTATTTTCATTGACTAATCCTGATTGATTGGTTAAAACGCCAACTTTTTTGTCTTTTAATAATGGTAAATATTGTTGATAATTATCTGCACCCGTTTTTATTTCTTGCTGATTTATATTTATAGTATTATCTAATTTGTTTGATTGTTTGATATTATTTGCATTACAACTCCAAATTCCTACAGAAAAAAGAGAAGTTCCAACGAATAATAATGTATTTTTGAAAAGCGAATTATACTTCATAAATTTTGAAATTAGAATATTTTATATCCAAACGTTTAGCTACTTCTAACGAATATAAAAGTAGTGTTTCTGCGCCAATAATAAAAATTGCGATTGTTGCAATTGCAATAAGTATTATTATGATGTTGGTTTCTGTTTCGACTGGTTTTGGACTTCAAGAAAAAATCAGAGATAAAATAACATCATTTAATGGGCATTTAACAATCTTAAATTACGATAATAATCAATCAGAAATTACAACTGTTCCGCTTTCGTTACAGCAAGATTTTTATCCAAATTTCAAAAATGTTCCAGAAGTTTCAAAAATCCAACCTTTTGCTACGATTGCTGGTGTTGTTCGAACACCAGAAACTTTTGAAGGAATTGTATATAAAGGAGTTTCTTCTGATTATGATTTTAATTTTATTTCTGAATATTTGAAGGAAGGAAAATTACCACAATTTTCAAACGATGGAATGAGTAATGAAATTTTGATTTCAGATTATTTGGCTCGACGTTTAAAAATGAAAGTAGGAGATAAGATGCAAACCTATTTTATGAAAGATTCAGGAAATAAAATGCCTTATATCAGAAGTTTTGAAATCGTTGGTATTTATGATTCTGGTTTTAAAGAATTTGATGAAACCTATGTTATTGGTGATTTAAAACACGTACAAAGATTGAACAAATGGGATGAAAATGAAGTTGGTGCGTTTGAAATTTATGTAAATGATTTTACTAAAATCAATGAAATCAACACTAAAATTTATGAAGATATTCCTTCGGATTTGAATAGTATTTCTGTTACTGATAAGTATTTTGGAATCTTTGAATGGATGAAGCTTTTTGATTTTAATATTTATATGATAATCGGAATTATGATTATTGTTGCAAGCATCAATATGATTGTCGCGCTTTTGGTTTTGATTCTAGAAAGAACTCAAATGATCGGAATTTTAAAAGCGTTAGGTGCTAATAACTGGACCATTCGAAAAATATTTTTATTAAATGCAACACATATTGTTTTTCGTGGTTTGATTTGGGGAAATATTATTGGACTTTCTATTTTATTACTTCAAAAATATTTCGGAATTATAAAGTTAGATCCAACCCAATATTATGTTGCAGAAGCTCCTGTTTATTTAAATCTATATTATATTTTAGGATTAAATGCAATGGTAATTTTATTATGTTACATCATTTTAATCATACCATCTTATATGATAACAAAGATTTCGCCTGTAAAAGCAATCAAATATCAATAAAAAAAGAGGAAATTTCAATTTAGAAATTTCCTCTTTTTTTATTCGTTATGTAAAAATGATTGACGAGCTAAAAGTGTTTCTTCACTTTCAACGTGATTATCATCAGGAACACAACAATCAACCGGACAAACAGCCGCACATTGTGGTTCTTCGTGAAATCCTTTACATTCGGTACATTTACTTGGAACAATATAATACAAATCGTCAGAAACAGGAGTCTGAGCAGCATCTGCATCAACTTCAGTTCCATCAGGTAAAACAATTTTGCCTGTTAAAGCAGTTCCATCTTTGTAACGCCAATCGTCAGCGCCTTCATATATCGCAGTATTTGGGCACTCTGGTTCGCAAGCACCGCAATTAATACATTCGTCAGTTATTATGATTGCCATAGCTAATATTTATTTAATTAATAGTAACTTTGTGCAAAAATACGGTTTATAGAAATCACAAACAAATCTATATGGTTTTAGAACAGAAAAAAAATGCATTTGTAGCTTTAGGTCAATTTATTAGACAATTTGCTACAGAAGATTTCCAATATAATAATGAAGTTTTAAAAAACGAGGAATTCTTTTCGAATTTCGCAATGATTACTGAGCAAGCTCAAAATCATAACGGTTGGTTTACTAAAGAACAAGTGATTTTTGCTTTGAATTCTTGGTCAGAAGCATTAACCGAAGCAAATTTAAATCAATGGTTATCTGCTTATGATTTTAAAGTTGAACCAATGAAAACGGTTGGTTTAATTTTGGCGGGAAATATTCCTATGGTTGGTTTTCACGATGTACTTTCAGTTTTGATTAGTGGAAATAAAGCTTTGATAAAAACATCGTCAAACGATCAATTGATAATTCCGTTTTTATTGAAATATTTGGTTGCTGTTGAACCTGAATTTGAATCTCGAATTGAATTTACTAAACAAGGTTTTGATAATTTTGATGCAGTAATCGCAACCGGAAGTAACAATACGGCTCGTTATTTTGAGTATTATTTTGGAAAAGTTCCGAATATCATTCGTAAAAACAGAAATTCTGTAGCCGTTTTAACAGGAAATGAAACTTCTGAAGAGTTACAAGAATTAGGAACAGATATTTTTACTTATTACGGTTTGGGTTGTAGAAATGTTTCTAAATTATTTGTTCCAAAAGATTATGATTTCACTACATTTTTTGAAGCTATGTTTGGATTTAGCGAAGTGATTAAATATGAACGTTATGCCAATAATTACGACTATAATAAAGCAGTTTATTTAATGAGTAATTTTAAAATTTTGGATAATGGATTTTTAACTATTCGTGAAGATGAAAGTTATGCATCGCCAATTTCTTCTGTGTTTTATGAATTTTATGAAAGTGAAAATCAAATTGAAGAACGTTTGAAAAATGAAGCTGATAAAATTCAATGTGTAGTAACAAATTTACCAATTGAAAATAGAATAGCATTTGGTCAAACTCAAAATCCGCAATTATGGGATTATGCAGACGGAATTGATACTATGAAATTTTTGTTAGCATTATAAAATATAAAAAGCGAAATAGTAAAACTATTTCGCTTTTTTAATGTAAAAAAGTCTCTAGATTTAGAGACTTTTAATATTATAAACTTGCAATAATTGCATTGATTTTTTCTCTTTCTTCTTCAGCTAATGCAGCATCAACTAAGATACGACCACTGTGCTCATCTGTAATAATTTTTTTACGAGCAGCAATTTCAACTTGAACTTGCGGTGGAATTGTAAAATACGAACCAGCAGAAGCTCCACGTTCGATAGAAACTACAGCTAACTTATTACGAACACCATTACGGATTCTTTGGTAAGCAGTTACTAAACGCTCTTCGATTAAAGCAGTAAATTCTTCAGACTTAGCTAATAAAATTTCTTCTTCACGTTTTGTTTCTTCCATAATTCCGTTTAATTCAGATTCTTTATGACCTAAATGTGCTTTTTTAGATTCTAATTTTTCTGAATTTTGAGCAATTACAACCTTTTTGTGTTCAATAGAAGCTTTGAATTCTTTAATGTGTTTTTCAGCTAATTCAATTTCTAAGTTTTGGAATTCAATTTCTTTAGTTAAAGAGTTAAATTCTCTGTTGTTGCGAACGTCTGTTTGTTGTTCAGTATATTTTTTGATAGCTTCTTTAAAAGTATCAATATCATTTTTCTTTACTTTGATTTGCTCATCAATAGACTCAACCTCCGTAGTTAATTTCTCTAAACGAATTGTAAGTCCAGCTACTTCGTCTTTTAAATCTTCTACCTCAAGAGGTAATTCACCTCTCATGTTTCTAATTTCGTCAATTCTTGAGTCAATTAATTGCAAATCGTATAATGCTCTCAATTTTTCCTCTACAGTAAGTTCTGCTTTGTTTGTCATATCTATATGTAGTTAACTGGATTTGTGTTTATCTCAGATAAAATAATTGCAAAAATAGTAATTTTTTTTGTAAGATAATCAAGAATATAATTTTTTATATATCTTTCACTTTCAAAATGTCCGATATCTGCCAAAAGTATGACATTCTCAGCTTGATAATAATCGTGATATTTTAAATCAGCAGTGATAAAAGCATCAGCCTTTTGAGCAATTGCAGCGCTGATGGCAAAACTACCCGAACCACCAAGAACAGCAACTTTCTTTATTTTTTTATTTAAGTAATTACTGTGTCGAATACCACCTGTTTGAGTTTTTTCTTTAACCATTAAAAGAAAATCCTTTTCTGTCATTTCTGTTGGAAGTTCGGCAATCATTCCCATTCCAACATTCTGAAGCTCGTTTTCTGTTTTAATAATTTCGTAAGCAACCTCTTCATACGGATGATTTTCAAAAAGAGCTTTTAAAATGTTTCCTTTAAGATGTTTTTCAAAAGTAAATTCTAATTTAATCTCTTCAACTTCTTCGTAAATATGTGGCTTTCCGATAACGGGTTCGCTGTATTGATTCCCTTTAAAAGAACCAATTCCATTTGAAGAAAAACTACATTCATCATAATTTCCAATTGAACCAGCACCAACTTTAAACAAAGCATTTTGAACTTCTTTTGCTGCGTTTTTTGGAACATAAGTAGTCAATTTATAAATAAAATTTTGTTTAGGAATTAAAATTTTAGAATTGATTAATCCCAATGTATCACAGAAAATCTGATTTACGCCTTCACGATGATTATCTAAAGCAGTATGAATTGCAAATATGGCAATGTCATTTTTAATAGCTTTAATAACCGAACGTTCTACATAATTTTTGCCTGTAATTTTTTTCAATCCCGAAAATAAAATAGGATGGAAGCAAACAACCAAATTACAATTTTTTGCTACAGCTTCGTCAATCACTTCTTCAAGTGCATCGTGACAAACTAAAATTCCGGTGCAATCGTTATTTTTATTTCCTACTAATAAGCCTACATTGTCAAAATCTTCGGCGTAAGCAAGTGGAGTTAAATCTTCTAAAAGTTGAATGACATTTGAAATTTTCATAGCATTTTGATTTCGAATTATAGTTTCAAAGATAGAAAAAATAGCTATTTTCGTGCTATGAAAAGGCTTCGAAAAATATTATTTCCGTTTTCACTTATTTATGGTGGTATAGCTGCTATACGTAATTATATGTTTGATTTTGGTTGGAAAAAACAAGAAACATTTGATTTGCCAATAATTTGCGTTGGAAATTTAAGCGTTGGAGGAACTGGAAAAACACCACAAATTGAATATTTAGTTCGTTTATTAAGCGATAAATTTAAAACTGTTACTTTGAGTCGTGGCTATAAACGAAAATCAGAAGGTTTTTATTTAGCAGCTGATTCTACAAAAATGGAAGATATTGGTGATGAACCTTTTCAATATTTCTCTAAATTTAAAAATATTCACGTTGCTGTTGATGCAAAACGCGTTCACGGAGTTCAACAAATTTTAAAGCGTTTACCAGAAACAGAAGTTATACTTTTAGATGATGCCTTTCAGCATCGTCACATCAAAGCCGGTTTCTATGTTTTACTTACAAAATATGATGAATTGTATGTTGATGATTTGGTTTTACCAGCAGGAAATTTACGAGAGTTTAAATCGGGTGCGCTTCGTGCTGATGTAATTTTGGTTACGAAATGTCCAAATGATTTAAGTGTTGAAAAGCAAAATAGAATCATACAGAAATTAAATGTAAAACCCAATCAAGATGTTTATTTTACTACCATTTCATATAATGAAAATGTAACAAACGGATTGATAAATCTTAAAGTTTCTGAATTAGAAAATGATTCATTTATTGCTGTAGCAGGAATAGCTAAGCCGGAATATTTTTATCGACATTTAAAGGTTGTAAAGAATAATTTCGTAACTTTTCCTGATCATCATCATTTTTCTGAAAAAGATATTGCATTAATTTTGGAAAAAGCTCAAGGTAGTAAAATCATAACAACAGAGAAAGATTTTATGCGTTTACAAGGAAAGTTACCCGATGCGCAATTGTTTTATTTGCCAATTGAAACACATTTCTTAAATAACGCTTCATCTTTTGACTCAAAAATTTTAGATTATGTGGGAAAAAGTACAAGAAACCGTTGCGTTCATTCAGCAGAAAATTCAAAATAAACCAACTATTGGAATTGTTTTAGGTTCTGGATTAGGAAATTTAGTTGATGATATGGAAGTCGAAACTATTATTCCGTATTCAGATATTTTAAATTTTCCCGTTTCAACGGTTCAAGGACATAAAGGAAATTTGATATTTGGAAAAATAGGAGGAAAGCAAGTAGTTGCGATGCAAGGACGCTTTCATTATTATGAAGGTTATGATATGAAACAGGTTACTTTTCCAATTCGTGTAATGAAATTTTTAGGTGTTCAAACACTTATTGTTTCAAACGCTTCGGGCGGAGTAAATCCAAATTTTGAAGTAGGTGATATTATGCTGATAAAAGATCATATTAATATGTTTCCTGAACATCCATTACGCGGAATTAACGATGAACGTTTTGGACCTCGATTCTTGAATATGAGTGAACCTTATAATTTTGAGCTACTTGAGAAAGCGAATGAACTTGCTAAGGAATTAAATATCAAAGTTCAAAACGGAATTTATTACGGTTTAAGCGGACCAACTTTTGAAACTTTAGCTGAGTATAAAATGATTTATAATGTTGGTGCAGATTGTGTTGGAATGTCAACCGTTCCTGAGGTTATTGTTGCAAAACATATGAATATGGATTGTTTTGGTGTTTCTGTAATTTCAGATATGGGTAACGAAGAATCTATAAAAAGTGTCAATCATAACGAAGTTTTAGCTGCTGTAAATGCTGCAGAACCTAAGCTGAGAAAATTAATTAAAGAATTAATTTCTAAATTTTAAAAAACAAATTTGAAACATTGTGTAAATGTCAATTATATAAAGGAAGTTTTAGTTTTAAAGCTTCTTTTTTTTGTTTGAAAAATTTTTACAAGAATATGTGAATGTTAAAATATTGAATTTCAGGGTTTACCCTTACATTTTTTTCTGTAATGAATTATAAATTGCGAATGTTATTAAGGTTATTAAATTCTTTTTAAATAATATATCTAAAACATTTACATTATGAATACAAAATTTATACAATCAGTTAGTAGTGTTTTTTTAGGAGTAATAGCATTCTTTTGCATATTGATTCCAGATTTATCGTTGAAATTATTCGAAGTTCCTGTAAAGGATTATTCGATTCTTATGATTCAAATTCTAGGAGGTTTATTTTTAGGATTTTCGGTTGCAAATTGGGTATCAAGGACTATTTTAATTGGAGGAATTTACGGAAGAGCTATTTATATGGGTAACTTAACTCACTTTCTGATTGGTGGAATTGCACTTCTAAATTGGAATATTCGTAATAATTTTCCAACAATAGCATCTTTAGTTGTGCTAATTGTGTATTTATCGTTTGCTTTTTTATATAGTTTAAATTTAGTTTTAAATCCTAAGGTTTTATGGAGAGATAAGCAACGTTTTGGAGTACTCACTATTAAGATGAAATCTTAGTTGTATTTATCTTTAGTTTTGTCACATTTTATATAATTTTTTTTGAATTTTTATTGCAAAGTTTACAACAAACAAATCCCTTGAAAATCCGTTTCGTTAATGAAGCGGATTTTTGCTTTTTTAAATGGAACGATTTTTGTTAATTTTTTCATTAATATTTTCCAACCATTAAAAATCAAATTATGAAAAACTTTATTTACTTAGCAACCTTCTTTTGCTTGTCAAGCTTTATGAGTGCACAGATTTTTGAATTAGAAAAAAAACCGAATTGGACTAAATATAAATCTATTATAAAATCAAAACCTTATCAAAACGGAAATGGATGGAAATATATTTATGATTTGAATGATGGAACAATTGATAAATTGAAAACGTATTATGGAACAGAATTACGTGCAGAATATGAACTTACTTTCGATAAAAATCAAAATTTAGAACGTCTTAATAATATATCCAATTTGGAAAATCAATTTGTGGAATACAATCTAAAATATAACGATTTAGGTTTGAAAATTGAAGATAAGGAAACAAAATATTTTTATGATAATGCAAATAGATTAACGAAAAGTTTTTCAAAAGAGTTTGAAGAAAGTAAGGGTAAAAAAGGTTGGTCTGAAAAGTATTTTTATAATGATTTAGGAGATTTAATTCGTTTAGAGAAAACGACTTTCATTAAAGATAAATCTCAAGTTGATATAGAAAATTATATTTATGATGATTGTAAAAATACGATTCAAATAAATAGAAGTTCAATGCCTGAAAGAGTTTATCCTATTGTAATTATTGGTGGAGAATTAAAAAATGAAGTTGATTTTTATGAATATGAATACAATGAAGATTGCATTTGGACAAAAAAATATAAGCAAATTGATGGAGTAAAAAAGCTAATTTGGGAAAGAGAATTAGTTGAATTATAAAAAAATCCGTTTCGAATTCGAAACGGATTTTTTTTTATTTTACAATCAACTTTTTAGCAGTTGATTTGTTATCAGATTTAAGTGTGATAATATAAAAACCTGTATTTAAATTGTTAATTTCAAATTCATTGTTTTCAAATTGAGGATTCGTAATTTGTTGAATTAATTTTCCATCAATTGAATGAATTGTAATTGTATTAACTATTTCAGAAGTTTGAACATAAACTTTGTTTTCAGAAGTTGGGTTTGGATAAATTCCAAATTCAATTTTGTTGAAATCATCATTAGATAAAAGAAGTCCCCATTTTTCTTCAGCAACAGGTCCGCCCCAAATTTTAGTTGCCAAATATGGATTGTCAATAAATGGATTTCTATTTCCTTGACCAGCACTATTTGATGCGTTACCTAAATAAGTATTTCTTTGAATTTCAATTTGAGAAACAGGATCTTCTACATTCCATTGCAAAAATAAACCAATCATTTGATCGAAAGAGCTTGAAACTGTTCCGACAGCAACATTTGTTGGAATACATTGAGTTGGGTATCTTAAATACATATACATCATCATACGCGCAACATCGCCTTTCCATTCATCACCTGGATACCAATTTGAACCAGAGCTTCCAGAATTTCCAGAACCTGATGCAAATTTTTTATTACCTCTATCACCATTTAATTGAACATCTGAAGATCTTAAATGATGTGCATCTGAATTTGCTGCTGATTGCTCTAAATTTGGTGTCCCAAGAGATCTTGCATAAACGTGTTCTCTATTCCAATCTCCGTTTGAACCCCCATTGTCGTTTTTTGCACGAACTCGAGAATATTTGCCAGAAGTAACTCCCGTATGTCCATAAATCAACATGACTTGATTTGAGTTTGTAGGATTTAAATCTGTTACTTTAAGCGCTGTCCAAACTTGTTCGTAACTAATCTGATCGACATGCGTACTTGTGATTTTTGCTGCTAAAGCATTTTTTAAAGGTTGACCATTTAATTCAAAATCAATTCCATTATAATAAGCTTGAGGTTGAGCGAAACCTACAATTGAAGCGAAAAATAATGTAAATCCAGAGATAATTTTTTTCATAGTAACAATTTTTTATTTCTTTCTTTCTAGTAAAGCCATGTAGAAACCGTCAAATCCAGAATCTTTAGCTAATACTTTTTCATCTTTTATAAATTCGAAATTTTGACCAAATTCTGTTTTTAAGAATTTTTCTATTTGTTCTTGATTTTCAGAAGGTAAAACAGAGCAAGTTGCATAAACCAATTTTCCGCCAACTTTTACCATTTTAGAATAGTTTGCTAAAACTTCCTCTTGGGTTTTTTTGATGTTGTCGATAAATTCTGGTTGCAATTTCCATTTGCTATCTGGGTTTCTTTTCAAAACACCTAAACCGCTACAAGGTGCGTCAATCAATACACGATCAGCTTTGTCATGTAATTTTTTAATCACTTTTGTAGTGTCAATAATTCGATATTCAATATTGAAAGCAGCATTACGTTTTGCTCTAATTTTAAGCTGACGTTGTTTACTTTCGTATAAATCCATCGCAATAATTTGACCTTTGTTTTCCATCAAAGATGCAATGTGTAACGTTTTTCCTCCAGCTCCAGCACAAGCATCAACCACGCGCATTCCTGGTTTTACATCTAAAAAGAAAGCAACTTTTTGAGAAGAAGCATCTTGAACTTCAAACAAACCTTCTTTGAATAAATCGGTCATGAAAACATTTGCACGTTCACGTAAGATTAAAGCATCTTCGTAATCATTGTGGAAATCCGTTTCAATATTCAAATCCATCAATTGCGCACGAAGTTTTTCTTTAGTTGTTTTTAAACGATTCACACGTAAAACAACCTTTGCTTGCTGGTTTTGAGCTTTTAATTCTTGTGACCATATTTCTGATCCTAATTCTTTTTCACCCAATTCGTCCATCCAATCAGGGATAGATTCTTTGACTCTTCTATTCTTAGATAATTCGTCAAAACGTCCTTTGATTTTTCTTTCAGGAGTTCCTTCAAAATATTTCCAATCAGGTAATTTAATTCCTCTCAAAACTGCCCAAACAGCAAACATCTTCCAAATGTCATCTCGGTCATAATTGTCTTTTACTTCTGCAATTTCTGCATAAAGTCTTTTCCAACGAACCATTTCATATATCGTTTCTGCAACGAATTTTCTATCGCTGCTTCCCCATCTTTTATCTTTTTTTAGTGCGCGAGCAACTACTTTATCTGCATATTCTCCTTCGTTAAAAATCGCCATAAGCGAATCGATAACGGTAAATACTAAATTTCTATGTAATCTCATTCTTGTTAAATCAGTCAGCAAAGATAAATCATTATTATGTTAATTTAAAGTTATTTGATTTGATATTGAATCTAATAATATTTTTTTTTCAATCACATAAAGTTTAATTTTGCACAAACAATACAACTCATGATTAAAACGGTAATTTTCGATATGGATGGTGTAATCGTTGATACGGAACCAGTTCATAAATATGCCTATTTTAAACATTTCCAAGAATTAGGAATTGATGTTTCTGAAGAGCTTTATGCTACGTTTACAGGAAATTCTACTAGAAATGTTTTTCAAAAACTTAAAGATCAATTTCAATTGAATCAAGAAGTTGAAGATTTGATTCTTAGAAAACGTAGTTTATTCAATGATGCATTTGACACTAAACCAGATTTAGAATTAATTTCTGGAGTTTATGATTTAATTGTTGATTTACATAAAAACGAAATCGAATTAATTTTAGCTTCATCAGCTTCAAAAGGAACAATTGAACGTGTGTTTAATCGTTTTAAATTGAATGATTTTTTCTCACATAAAGTAAGTGGAGAAGATTTTCCAAAATCAAAACCAGATCCAACTATTTTTATTCATGCAGCTTCTTTGTCTAAAAATTCAAAAGAAGAATGTATCGTAATTGAAGATAGTACAAACGGAGTAAAAGCTGCTGTTGGAGCCGGAATTTATTGTTTGGGTTATAATAGCGAAAATTCAAAACTTCAAAATTTAGAAGGAGCAAGTGTTTTAGTTAATGATTTTAATGAGATAAACGCTTTGTTTATTAAGGAATTGAAATAAGATATTTATATTAAAATTTAAGCCAGTTGATTTATTTCAGCTGGCTTTTTTGTTTATCTCGGAGTTGCTTTAAATTTTATTTTCTTTACAATCTCTTCCAATTTTCTTTCGTTTAAAAATTCATGTTTTAATTCAGAAGAAATAATTTCAATATATAGAAAATTCAATAATCGTCCTTTTATATATTCTCCGTTTTCTAGTTTTTCTAACAAAGTTTGATACGTGATTTCTTTGTTTGATTCAATCAAACTTGTGTTATTAAGATTGTATTTTAGAATTTGAATCAGAATTTGAGTTTCTTCAATATTAAATTTCATTTTAATTTTTTATTCAAAATTAAATTTTAAATTCCAATATCAGAAAAAAAATAATATATTCACAAAATCGTTTAAAATAATAACTTTTATTAATCTTTAATTCAGTTTTAATGAAAAATAAATACTTTTTATTCTTGTTGTTTGGTGCTTTATTAGTTAATGCACAAACAACAAAAAAAGTTTTATTCTTAGGTAATAGTTATACACAATATAATAATTTGCCGAGTTTAGTTGCTCAATCTGCTACTTCAACTAATGATGTTTTAATTCATGATAGCAATCTAATTGGAGGATACAGTTTGCAACAACATGCAACAAATCAGACAAGTTTAACAAAAATCAACGGTAATCAATGGGATTATGTGGTTTTACAAGATCAAAGTCAAAGACCTGCCTTTCCAATTAATTATGTAAATAATAATGTTTTTCCGTATGCAATTCAGATAACTAATCTTATCAAACAAAATTATGCGTGTTCAGTTCCGTTGTTTTATACAACTTGGGGAAAGAAAAACGGAGATCCACAAATTTGTCAAAACGGTCAATGTACGTATGAAGTAATGGATAATTTGTTGCAGCAACGTTATCGTACCATGGCAGAAACAAACAAAGGTGTAATTTCGCCAGTTTCTCAAGTTTGGCGATATATCAGAGAAAATCATCCTACGATAGAATTGTATGATTCAGATAACTCGCATCCGTCTTTAGCGGGTTCAATGGCGGCTGCTTATACTTTTTATACCGTTATTTATAGAAAAGATCCAACATTAATAACTTTTAATTCTACATTAAATACGGCTACAGCAACTACAATAAAAAATGCGGTAAAAAATGTTGTGTTTAATAATTTAGAAAATTATTTTGTTGATTTAAATGATAATTTTGCAAACTTTAATTCGAATTTGATTTCAGGAACTAATTATCAATTTAATAATACAACTGCAAATGCTACAAATATTGTTTGGAATTTTGGTAATGGTTCTACTTCTAATCAGCAAAATCCAACACATAATTTTACTAATGCTGGAAGTTATAATGTTTCCTTGACATTAACTGTTTGCGGAAAGTCTTACACTAAAACCAAAGAAATTTCTATAACTAGTTTGTCCAACGAATCTTTTATTAAGGAACAAATTAATTTATATCCAAATCCAAGTTCAGATTTTCTGAATATTTCGGTTTCTGATTTCGATAAAATTGAAATTTTTGATATGTTAGGTAAACGAATTTTGCCAAAATATCAATCAACCGAAAACGGAACTCAAATTGATATTCAGTATTTAGCAAAAGGAAATTATATTTTACAGATTTCAAAAGGCAATACAACAGAAGGTTTAAAATTTATTAAAGAATAATATAGCAAAGCAAACATTTGATTTTATAATGTTTGCTTTTTTTGTATTTTAGAGAATTAAATGAAAATTGTTATGAAAAAAATATTTATTCTCTTTGCATTAATAAGCTCTTTTGGAACTTATGCACAAACCAATCAGCAAACTTTAATTAATACTGTTTGGTTTTTAGCTAAAATTGAAGTAGATGATGAAATGATTTTTCCACCATTTGAAGAATCAACTGAATATTCTTCTTTTCAACATTTTCAAAACGACGGAAATATTAGTTTTTCTCAAGGTCAATGTATGAATGGAGCAGGTGGTTTTTATGCGTTTTTAAATGAAAACACATTACATATTTCACAATTTGCAGTCACGGCAATGATGTGTCCAAATCTCGATTTAGAAATCTTTTTCGCAACTTTAAATACGCATGTTTTTTGGAATAATATGGAATTTGATTTTCAATATACGATTACATCCGAAAATGATTTGTTGCAATTAACGTTAATAGGAGCAAACGGAAACAAAGCTTTTTATTATAATAATGCTACTGCAAATACAAAATCATTTAACGGAGAATTATCGAAAATTTATCCAAATCCAAGTTCAGATTTTCTGAATATTTCGGTTTCTGATTTTGATAAAATTGAGATTTTTGATATGTTAGGAAAACGAATCTTACCAAAATATCAATCAACCGAAAACGGAACTCAAATTGATATTCAGTATTTAGCAAAAGGAAATTATATTTTACAGATTTCAAAAGATAATCAAACGGAAAATATTAAGTTTATTAAAGAATAAAAATATTTCTAATTTTTAAAGGTTGATTTAAAATTTATAAAAAAAATAACCTCGAAAAAATCGAGGTTATTTTATGAGATTCAGTTATTTCTAACCTACTAATAGTAAACGTAACGTCTAACTTTTGCAATGTGTTTTGCTAAACGAATTACTTGGTGCGAATATCCATATTCGTTATCGTACCAAATGTAAAGGACGATACTTTTTCCATCTTTAGAAACCAAAGTTGCGTGGCTGTCATAGATTGATGGAGTAGAAGTTCCAACGATATCTGAAGATACTAATTCGTTATTGATTGAATATTTGATTTGCTCAACAAGTTCACCTTGTAATGAGTGTTTTTTCATGATTTGGTTGATTTCTTCAACTGAAGTTTCTCTACCAACTTCTAAATTTAAAACCACTAATGAACCGTTTGGTACAGGAACACGAATCGCATTCGAAGTTAATTTTCCAGCTAAAGAAGGTAACGCTTTTGCAACTGCACTTCCAGCTCCTGTTTCAGTGATAACCATGTTTAATGCAGCAGCTCTACCACGACGGTATTTTTTGTGCATGTTATCAACTAAATTTTGGTCGTTTGTATAAGCGTGAATCGTTTCTAAATGCCCTTTTACAACACCTAATTCTTCTTCAACAACTGCTAAAACTGGAGTGATTGCGTTTGTTGTACAAGATGCAGCAGACCAAATTGGAGTTGCGTCAACATCATATTCATTATGATTTACACCATAAACGATGTTTGGTACTCCTTTTCCTGGAGCAGTTAGTAATACTTTAGTTGCACCAACTGATTTTAAGTGGCGAGATAAAGCAGCTTCGTCTTTGAAAACTCCAGTGTTGTCAATAACTAAAGCATCATTGATTCCGTATTTTGTATAATCGATATCTTCTGGTTGAGCAGCAGAAATCATTTTAACGCTTGTTCCATTGATGATTAAAGCTTCGTTTTCGATGTCAGCAGTAACTGAACCTTCGAAATCTCCGTGAATTGAATCATAACGTAATAAAGAAGCGCGTTTCTCTAATGATTCAGCTGTGTTTTTATCACGAGTTACAACAGCTTTTAAACGTAATTGCTGTCCTTTTCCTGCTTTTGAAATCAATTCTCTAGCAACTAAACGTCCAATACGACCAAAACCATATAAAACTACGTCTTTAGGTTTGATTTCAGTTGTATCTTTAGCGTCTTTTAATTTTGCAACTACAAATGCTTTTGCATCATTGTATTTGTCATCCTCTAAATGATATTCGTAAGTTAATTTTCCGATATCAATACGAGCAGGTGGTAAATCTGTAGTTAAGATTGCACGAGCAATTTCAACTGTATCAAAAACATTAATTGGTTTTTCAACGAATTTTGCAGCGTATTCATGGTAGTTAATAATATCGCTTACACTTCTGTCGATTAATTGATTTCTAAAAAGTACTAATTCAATAGATTTATCGTACCATAAATCGTTCACGATTTTAATGAATTCAACGCAAGCTTTTCTTCTGTCAGCTTGGAAAGCTAATTCCTTTTCGTATAATTCGTTATTTTCCATAAAGTAATTGTGTTGTTATTTTAAGTCGTGCAAAAATATTAAAATTTATGATATATACATAGTATAAAATAAATAAGATTTAATATTTTCTTGCTTTTACAAAACAATTCTTAAGCGTTCTCCATTTCTTGATAATAAATCTAATCGAATGTTCGATTTATTATTTATTCTTGAAATAACCTCATTTGCCATTTCTGTATTTTCTATTTTTTGACCGTTGATTGAAAGTATGATGGCATTTTTTAGTTCATTTGCATAAGGTTTATAATTTGGATTTGATATGTTTTTAATTTTCACACCATAATTTATTCTTAAAGCTTGCTTTTCATTTTCGGTTAAGTTTTCAAGTTCAAAACCGTTAAATGAAATGTTTTGGATTTCTTTTTTCGAAAGCTGTACCAAAACGTCTTGCTGATTATTGTTTCTAACTAAAGTTACTTTGACTTTATCGTTCGGTCTTTTTGTTGCAATTGCAGCGTTTAATTCTAAGAAATTTTTAATAGGTTTATTATCAATTTTTGTGATTACATCGCCTTTTTGAATATTTGCATTTGCCGCGCCAGAATTTGCATTTATTTCTTCGATATAAAATCCTTGTGTTAAATCAATATTCTTTGCATTTGCGATTTGTTTGTTTAGTTCATAACCTTGAACACCCAAAACTCCTTGTTGTACATTTCCGAATTCTAATAAATCTTCGATGATTTTTTTAGCCATATTTGAAGGAACCGCAAATGAATAACCAACATAAGAACCCGTTGACGATGAAATTAAAGTATTGATTCCGATTAATTCACCTTTTGTATTAACCAATGCGCCACCTGAATTTCCAGGATTTACTGCAGCATCCGTTTGAATAAATGATTGAATTCCATCTTCAGAAAGATTTCTTGCTTTTGCTGAAATAATTCCTGCGGTAACTGTCGAAGTTAAATTATACGGATTTCCTACAGCCAAAACCCATTCACCAACTTCAATTGAATCTGAATCTGCAAAAGTTGCATAAGAAAGTTTTTCTGGAACATCAATTTTTAAAAGGGCAATATCTGTTTTCGGGTCGGTTCCAATCAAAGTTGCTTCAAATGAACGATTGTCATTTAAAGTAATTTCCAATTGATTTGCGCCTTGAATAACGTGATTGTTTGTAACGATGTAGCCATCTTCTGATATAATAACTCCAGAACCGGTTCCGATTTGTGGTTGCATTTGACGGTTTCCTTCGTATCCATAAATAAAATCAAAAATAGAATTTCTAGAACTTGTCTTGTAAGAAACGTTTTTTACGTGAACTACATGATTTATGGTTTTATTTGCAGCAACGGTTAAATTGGGAGCTTCGTATCTTGATGTGTTTTTTGTAGAATCTGAAATCACTTTTGTGTTTTCTAATCTCAAAAAATCATTTTCTATCAAAAGTTTATAAGTGATTATCGTGAAGATAACGCTTAACAAAGAAGTGAAGAAAATAGTTGATATGTTTTTCATAAAATGTGTATTGTTTTTAAAATTAGGATTAAAATTACGGAATACACATAAATCTTAAAAACGGTTTAACTATTGTTAACAATCTTTAACGGCTCATTAAATATTACTAAATTTGTGTTTCAATTAAATACTGAAATGACATATAATTTACATTTTTCTAAATATCAAGGAACTGGAAACGATTTTGTAATGATCGATAATCGTGATTTATCTTTTCCGAAAGAAAACACCAAACTTGTTGCTTTTTTGTGTGACCGACGTTTTGGAATTGGTGGCGATGGCTTAATCTTAATCGAGAACGATGCTGAAACCGACTTCAAAATGGTTTATTACAATTCTGATGGTAATGAAAGTACAATGTGCGGAAATGGTGGTCGTTGTTTGGTTGCTTTTGCGAAACAATTAAACATGATTTCTGATACATGTTCTTTTATTGCGATTGATGGTTTGCATTACGCAAAGATTTCTGATGAAATTATTTCTTTACAAATGATTGATGTAAATGAAGTTTCTGTTAATGAAAATTTTACTTTTTTAAATACGGGTTCGCCTCATCACATAGAAATGGTTACTGATGTGAAAAATTGTGACATATATAATAAAGGTAAAGAAATTCGTTATTCGGATTTGTATGCTCCGGGTGGTACAAATGTAAATTTTGTCGAAAAAATTTCAGACGATTATTTCAAAGTTCGAACGTATGAACGTGGAGTAGAAGATGAAACTTTTTCGTGTGGAACGGGAGCTACTGCGGTTGCGATTGCAATGTTTGAAAATAAAATTACAAATAAGAATGCTATCCAGATTGAAGTTCCGGGTGGAATGTTAGTTGTTTCGTTTGATAAAAATGAAGTAGGAATTTATGAAAATGTAATATTATCTGGACCAGCAAAAAAAGTTTTTGAAAGTGATATAACGGTTGTTTTATAATGAAAACATTAATTGGAAATAGTTGCTATTTACGTGCTTTAGAACCCGAAGATTTAGATTTTATATATCAAATAGAAAATGACGAATCACTTTGGGAAGTTTCGCATACGCAAACGCCTTACAGTAAATTTTTAATCAAACAATATTTAGAAAATTCTCATTTAGATATTTATGAAGCCAAGCAATTGCGATTGGTAATTGTTTGTAAAGAAACAAATTTGCAGATTGGTTTGATTGATTTATTTGATTTTGACCCAAAAAACGAACGTGTTGGAATGGGGATTGTAATTTCTGCTGTTGAAAATCGAAAATTAGGATTTGGTAATGAAGCGGTTAGCTTGTTAGTAAACTATGTTTTTGAGTATTTGAATGTGCATCAAATTTATGTTAATATTAGCACAGATAATTCGGCAAGTATCAAGCTTTTTTCTAATTTTGGATTCGAAAAAATCGGTATTAAAAAAGCTTGGAATAAAGTGGGAAATCTAAGAAAAGATGAAGCTTTATATCAATTAATAAAATCAAATTAATGAAACTTAAAAATCTTGTATCCATTCTGCTTGTAATTGTAATGTCTGGATTATTAATTTATGGTTATAAACTTTATAACAAAACGTTTGTGTCTAATACTTCTTTTAATGAAAGAGAAGTTTATATAACTATTCCAACGAATAGTACGCATGAAGATATTAAAAAAATATTAACTCCTTATGTAAAAGATTTCGATCAATTAGATGCGGTTTTTCAACAAGTAAGTTTTGAACAGAGTTACATTCCAGGTCGTTTTTTATTAAAAAAAGGGATGTCTAATTATGATTTAATTCAAGCATTGAAATACAACGTTCCTGTTAAATTAACTTTTAATAATCAAGAAACGATTGAGAAATTGGTTTCGAGAATTTCTTTTCAAATCGAACCAGATTCAATTGCTTTGATGAATGTTTTCTTAGAACCAGAATTTTTAGAAGAAAATAATTTCACTAAGGAAGATGTTCTTTCTATGTTTATTCCGAATACTTACGAATTTTATTGGAACACAACTCCATTAAAAGTTAGAAATCAAATGCATAAAGAATATACTCGTTTTTGGAATGAAGAACGTAGAACAAAAGCTGAAAAACTTGGTTTAACTCCAACTGAAGTTATAACATTAGCTTCAATTGTTCAAAAGGAAACTGCAAAAGTTGATGAACGTCCAAAAGTTGCCGGTGCTTATTTAAATCGTTTAGAAAAAGGAATGTTGTTACAAGCAGATCCAACTGTAGTTTATTCAAAAAAATTACTTTCAAATGATTTTGATCAAATTATAAAGCGTGTTTATCTTAAAGATTTAAAGTTAGATTCTCCTTATAATACATATATGTATAAAGATTTGCCTCCTGGGCCTATCGCAATGCCAGATATTAGCTCGGTTGATGCAGTTTTGAATCCAGAGAAACATAATTATATTTTCTTCTGTGCAAGTGTTGAAAGAATGGGATATCATGAATTTGCAGAGAATTTAGCTCAACATAATGTGAATAGAGATAAATATTCAGCTTGGTTAGATAAGAATAATATTCAATAAATTAAATAGCATCTTTTTTAGGTGCTATTTTTTTTGAAATATGACGTTTTAAAACTTATTTTATTTCTGAGGAGCAATAATTTAACTAAAAATTATATTAAAAACAAGGAAAAAGTAATAATTTTAAATATTTTTAAATTACTTATTGTCAGCTAATTGAGTTGTGATTTGTGTTAAAAAATGAGTTAAAGAGTCGTTTTTAAGTTTCTTTTTGTTTTTAAGTCGTAAATTTGCACTGCTAATATCAAGGGGTGACAGCGCTTGAGAAAACAAATTTGATGATAAAAAAATGTTCTTATTTTATTGGAATTATTACTTTGATAGTTCTAGTTTTTTCAGCTTTTAAAAAGTATGAAACCAAATCGATATCTAATTTTTTAACTACTGCGAAGGAAAATATAACGTACCACGTTCCTACAGAAAATGAGGTTGAAGAAAAATTACTTGCCGATAATTACAAAGTAACTCCAATAACAAAAAGTAAATCTTTTATTGAGTTTAAAGAAGCTCTTGCAGAAAGAGAATCTGCTGGTGAATATGATATTGTAAATTCTTATGGATATATGGGGAAATATCAATTCGGGAAAGCGGCTTTAAGGTCAATTGGTATAAATGATGCAAAAGAATTTCTTGGTAATCCTGCGATGCAAGAAAAAGCATTTGTAGCTTTATTACAAATTAATAAATGGATTTTAAGAAAAGAAATTTCTAAGTTTCAAGGTAAAAGAATAGGTGGTGTTTTAATTACTGAATCTGGAATTTTAGCTGCGGCTCATTTAGGTGGAGCTGGTTCTGTTCAAGATTTTTTAAGATCCAATGGTTCTGTAAGTTTTAGTGATGGTTATGGTACAAATATCAAACACTATTTTAAAAAATTTGCAGGTTATGATACATCTAATATAACCGAAGATAAGCAAGCAATGGTTATGTAGTAAAAAAAGTAAAAGCTTCTTTAGAAATAGAGAAGTTTTTACTTTTTTTAGTTTAATGAAATATTTTTTGGTAGATTGTAATTGTTGATGTATCTTTGAAGGGTATACAAAAAATTCCGGAAGACATGTTTGAGTTTCAACAGTACATTGCTTTCTTAATCGGAATGGGCATTTTAACAATGGGATTCTGGTTAATGTTTTTCTTAGTTGGTTTCGTTTTTTACTGGGCAATCGGTGGAGCTAGAGACTTAATGCAAGAAAAAGCAGCAAAGAGAAAAGCTTAAGTAATTAAGTTTTATAAAAAAAGAGAACTTTAAAAGTTCTCTTTTTTTTATTTTAAAATAATATTGAAATCAAACCTATAAAGAAATCAATGATCATTTTGATTAAGTTTAATAGTATCATAATCTATATTTTTTAAGGTTATTTTATTAGTTGCAACTGATGCAAGTTAAGCTTTCATCTGTTAGTTTATAATAGTTAATTCCACTTTGAATATTGTTGTTGTAGTCAAAATCAATATCGTTGGTGTTGTTTATTCTAACTGTTTTAGAACTAGGTAAATATAATACAATTTTAACATTGTTGTTGTATTTTTCAGAATTATTTTTTTCTGTCAAAATTGCATTTGCAAGCTCAATATTATTGTTGTCAATTTTTGAATAATATTCAAGTATTGTTGGAGTTTCTGTAACCGAAGTTTTACTTGAATAATTATTAATTACCAACGATGCATTTTTCGAATATGCTGCTTCTGTAATGATTTCAAAATATCCATCTTTATTTGTAGTTGATTTTATTTCAAATTCAACATCATTATCTTCAATATAAGCTTTTTCAATATTCAAGGTGTCATTTATTCCATAAAATCTAGGATCACGAACAAAGTCAATATTTATGGTGTCATTTTTTATATGATCTAAAGATTTTTTTACGACGGTGACTCTTTTGTTATCGTTTATGAATTTGTTGAATGAATCATTTTTTGTTTCTACTTCAATCATTATAATTGAAAAGCAAAAAATTGCAGCACCCCAAATAATTCCTAGTAAAATTGTAATCAATCCAACGTATTTTATGTTTTTATATAGGCAGCTTAGGCCAGTTATAAATATTATTAATGAAGGTATAAAAGCTATTAAAAATAGTGATAATAATATCATCCATGAAGGATAGCCTAAATTCGTAACCTCTTCAAAGGGAAAGTTCTCAATATTTAAATATGATATTCTATTAAATACAAAAATCATAATTGAAGAACCTATCATTCCCATTGTTCCAATAAATATACAGCCGATTCCAATTATTTTTAAAATTATTTCGCTCAATTTTGTACCTGCATTTTTAAATCTTTGTGTATCAATATTTCTAATATTGTTTCCAAGCTGGTCAAAATTTTCTCTAACTTGTTTTTCAATATTCGAGATGTTTACAGGTTCGCCTTTCATTTCAAGAATATCTGAAACCGTTTTCGCTTTTGGAATGATAAGCCAAAGGATTGGATAAATGATAATACTTGATCCATAAACAAAAACTAATAATATAAATAGGATACGAATCCAAACTACGTCAATATTAAAATAATTTGAAAGTCCTGATAAAACACCACCTAAAACTCTTTTTTCACCATCACGGAATAATTTTCTAGGTCTTTTTATATAATTTTCATTCGATGAATTTTGAGTTGATTGATTTTGTGAATCACTCTCATCATCTAAACGATAATCTTCTGGTTGTCCCATGATTTGAATGATGTTATCTACATCAATCATACTGATTACGCCTGTTTTTGGATTTATTTTTTCACTGAAAATCTCAGCAATTCGACTTTCAATGTCATTTATGATTTCATCTTTACCATCTGTATTTAAAGAATTCTTTATAGCTTCAAGGTAATTGCTTAATTTTTCATAAGCATCTTCATCAATATGGAAAAATAAGCCAGCTATATTTATGGTTACAGTCTTATTCATTGTTTAGTTGTTTTTCGGTTATTAATTTAACAGCGTTTGATAATTCAGTCCAAGTTGTTGCTAATTCTTTCAAGAAGCTTTCTCCTTGTTCTGTTAATTTGTAATACTTTCTTGGTGGTCCCGAAGTAGATTCTTCCCAGCGATAACTTAACAAATCATCATTTTTTAATCGGGTTAGTAGTGGGTAAATTGTTCCTTCAACTACTAACAATTTAGCATCTTTTAACATTTCTAATATTTCAGAAGTGTAGCAATCTTTATCTTTTAAAAGAGAGAGTATGCAAAATTCTAAAATACCTTTACGCATTTGAGCTTTTGTATTTTCAATATTCATAGAACTTATTTTTATAGAGATATATCTTTATTATTGTTAAGCAAAGATATAAACAAAAGAAGGTATTTTGTATTGCATAGTACTAAATTTTAACTATTTATTAACGTTTTTTTTAGATTGTAAAAAAAAGTTCGATTTATTTTGTTTATTTGTAAAAAAGCTTAATTTTATCACACCAAAAAAACACTATACATATGGAATTCACACCGTCGAAATTAAATATGTATTTATTTGCGAAATTGCCTTCGGCCTATTGGTCTGGTGTTCGCGTATCATCAATCGATGAGAATAAATGCATTGTCAGAGTTAAACATAAATGGTTTAATCAAAATCCCTTCAAATCGATGTATTTCGCCGTACAAGCTATGGCTGCTGAGTTGAGTACAGGTGCTTTGGTTATGTTACAGATTCAAAAGTCTAAACAAAAGATATCTATGTTAGTTGCTAATAATAACGGAAGTTATACAAAAAAGGCAACTGGTCTGATAACTTTTACTTGTATAGATGGTAAAAAAGTAAGAGAAGCAATTAATCAGGCTGTTGAAACTGGAGAAGGACAGAAGTTTTGGATGCAATCTATTGGAAAAGATGAAGTCGGAGATCAAGTATCGGAAATGAATTTTGAATGGACCATAAAAGTGAAACATTCATGAAAGTTTTAGTTACTGGAGCAACAGGTTTTATAGGTTCAGCTTTATGTGAACATCTATTAAATAATGGCGTCGAAATTCATTATTTAACAACATCCAGAGCTAAAATTGAATCAACAGTTAATTATAAAGGTTTTTATTGGAATCCAGAAAAACTTGAAGTTGATGCTAATTGTATAGCTGGAGTTGATTATATTGTAAATCTTTCAGGAAGATCAATTGGATGTCGTTGGAATTCAAAAAATAAAAAAGAAATTCTTGAAAGTAGAATAAATAGTTCAAAAGCTTTATATAAATTACTAGAAACAAATAATCATTCCGTAAAGAAAGTGATTAGTGCTTCAGCAGTAGGTATCTATAAAAATGATGTAAGAAAATTACAATCAGAAGCAGAGACTAATTTTAATTCAGATTTTTTAGGTACCGTTTGTAAACAATGGGAAGCTGAAAATGAAAAATTTAAATCTTTAGGTATCGAAACATTAATTGTACGTTTTGGTTTGGTTTTGTCTGATAAGGAGGGGGCTTTACCTAAATTTACGAAAGCAATTAAAAATTATGTAGGAAGTACATTTGGAACTGGTGATCAATGGTATTCTTGGATTCATATAAAAGATTTAATACGTATTGTTGAATTTGGAATACGAAATGATGTTAATGGTGTTGTTAACGCAGTTTCACCTTATCCAAAAACACAAAAAGATTTTTTAGCTACTTTGTGTAGAACATTAGACCGAAAAATAATTTTGCCAGCAGTTCCTAATGGTGTTTTGAAAATGTTTCTAGGTGAAATGCATCATCTATTAACGGATAGTCAAAAAATTAGTGCTAATAAATTATTAAATTTGGGTTTCGAATTTAAGTACCCGCTTTTAAAAGATGCTTTGAGAAATTTTTATAATGAAAATCAAAACGTTTAGAAATAAAAAAGTCCTTAGGTAACTAAGGACTTATACTTTATATTTAAGTGGTAAATGAACCACTTTTTTTGTTTCGTAAAATTCGTTGTCGAAAATATCTGATAAATTATAAAGTGTTGCTTTCGGAAAATCTTGAAGTTCTTCAGTTAAATCACCACCTTTTAAATAAAGAATTCCATTCTCTAACTCGTGATTGTTTTTCTTCTTCGTTTTTCCTTTTACCCATTTCACAAAATCGGGCATATTTGTAACGGCTCTACTTACAATAAAATCAAATTCTTCTTTAACTAATTCGGCACGTTTTTGTTCCGCTTTCAAGTTTTTTAAACCAATTGCAGTTGCAACTTCATTAACAACTTTAATTTTTTTAGCAATAACATCAATTGCGTAAAAATTTGTTTCTGGAAATAAAATAGCTAATGGAATAGCAGGGAAACCTCCGCCGGTACCAACATCCATAACTGTACTTCCTGGTTTAAATGCTAAAATTTTTGCAATTCCAAGTGAGTGTAAAATGTGTTTTGTATATAATTCATCGATATCTTTTCTTGAAATAACATTGATTTTTGCATTCCAATCTTGATATAGATTCTCTAACATTTCGAATTGTTTTACCTGAATTTCGGTTAAATCAGGAAAATAACGTAAAATATCTTTCATAAATTTGAATTTATGCAAAAGTACGTTTTATATCATTAATTTAAGAATTATCACTTCAATTAATTCACTTTTATATTTACCTTTGAATCATAAACACAATTAATAAAATGACTACAAACCATTTATCAGACAGAATAAATAATTTATCTGTATCGCAAACTTTAGCAATGGCTGCTAAGGCAAGAGAATTAAAAGCTTTAGGTAAAGATATTATCAGTTTAAGTTTAGGTGAACCTGATTTTAATACACCAGATTTTATCAAAGAAGCTGCAAAAAAAGCAATTGATGAAAACTACAGCACTTACACCCCAGTAGAAGGATATGCTGAATTGAAAGATGCAATTATTTTAAAATTCAAACGTGATAATGGTTTAGATTATAAACCTGCAAATATTGTAGTTTCGACTGGTGCAAAACAATCTTTATATAATATTGCTCAAGCGATGTTAAATGAAGGTGATGAGGTTATTTTACCTGCTCCATTTTGGGTAAGTTATTCAGAAATTATTAAATTATCTGGAGGTAATCCAATTGAAGTTCCAACTTCTGTTGAATCTGATTTCAAAATGACTCCAGCTCAATTAGAAGCTGCAATCACTCCAAAAACTAAAATGATGTGGTTCAGTTCTCCTTGTAATCCTTCAGGTTCGGTTTATAATAGAGAAGAATTAACTGCTTTAGCTGAGGTTTTAGCTAAATATCCAAATATTTTTGTTGTTTCTGACGAAATCTATGAACACATCAATTTCTCTGGAACTTTTTGTAGTATCGCTTCAATTCCTGGAATGTTCGAAAGAACAATTACCGTAAACGGAGTTGCAAAAGCATTTGCTATGACAGGTTGGAGAATTGGTTATATAGGAGCTCCAGAATTTATTGCTAAAGCTTGTACAAAATTACAAGGTCAAGTTACAAGTGGTGCAAATTCTATTGCGCAACGTGCAACAATTACTGCATTAGAAGCAGAACCAAAAGTTCTTAAATATATGGTTGATGCGTTCCATAAACGTAGAGATTTAGTTATCGGTTTAATAAATGATATTCCTGGTTTAAAAGTGAATGTTCCAGAAGGAGCTTTTTATGCTTTCCCTGATGTTTCATCTTATTTCGGGATAACGTTGAATGGTTATGAAATCAAAGATGCGAATGATTTATCTATGTATTTATTAGAATATGCTAATGTTGCAACAGTAACTGGTGATGCATTCGGAAATCCAAATTGTATTCGTTTATCTTACGCAACAAGTGAAGAAGTTTTAGTTGAAGCTTTCCGTAGAATTAAAGAAGCTTTAGTTAACTAATTTTTTTTGAACAATATATTAAGAAGTCTAACTTTATAGTTAGGCTTTTTTTGTTTTATTGAATTATATACCGATTGTCAATGGATTTGTTTGAGTTTTTTGTAAAATTATCAGTCTAAGTTTTATTTGATTGTTTTTTTTATAGTTTTATCACGTTAAATACAAATTATGAAAAGAGCTATTTTATGTGCTTTGTTTTTACCATTTGTAATGCAAGCCCAAGAGAATGAAAATACATTAGATGAATTGATTATTCAAAACAATCGAATATCAATTCCGTTTACAGAACAAAATAGAAATGTTAGTGTAATTACAGCTGAAGAAATTAAGGTTTTACCTGCAAAATCTATAAATGAACTATTGACTTACGTTTCTGGTGTTGATATTCGTCAACGTGGACCGTTCGGAACACAAGCTGATGTGAGTATTGACGGAGGAAGTTTTGAGCAAACTTTAATTCTTTTAAATGGAGTTCGAATTTCTGACCATCAAACGGCTCATAATTCGTTGAACATTCCAATTCCAACAGAAGCTATCGAACGAATTGAAATTTTGAAAGGCCCTGCAGCCCGAATTTATGGAGTTAATAGTTTAACCGGAGCAATTAATATTGTTACCAGGCGACCTATTGATAATTCGTTTTATGCAAATGTTTTTGCTGGTACTAATTTTAAAAAAAATAAGGAAGAAACCAACGAAATATTCAACGGTCGTGGCATTCAATTAGGTTTTACTTTGGCTAAAGAAAAATTTCAGCATCAATTATTTGGATCGCACGAATCGGGTAGTGGATATCGTTACAATACCGCTTATCACAACAATAAAGTTTTTTATCAAGCAGATTTTCAAGCAAACGATAATAATAATTTCAATTTGTTAGCTGGTTATACCAATTCAAATTTTGGAGCAAACGGATTTTATGCGTCTCCGGGTGATAAAGAAGCAAAAGAAATTGTTCAAACAGTGATGTTTGCTGTTCAATCAAAACATCGATTGAGTGATAATTTTGTTTTATTACCGCAAATTGGTTACCGATATAATTATGATGATTATCGTTATTTCCGTCATAAGTTGGATGTTGCTAGAAGTCAACATTATTCAAATAGTTTAAATGCACAATTAAACGCTAATTATCAGGTGAATTATGGCGAATTTGGTTTTGGAGTTGAAGGTCGATATGAGCAAATTAATTCGAGTAATATAGGAAATCACGAACGTGAGAATTTTGGATTTTATGCTGAATTTAGAACACAAGAAATAGAAAACATTGACTTTACGATTGGAGCTTACACAAATTATAATTCGGTTTTTGGATGGCAAGTTTTCCCAGGTTTGGATTTTAGTTATTTGATTCAGCCCGATTTTAAATTTATAGCAAGTGCTGGAACAAGTCAAAGAATTCCTTCGTTTACAGATTTGTATTTAGACCAACGTCCCGGAAATATTGGAAATTCAAATTTGATTTCAGAGAAAGCGATTCAATATGAAGGTGGTTTTAAGTTTGAAGATGAAAAATTTAAAGCGAAAGCAATTGTTTTTTATCGTGATATAAATGATTTTATTGATTGGACGCGACTTTCTGCCGATGTTCCTTGGCAAGCAAATAACGTTGGAAGTTTAAGAACAACGGGAATTAATGCAAGTTTTGATTATCGATTAAAAGCTGATAAAAACGATTGGAAATTTAAATTAGCTTACACGTATTTATCTCCAAAAATGGAAGGTTTGGCAGAAGATAATTCTTCGAAATATAAGATTGAGAATTTTCGTCATCAGTTGGTGAATATTATTCAATGGTCTAATTCAAATTGGTCAGCATTAATTGCAAATAGATATAATGAGCGCATTTCGTACAAAGATTATTTCTTGACTGATTTACGTGTTTCATATCAATATAAAAAGTTTAACTATTACGTTGATGCACAAAATATTTTTGATAAAACATATATCGAAGCAGGTGCAGTTCCAATGCCTGGACGTTGGTTTAGTATTGGAATTAAGTTTAATGGAGTTTTATAAACAAACATATAATATAAGCTATTCATTTTGAATAGCTTTTTTTGTAGTATTTTTAGTTTAATGCACAATCTCGCAAAAGGGATGGAAGCTTTGTTTGAGCTCTTTTGCAAATTTTTGATTTGCGAAAAGCGAGTGCGTACAGCCCGACCTGAAACGCAGTGGAAGGATTTGCCCAAATGAAATCACTAAAAATCTACTTTTTTTAAAACATTTTGTATTTTAGCCTTAAAATAGATAGAAATGATTTCGAAAGAACAATTTGATAAAGAATTAGAATTAATTATAGAAAATGCTATTCGCGAAGATGTTGGTGATGGCGACCATAGTTCGTTGGCTTGTATTCCGGCCGATGCGATGGGAAAAGCAAAGCTTTTGGTTAAAGAAGATGGAATTTTGGCGGGTGTAGAATTTGCTAAAATGATTTTTAATTATGTTGATTCTGATATGGAAGTCGAAGTTTTGATTGAAGACGGAACTCCAGTGAAATATGGCGATATTGCATTTTATGTTACCGGAAAATCACAATCGATTTTAAAAGCGGAACGAGTGGTTTTGAATTCGATGCAACGTATGAGTGCGATTGCTACGAAAACTAGTGAATTTATGAAGTTGGTTGAAGGAACTAAAGCTAAGATTTTAGATACGCGTAAAACCACTCCTGGTATTCGTGCGATTGAAAAATGGGCGGTGAAGATTGGTGGTGGCGAAAATCACAGATTTGCGTTGTATGATATGATTATGTTGAAAGATAATCATATTGATTTTGCTGGTGGAATTACGCAAGCAATCAATAAAACAAAGCAATATCTTAAGGATGAAAATAAAGATTTAAAAATTATTGTTGAAGCTCGTGATTTGAATGAAATTGCTGAGATTTTAGCAAATGATGGTGTTTATCAGATTTTAATTGATAACTTTAATTTCGAAGATACTAAAAAAGCTGTGGCAATGATTAATGGAAAATGTTTTGCTGAATCATCTGGAAATATTAACGAGAAAACTATTCGTGAATATGCAAATTGTGGTGTAGATTTTATTTCTTCGGGCGCTTTGACTCACTCGGTTTATAATATGGATTTGAGTTTAAAAGCGGTTTTATAACTATATAATCTATAAAATTGTCAACAAAAATAGAAAGAAAACTAATGAAAATCCCAGTTGTTAATAAGTTGGTAGAATTTTCAAAAAATATTAAGCTTCCTGGTTTAAAAGGTTTGACACTTTATGAACTTTTGGAACTTTATATTTATGGAATCGTGCGAGGTGCATTTTCGTATCGAGCTGGTTCTATTGCGTTTAGTTTCTTTATGGCGCTTTTTCCGTTTGCACTTTTTATATTGAACTTGATTCCTTACATTCCGTTAGAAAATTTTCAACAAGATTTTCTTCAGTTTGTAGAAGACAGCGTTCCACCAAATACGTACGGAGCAATCGAACTTATTCTGATTGATATTATGAATAACAGTTACAAAAGTTTGATTTCTACCGGTGTTATTATGTCGGTTTTCTTAATGGCAAATGGTGTAAATGCGATAATTGGAGGTTTTGAATCGTCGTATCATATTACAAATTCAAGAAATTTTATTCGTCAATATATTGTTGCAGTTAGTTTGTCGATTCTGCTTTCTTTGATTATGATATTTTCAGTTGCGGTTTATTTAACTATAGAGATTTTGATGCAAGTGACTGAAATTCCATTGCTTGGGAATATTGCACGTTCAGTTTTTGTAACTTCAATGATTTTAGTAGTTGTTTCTATTTTGTATAAATTTGGTACAAAGGAAACAAAATCAATGGCATTTATATCTTATGGTTCGGTATTTACAACCATTTTGGTAGCCTTAACATCTTATGGTTTTGGAGTTTATGTTTTACGATTTGCTAAATATAATGAATTGTATGGTTCAATTGGTACACTTTTGGTAGTGATGATTTACATTTGGATCAATTGTATGATTCTTTTGTTAGGTTTTGATTTAAATGCAACAATTTTGAAATTGAAAAGTAAAAATTTATATATTAGTAAAAAATAACAAACAATAATTATGAAAAAAAGACTAATTTTTATGTTTATGACAATGTTTCTTGGAATAGGTTCAATGTCAGCTCAAAGTGTAATTGGAAAATGGAAAACGATTGATGATGAAACAGGTAAGCCAAAATCAATAGTTGAAATTTCAGAAAAAGATGGAAAAATTTACGGTAAAGTAATTGAGATTTTAACTGAAAATAAAACGGCTATTTGTTCTAAATGTGAAGGAACAAATAAAAATAAACCAATTAAAGGCTTAACAATTATTACAGGTTTAAAAAAAGATGGTTCAGAATATAACGGAGGTAAAATTTTAGACCCAACTTCTGGTAAAGAGTACAAATGTATGATGAAGTTAAACGGTAAAGACAAATTAGATGTTCGTGGTTATGTGGGAATTCAAGCATTAGGACGAACTCAAACTTGGATTAGAATGTAATTTCAATAAATAAAATAAAAACAAAACACTTCAGAATTTCTGAAGTGTTTTTTGTTTCAATAATGTATTTTATTGTTTTTTGAATCAATAATTAAATAGTCATAATTCCCTTTTTTGACAAATATTTTCTTTTGATTATTTGCTAGTTCAATAATTTTTGTCGGAATTCCATTCATTTTAAGTTCACCTTTTCTGTAAATTAAAAGTAATGCAGGATAATTAATTGTTTTTTCGGTTGGAATTTCTACTTCGATTTGAACGTTATCATTTAACCAAGATGAATCGATTTTTTCAAAATTAATTATAGGTTGAATTATACTAATATCCGTTTCATAACTAGTGGAATTACTTCTAAAAATCGTTTCCTCAGAATTTATAAGAATACTTGGCACATTACTTTGAACTAATTTAGTTAATGGTTGATTGTAACGATTTTCGCCTTTATCTGAATATCTATTTTGGTCAATTGTTAACGGATTTATTTTTGTTAAATCTGATAAAACTCCAGCCATTGATTTTCCTCTGCCATTATTATCACCCTCGAAAGCATGACCAGCACCACAATAAATAAAATATTTTCCATCGGTATGATTCTGCATAAATTTATAAATATTCTGAGCTTGAGCAATTTCTCGATTTTTCCATTTATCGGTATCCCAATTATCAGTTTCTGAGGCTTCATAACCAAAAAGCGTAAAACCTAAGTCCAAAGCTTCTTTGATAAAATTTCCGAATTCAGGTTCAGATGTATAATATCCACTTTCTATTGTAGCAAATTTTCTATCATTGATTTGATTGTCATCTAAAGCTTCTAAACCTAAATATCTATAGCCATTATCGTATAATCCTTTTAACAATGAACGAGCAAATTTTCTATGACTTGAATTGTGATGTAATTCGTTTAATATGATAATTTCTTCTTCTTTACTTTTTTCTAAAATATATTCCTTGGCTGAAATAACCTTGCTTTTAGCAAGAAAAAGCGAATCAAATTCGGTCAGTTTAATTTCTTTTTGATTAGGTCTTTGTTCATTCCAAGTTTTTAGAGCTTGTCTATAATCTCCCTGAAAAGCAAAATTCGTAGCTGCTATCTGTAAGGCAAATGCGTTTTGATTTGAATCTTTTTCTGCAATTATATCTTTAGATAGTTTATAAGGAAAATCTTGAGCAATTATATTTTCTTGAGCAATTAAACACGCAAATAATAAAAGTGAAAATTTTACCATAATAAAATTGATTTTTTTGTTAATTCAGAACATGATTTATTAAACCATATTCTTCAATATCATTTCCCGGATAGATATTTTTTTCATAAATGATTCCTACGCCTTTGGCTAACCAATTCTCATAAATAATTTCAAATGAATTTCCTGTTATACTGTTAAAAACAGTTTTTCTAAGTTCTGTTTTGATAACATCTTGGTATGTTTTTCCATTGATTGTAACGCTGGCAACTTTGTCAAGAATTTTTCCTTGATTGGTATGTTTTATATGCCCACTTGCTGCTCCTGAGATTTCTAAAATAACTTCATCTGTCCAAGTTTCACCAACGTTTAATTTTGTGTTGATGTAAGTTATAATTCCAGCAGTGGTGTTAACTCCCATATTTGAAGTGGCTCCATGTAGAGCTTTGAATATTCCATTTTCTTCGCGGAAACCATCTGTTAATTCAACTTCTTGAATAGAACCAATAGGTTCAAATTGAAAATAGTTTTTCCCATCATAATTAATGGTTTTATAAATATGATAATTAAAGATGTCTTCTGAATTATCTGGATTCACCAGATTCCATTGATTTCCTAATGCAAATGGCCAGTATGATTGACTTGCTGGATTTGGGTTTGGATTCTCGTTTCCATCGCCATTTCCGTTGTCTATAGTACTTCCGTCATCAGAAGAACTACAAGAGGCTAAAAATGCAAAGAGAATTAGAATTGTATAATTAAAAATTTTTTTCATAGTATTAATTTATTTTAACTAGTTCTACTCGTCGATTCTTTGCTTTGTTTTCTTCAGAATCATTTGTAGCTATAGGTTTTTCTGAGCCAAAACCAACAGTAGATAATCTGTTTTTATCAATTCCGTTTGATGTAAGCTTTTCTTTAACTGCTTCAGCTCGATTTGCAGAAAGTGTTTTATTATGAGTCGAATTTCCGGAATTATCTGTATGTCCTTCGATACTAATTTTTAAAGGCGGATTGTTTTTTAAAGCAACAGCAATTTCGTTTACCGTTTCAATTCCATCATTAGAAATAGTTGATTTATCGACATCGAAATTGATATATAAAACAGCTTTTCCTTTTTCTATTAAATCAGAAGAAATTTCTTCGGCAGTAACTTTGGTAATCGATTGTTCAAAAGCAGTTTCTTGTAACACATTCAAAGACGCTCCTGCATTATTTGAAATATATTGAACGTAAATATTGCCATCATTTTTTGTGCGTAAAACCCAAAATTTTATATTTTGTCCAGCGTAACCAATATCGCCTTCGTCGCCTTTATTTGGGTCTTTTTTGTTATATCTGTCGTATTCTTCTTTTGTGATTTCTCCGTCAAAAACTTTAATAGCTCCAATTGATAAAAGATAATCAGACATACTTTTTTCGAAAAAATGCTGAGAGAAATTTTCTCCTTGATTGGGAGAAACAAAAGTTTTATAAAGTTTACCCTCAAAAGGTGTCATAATTCCTTCAATAGGAAAGAAACAAACGTCAAATTCACGAACCAAGGGTTTGTTCATTTCTTTTAAACCTTTAGGTAAATTTATAAACGGAAAAACACCAATGTCAGCAGTTGAAACTGAAATATTTTCGATATTAAAACTATTTTCAATTGGTTTTGAAGTTTCGTTTGAAATTAAAGTATCATTGGTTATGATTTCATTTTCCTTGTTTTTTTGATTACACGAAATAATCAATAACGCAGTAAATAATAATAATCCAGTTTTTTTCATAATATTGTTAGTTAATAATTTTTTGATAAATAAACAATTTTTAGAATTTAAATCCAAATTAATTGTTATTCCTAATTATTGTTTAACACCATCAAATAAAAAATTTATTTCACCTTCTGCTTGTTGATTTGTTCCCAATTCAAGGGTTTTTACTTCGGCAGTATACCAAAAATAACCTTCTAGAATTCCATTGACATTGTTAATATTATTGTTATAGCTATTCTCCACTTTAAAAGTTTTAGAAGTCACACTAGAATAAGCTTCACCAGATTTTGCTTCAACCTTTAAATGCTGATTATCTACTTTTGTAACGATAATAACAGCATCAAAATATTCGTATTGTTCAAGAAGACTTGACCTTAACTTTCCTTTATACGTACCAACTGCAGCATCGATTGTTCCTGAAGTTGGTTGTTCGTAATTTGTATTGTCATCACTACTACTACAACTTGTTGTAATTGTTCCGATGGTTAATAATGATAAAATACCTACGAATGTTAGTTTCTTTTTAAAATTTTTCATGTTGTTTGTTTTTTAAAATTGTTTTTACAAAAATGACTAATTATAAATTTGCTATCAATCGTCGAATTCTATGATTTTTTTCTAATGGTTTACCTTGATTTTATAAAACAAATGTAAATTGAAGCTTTTTATTAGGATATTTGTCTTTTAATTTTTTTGAAAACATGTTAAAGAAGATATTTTTCATCATATCATTTTCACTTATTTGTAATCTTGTTACAGCTCAGCATTTTTTTCCACTTGACGAAAATGCTTATTTATCAGAACTGTATAAAAATGTTCAAAATCAAAAAGATAAGAAAAAACAATTGCTGAATTACTTATTATTGTCTGAATTTTGGGCGCAATCCGATAGTTTAAAAAGTTGGAATGCCATTCAAAAAGTGCAAAAATCTAATGATAGAGAAAAATTAGATAAAGGTGTTTTAGATTATTTTTCGGGTATTTATTTTTCTTCTATTGGAAATAAAGCAAAAGCAAAAAAACATTATCAAAATGCCATAGATTTATTGAAGATTGAATCTAAAAATAATGAGATCCTTGTAAAAACTTTATATAACTACGCTTATATTCAGGTTGAAGATAAAGGATATGATTTTATGGTTAAAACATTAATCGAAGAATGTATACCGCTAAGTCAAAAGATGAATAATTTAGAATTATTAGCTTTTTATAATACACAACTTGGATTAACTTTTATGTCAATTGGTCAATTTGATACTGCTGAAGAATATCACAAAAAAGCACTTGATATTCTTAATAAAATCCCTGAAATGCAATCCGTACATTTGATAACATATTTGAATCTTGTTAGTAATTACTGTTATAAACCGGATAGTAGATCAGCAAAAGTTTATTTAGATAAAGCAAAAAATATACTTTTAAAATTCAAAGATTCACAGTATTTACCTAATTATTATTATCAAGAAGCAATGTATCATACGACAAGAGAGGAGTATGATATGGCTTTATTGAGTTTAGAAAAAGGGATTGAACTTGCAAAAGAAAAAAAGCAATTTAAACTTTTACATATGCTTTATTTTCGAGTTTATAATGTCTTTTTGATGCAAAAGGATTATTTAAAGGCAAGAAATCAACTTGAGCAGATTTTGAATGAAAATATTTTGAGTAAAGAACCTGTAAACAGAAAGATCACGTTCTCTCAATTAGCTGCTGTTAATGAAGTTTTAGGCGATTACAAACAAGCTTTTAATTGGATGAAAAAGGCAAGTGTGCTTAGCGATAGTTTACAGCAACAAAAAATTTTAGAAAAAATGAATGAATTAGAAATCATTCATAAATCTTCTGAAAAACAAGAACAAATAGCGAAATTAGAACGAGAAAAAGAAGAATCAGTATTAATAACTAAAAATAAAAACCTTCGAATTACCATTTTAGCTGTAGCATTGTTGCTTAGTTTGATAATTGCTTTTTTAATTTATTTGACATACAAAAAACAACAAAAAATCAATAAGCAAATTAATCTTAATCACAAACAAGAGCTTCTTTATATTGAAAAAGAACGCAAATACGAAGCTACGCAAGCTATTCTTCAAGGAGAAGAACAAGAAAGACAAAGAATCGCTCAAGATTTACACGATAGTATGGGAGGAATGCTTGCTAATATAAAGATGACAGTTTCTACAATGAATTTAGATAAAGCTGCAGAAATTGGGAGAAAAATTGACGCAACAATTTTAGAAATGAGACGCATTTCTAGAAATTTGATGCCTGAAACATTAAAAAATTTAGGACTTGAAATTGCACTTCGAGAGCTTTGTGAATCGATGTCTCAGAAAAATTTTACAATTCAATTTGAAGCATATAATCTTGCAGAGAATATTACTTTTCAAACGCAATTAGCTTTATATCGTATTACACAAGAAGCAATTAGTAATGTTATCAAATATGCACAAGCTGATATTGTTATTGTTCAAATTAGTCAAAATGAGGATACTTTGATATTAACGATTGAAGATGACGGAATTGGTTTTGAAAAATCTGAAATTGCGTATGGACTTGGTCTAAAAAACATTGAAAACCGAACACGTTTAATTAATGGCAGTTTTGACATTGTAACAGAAAAAGGAAATGGAACTACTTTAAATATAGTTTGTAATGTATAAAAATAAAATAAATTTAGTGATAGTTGATGACCATCCAATGGTTTTGGAAGGATTGAAATATCTTTTACAACAAGATGAGACGTTTCAAATTTTTTCTTTTACCAAAGGAAATGCAGCGCTAGATTTTATTCAAGAAAATAGGATTGATGTTGTGTTGCTTGATATTGTTTTAAAAGATGGAAATGGTCTTGATTTCTGTAAAATAATAAAACGACATTCACCTGAAACCACAGTAGTTGGAATTAGCAATCAAGCTGAGCGAAGTATCATTTTACGTTTTTTAGAAAATGGCGGAAGTGGTTATATTTTGAAAAACGCAGATGCTAAAGAAATCATGCAATGCATTCAGGATGCTATAAACGGGAAGCTTTCTTTATGTAAAGATGTTCAGGAAATAATGGCTAAACCATCAGTAATTAATTATGAAATTCCACGAATTACCAAACGCGAACTTCAAATTTTAAAAGCTGTTTCAGAAGGACAAACTTCTGCAGAAATTGCAGATATAATGTTTATCTCTGTTATTACTGTAGAAACGCATCGAAGAAATTTGTTACAGAAATTCAAAGCTAAAAATATGATTGAGCTTGTAAAAATTGCGACTGACAACAAGTTGATTTAATAATGTTTTTCATTTTGTTATTAATTTAGAATGGACTTCGAATTTTCGAGGTGTTTTTTATTTTATAACTATCTTTGTTTTTTGAGTTACACAGTAAAATATGCAATTTTTTATAAACGTTATTGTTCCTTTGGCACTTGCCGATTCGTTTACTTATGAAGTAAATGAAAACGAATTTCATTATTTACAAGTTGGAATGCGTGTGGCTGTTCCGTTTGGTAAAAGTAAAGTTTATACTGCTTTGGTACTTTCAAAACACAATGTTCCGCCTGTAGCTTATCAAGCTAAAGAAATTCAGGAAATTATCGATTCGCAACCTATCGTAAATGAAACCCAGATTGCACATTGGAAATGGTTAGCAGAATATTATATGTGTACTTTGGGAGAAGTTTATCGTGCAGCTGTTCCATCGGCTTTGTTGTTGGAAAGTGAAACGATTGTTGTTTATAAACCTAAAAAAGAATATTTAATTTCTGATTTTACTGATGAAGAGTTTCTATTGTATGAAGCTTTTCAAAGTCAGGCAGTTTTAAAAATTGAAGAAATCATTTCGATTCTAAATAAAAAAAATATCTTTCCTGTAATTCAGTCGCTTCTTGAAAAAGAAATCATTGTTCTGAATGAAGAAATAGTTGAATCATATAAGCCTAAAATGGTTAAATATGTAAAACTAAATCCCGAATATGATGCTCCAGAAAAATTAAAAGATTTAATGGAAATTCTTTCTCGTTCGGAAAAGCAACGCACCTTAGTGATGAAATTTTTTCAATTAAAAGCAATTGATAAGAAACCTATCACATCAAAAACTTTATTAGAAAAAGCAGATGTAACTCCGGCTGTTTTAAAAGGATTAATTTCAAAAAATATATTTGAAGAATTTACATTGGCTCAAGACCGAGTGGTTTTCGCAGATGTAAATAAACAAGAAATTGTACTTAGTGATTCACAGCAAACTGCTTTTGATTCAGTTGTTACTTCTTTTGAAAAATTTGATATTACCTTATTAAAAGGAATTACAGGTTCTGGAAAAACTGAGATTTATATAAAATTAATTGAGCAAATTCTTAAGCAAGAAAAGCAAGTTTTGTATCTGTTGCCAGAAATTGCTTTAACCACGCAATTGGTTCAACGTTTAACCAAACATTTTGGAAATCAAGTTGCTGTTTTTCATTCCAAATATTCTTCTAACGAACGTGTTGAAGTTTGGTTTCGTGTTAATCAAAATTCTGAAAAGGCTAAAGTTGTGATTGGAGCTCGTTCTTCGATTTTTCTTCCTTTTTCTAATTTAGGATTCGTCGTTGTTGACGAAGAACATGAACCTTCGTTCAAACAACAAGATCCTGCGCCTCGTTTCCACGCACGAGATTCAGCTATTGTTCTTGCAAAAATGCATAATGCTAAAGTTTTATTGGGTTCAGCAACACCAAGTTTAGAAAGTTTTTATAACGCGTATCAAAATAAATTCGGGTTAGTAACATTAGAAAAACGTTTTGGAAATGTAAAATTACCCGAAATTGTTCTGATTGATATTAAAGAGAAGCACCGGAAAAAAGAGATGAAAGGTCATTTTAGTATTGATCTTTTAGATGAAATAAATCAAACATTGGGGCGAGGAGAACAGGTTATTCTATTTCAGAATAGACGTGGGTTTTCTCCTGTTTTAGAATGTTTGACTTGTGGTCATGTACCGCAATGTCCATCATGTGATGTAAGTTTAACATATCATAAATTTCAAGAACATTTACGTTGTCATTATTGTGGTTATACGATGGCAAAGCCCGTAAAATGCCACGTTTGTCACAGCGTTGATATTACAACAAAAGGTTTCGGAACGGAACAAATCGAATTGGAAGTGATGGAATTATTTCCAAATAAATCGATTGCTCGTATGGACCAAGATACAACTCGTGGTAAATATGCATTTGAGAAATTAATTGACGCGTTTAAAAATCAAGAAATAGATATTCTGGTTGGAACTCAAATGTTAGCAAAAGGTTTGGATTTTGATAATGTAACTTTAGTTGGAATTCTGAATGCAGATAATGCTTTGTATTTTCCTGATTTTCGTGCTCATGAACGTGCATTTCAAATGTTTATGCAAGTTGCAGGTCGAGCAGGAAGAAAAGATAAGGAAGGAAAAGTTTTTATCCAAACATATAATCCATATCATAATATTATTCAGCAAGTTACAACAAATGATTATGGTTCGATGTTTAAAGAACAAATGTATGAACGTTTGAATTTTAAATACCCACCTTTTTATCGTTTGATTCGTTTGCAATTGAAACATGTTGATTTTCAGAAAGTAAAAGAAGGTTCTTTTTGGTTGTATAATTTATTATCAAAACAATTAGAAATGCCTGTTTTAGGACCTGAAGAACCATCGATAAATCGAATTAGAAATCAATACATACGAATTATTCTGATAAAGATTCCGATTAATATTCCATTGAATAAAACCAAAAACGAAATCAGAAAATCTATAAAAAGTTTTGAAGCAATTGGAGCTTATCGTTCAATTAAAACAACAATTAGTGTTGATTTTTATTAAAAAAAGGTTTGTTAAGTTTTGTAAATCAAAATCAAAAAACTATCTTTGCACCCAATTTATAACAAATTAAATTTTATTATTATGAATCAATATGAAACTGTTTTCATTTTGAATCCCGTTTTATCTGAAACTCAGGTAAAGGAAACAGTAGCGAAATTCGAGGAATTTCTTGCTTCTAAAGGGGCTAAAATGGTATCTAAAGAAGATTGGGGCTTAAAAAAATTAGCTTACGAAATTCAAAACAAAAAAAGTGGTTTTTACCATTTATTTGAGTACACTGTAGCTGCTGACGCAATCATTGGTTTAGAAACTGAATTCCGTCGTGACGAAAGAGTTATGCGTTTCTTAACTGTTTCTTTAGACAAACACGCTGTTGCTTGGGCTGAAAGAAGAAGAGAGAAATTAAAAACTAAAAAAGCTTAATTATCATGGCAAGTATTGAACAATCTGCAAAAGGTAAAAAAGACGGAGATATCAGATATTTAACGCCTTTAAACATTGAAACAAACAAAACTAAAAAGTATTGTCGTTTCAAAAAATCAGGAATCAAATACATCGATTATAAAGATGCTGATTTCTTATTAAAATTCGTTAACGAGCAAGGGAAAATTTTACCTCGTCGTTTAACTGGAACTTCTTTAAAATACCAAAGAAAAGTATCTGTTGCTGTAAAACGTGCTCGTCACTTAGCTTTAATGCCATACGTAGCAGATTTATTAAAATAATAAAAACTTAAGTTGTTGGTTTCTGTTTCAAGAACCTAACTTCTAATTTAAAAAGGACAACAACATGGAAATTATCTTAAAACAAGATGTTAATAAATTAGGATTTAAAGATGACGTAGTTACTGTTAAACCAGGATTCGGTCGTAATTATTTAATTCCTCAAGGAATTGCTATTTTAGCAACTCCATCTGCTAAAAAAGTTTTAGCTGAAAACTTAAAACAAAGAGCTCACAAAGAAGCTAAATTAATCGCTGATGCTAACGCAATTGCTGATGCATTAAAAGCTTTAGAGATCAAAATCGCTGTTAAAGCTGGTGGTGAGAAATTATTTGGTTCAGTAACTAATGCTGATATCGCTGCTGCTTTAGAAGCAAACGGTCAATCAATTGACAAAAAATTCATTACTTCTGGAACAATCAAACGTTTAGGTAAATATGCTGCAAACGTTCGTTTACACCGCGAAGTATTCGTTGAATTACCTTACGAAATCGTAGCTGAGTAATTCTCTGTTATTTCAATATATGAAAAGTCCTTTCGAAAGAAAGGACTTTTTTTGTTTTTAATTCTTATATTTAAATCTAAAATGATTTGATTATGAGGTTAATATTGAATTTTTTATTATTGGTATTTGTGTTTATTTCTTGTGAAACTAAGAAAGTGGATGAGCTAAAAGAAAGTACAATTGTTGTTAAAGATTCGGTTGTGAAAGAAAATAAAGTTGACGAAATCAAAACTTCTGATTGTATGACAAGATTAATTGACATCGTTCAAAGTAATTCAAAATGCAAAGAATTAATTGGTTATATGAAAAATCAAAATGTTAAATATGGTTTTCAGATTGATTCATTTCCTGTTTTGTCAAGAACTTATCCGCAAGATTCTTTAATGTATTACGAGCTAATCTTGGTAGAACATCATTCAACGCATAATCGCAATGCGGCTCAATTTAGTTTTTCTCCTTATTTTAAAAGACTTTCTATAATGGATTCAGTAAAGAATAAATTTATTGAGACAGATTGTGATATGAAATTAATCGATTCTTATAAAAAGAATTGTTGGAATTAAACGGAAGGTTGTATTTTTGTATGTGATATTAGAATCTGAATAAAATGAAATATACTCGTTTAACAAAAGAACAATTTGAAGAATTACATGTTGAGTTTGCAAACTTTTTAGCTTCTCAGCAAATAGATAAAAAGGAATGGGACGAATTAAAAGTTTCTAAACCAGAAGTTGCCGAACAAGAATTAGATATTTTTTCTGATTTGGTTTGGGAAGGTGTTTTACAAAATGCGAAATACATCGAGCATTTTTCGAAAACACATATTTTCTTATTCCGATTCGATGAAACCGATATTGATACTATTGTTTTAAAAACCACGAATCCTGAAGTTGATTTCTTGCATAAGGAAGGTTTACAATGGTTAAGCGATAATTTGTTAGGAGAAGAAGTTGAAATTCGTTATGGCGCTAAAAAGTTTGATTCTGATAGAAATTATGAATTGTTCCAAATCATTCAACAAGGAGGAATTTTAAGTCAAGGTGAACTTTATCACCAAATCAAAGAATTACTAAACAAATAAGATTACGTTTATGGATGTTTTCAAAGAAATTGAAAGTTTAAGAAATGAATTAAATGAACATAATTACAATTATTATGTTTTAGATAATCCTACGATTTCTGATTATGATTTCGATATCAAACTAAAACATTTACAAGATTTAGAATCAAAACATCCAGAATTTTTTGATGTGAATTCACCAACGCAAAGAGTTGGAGGAGCGATTACTAAAAATTTTAATACGGTTGTACACGAACATCGTATGTATTCGCTTGAAAATTCGTACTCAAAAGAAGATTTATTGGAATGGGAGCAACGTATCCAAAAAGTTCTAGGAGATGTTCCTGTGCAATTTGTTTGTGAATTAAAATATGACGGAGCTTCGATATCCATTAGTTACGAAAACGGAAAATTAGTTCGTGCGGTTACTCGTGGTGACGGTTTTCAAGGTGATGAAGTGACAAATAATATCAAAACGATAAAATCTGTTCCGTTACAATTAAAAGGAAATTATCCTGAGAAATTTGATATTCGTGGAGAAATTGTTCTTCCGTTTGCTGGATTTGAAAAAATGAATCAGGAATTAATTGAAATAGGTGAAACTCCGTATTCTAATCCTAGAAACACCGCTTCTGGAAGCTTGAAACTTCAAGATAGTGCAGAAGTTGCCAAACGCCCTTTGGAATGTTTGTTATATAATTTTGTAGGTGTAAATTCAGTTCTTGAAAATCAATTTAAAGCTTTAGAAAAAGCACGTGAATTTGGATTTAAAGTTCCAACACAATCCATTTTAGCAAATTCAATGGACGAAGTTTTTGAGTTTATTGAGAAATGGAATCACGAACGTCATCAATTACCTTATGAAACGGACGGTGTTGTAATCAAGGTAAATGATTTTTTTCAACAAGAAGAGCTTGGTTTTACGGCAAAAAATCCGCGTTGGGCAATTGCTTACAAATTCAAAGCTGAACAAGTTTCTACGAAATTAAATGAGATTACGTATCAAGTTGGTCGTACTGGTGCGATAACTCCAGTTGCAAATTTGGAACCTGTACAATTGGCTGGAACTATTGTAAAACGTGCATCCTTACATAATGCAGATCAAATTGAAAAATTGGATATTCGTGTTAACGATACCGTTTTTGTGGAAAAAGGAGGCGAGATTATTCCTAAAATTATTGGAGTTAATTTAGACGAACGTTCCGCGGATTCGCAACCAACTATTTATATTCACACTTGTCCAGAATGTAATACAGAATTAGTTCGTAAAGATGGTGAAGCACAGCATTATTGTCCGAATTATTACGAATGTCCGCCACAAATTATCGGAAGAATTGAGCATTATATTTCGCGTAAAGCAATGGATATTGATGGACTTGGAGGTGAAACTATTGCGCTTTTATTCAAAAATAAATTGGTAGAAAACTATGCCGATTTGTATGAATTGAAAAAAGAACAAATCATTCCGTTAGAAAGAATGGCAGAAAAATCTGCAGATAATTTAATTAATAGCGTTGAAGCTTCTAAACAAATTCCTTTTGAACGTGTTTTGTATGCTTTAGGAATACGTTTTGTGGGTTCGACGGTTGCTAAAAAACTTGCGAATCATTATAAATCAATTGATGCTTTGATGTTAGCAAAATATGACGATTTGGTTAATGTCGATGAAATTGGAGATAAAATTGCGTTGAGTCTTCGCAGTTTTTTCAAAAATGAAGCGAATTTGGAAATCATTAATCGATTGAAATCTTACGGAATTCAATTTGAAATGCAAGAAAAAGAAAGTACCCAAGTTTCTGATAAATTTGCAGGGATGATTATGGTTGTTTCTGGTAAATTTGAACAGTTTTCGCGTGACGAAATCAAACAAAAAATTGAAGATTACGGAGGAAAAAACGGAAGTTCAATTACCGGTAAAACCTCGATTGTAATTGCAGGAGCTGATATGGGGCCTTCAAAACTTGAAAAAGCAACCAAACTTGGAATTCCTATTTGGAGCGAAGAAGATTTTATAAATCAATTATAATATAAAAAAGCAATTTGGTTTTACTAAGTTGCTTTTGTTTTTAAAATATTTAAGATGAAAATTATAACTTGGAATTGTAATGGTGCATTTAGAAAGAAATTTTCATTCTTGAAAAACTTTGATGCAGACGTTTTGGTTATTCAAGAATGTGAAAATCCGCTTCTAGTCAAAGATGTTGAATATTTAAATTTCTCAAATAATTATGTTTGGATTGGTGATAACAAAAATAAAGGTATTGGAATATTCGCTAAGTCTAACATCAAATTAGAAAGATTAGATTTACCAACTACATATAATAAATATGATGTGAAGTATTTTCTACCAGTTATTATTAATGATTCTCAAATTTTGATTGGTGTTTGGGCACACAAAAATAATTCACCTACTTTTGAATATATTGGTCAAGTTTGGAAATATTTTCAAATTAACTCCGAAATTATATATAAATCAATTATTGTTGGAGATTTTAATAGTAATTCAATTTGGAATTTATGGGATAGATGGTGGAATCATTCGGATGTTGTAGAGATGTTTGAAAAAAATAATCTTGTAAGTATGTATCACGAATTAGAAAATGAATTACAAGGTAAAGAAACTATTAAGACATTTTATTTGCATAAGAATATTAATAAAGGTTATCATATTGATTATTGTTTTGTTCCTAAAAAACTAATAAATGATAATTCTAAATTTATTATTTCAAAATTTGATGAATTTAAAATTTTAAGTGACCATGTTCCTATAATAATTCAAATTTAGAAGTTTTTATATTGTGTTATTCGTAATTTCTATTTCGTAATTTCTATTTTCATTACGAATAATTAATAACAATTACTTAATATTTAAGAATGTGCTAAATGTTGTAAAAGTTGTAATTTTGTGGTGTAATAAAAAAGATACATTATGAAATCAATTAGCGCAAAGCCAATTATTATGGGAATTGTAAGTTTATTTGTTTATTTAGGAATTATGTTTGTTCTTTTGTCTTTATAAGAAAATAAATTAAACAGACTTCACGAATGTTTTTCTTAGAGTTAAACATTCCTTTATTTTGAAAATTAGTTAGTAGTTATAAAAAAAATCGTTCTGAATTCAGAACGATTTTTTACTTTATATATTGATATTTCTAACCGAATTTGAAACCAATTTATTGTCTTCAAAAATAAAATCAATTTGTCCCATTCGCAAACCAAAACATCCAGCCTGATTTACGATAACATCTTCGCCAATTGCATTTTTAACAAGCGTTGGTTTATCTAAGAAAGTGTGTGTATGACCTCCAATAATCAAATCGATACCTTGAGTTTGTGCGGCTAAATCTAAATCACTAATCATATCCGGATTGATATTTTTATCATAAGCGTATCCCAAATGAGAAAGACAAATTACCAAATCACATTTTTCATCTTCTTTTAAGATTTTTGTCATTCTATTTGCCGTTTCAATGGGGTCTAAATAGATCGTTTCTCCGTATTCTCTTTTGTTAACCAGACCATCTAATTTTACGCCTAAACCAAATACACCGATTTTAATTCCATCTTTTTCATAGACTTTATACGGTTTTGTAAGTCCGTTCATAATCGTTTTTGAAAAATCGTAATTTGCATTGATAATATCAAATTCTGCAACTGGCACTTGGGCAGCTAAACCTTCCAGTCCATTATCAAATTCGTGATTTCCTAAAGTTGCCGCGTCGTATTTCAACATATCCATGATTTTGAATTCCAATTCACCTCCATAATAATTGAAATACGGAGTTCCTTGAAACATATCACCTGCATCAAAAAGTAATGTATTCGGATTTTCTTCACGAACTTTATTTATATACGAAGCTCTTCTTGCTGCGCCACCCATATTTGGATATTTAGAATGGTCTGACGGAAATGGGTCGATATGACTATGTGTGTCGTTGGTATGAAGAATTGTGATTCGTTTTGTTTTTTTATTTGAAAAGCTAGATAAAGATAAACCACCAAAAGTTAGAATAGCTGAACTAACTGCTGTTTTTTGTATAAAATCTCTTCTTTTCATTATTCTTCAATTATATGTTTTGTTGTAATTACAGGTAAAGGATTGTTTTTAGAAAAATAAGCTAAAAGCACATTTCTAAGTTTGTAATCCATATCATATTTATTTGTTGCTTTGGTAAAGAATTTCATATTATCACCGCCAAGCGCTAAATAATCGTTAGTGACAACATAATACGTTTTATTAATATCTAAATCTTGATTTTTGATTTTAATATTTTTGATATTTTTATTTGAATCGATATGAATTGTGATTCCTGCCAAAGGATGCGCTCTTTCTTCGGCAATCATAAATTGTGCTAATTCTAGAATTTGAGCACCTTTTAATTCAACAACAATCGCACTATTTTCAAACGGCATAACCTCGAAAGCAGTTCTTGTAGTTACATTTCCTTCAGATATAATTGAACGAATCCCACCGTGATTTAACATACAAATATCAATGTCTTTGTTATATCTCGATTTAAAAACTGGATTTACTTCTTCTAAAGTTGCTTCTGCAAATAAGTTTCCTACTGTTGTTTCCCATTTACCTTTTGATTTATCCATCGCAACTGGACTAAAAGAAATTACTTTACTCAAATCTTTGTCGATGTGTTCACGATACGGAGTTACGAAATTTTCGACTGTTTCAACACTTCCTAAATCAGCTGTGATTTCGATGTTTTTTGCGTTAATTGTAGTGTTTTTGTATGAAGTACTTTTGCAAGAACTCATTGTGAAGCTTGTGGTTATGGCTAAACTTCCTAGTAAAAAAAGCATTTTATTTTTAGGATTTCTCATTAGAATATCGCTCGTTTTTTAATTAACTTTGTAAAGCTGTAAAATTACAGCGTTTTTATGTAAGACTTAAATCATTTAAGTTAAAATATACCAAACATAATTAGATTTAAAATATAACTAATAGATATGCAGGCATTTGTAGGAACAGGAGTTGCTTTAGTTACTCCGTTTAAAAAAGATTTAACGGTTGATGTTGAAGCTTTAAAAAGAATTGTTGAATACAATATTGAAGGAAAAGTTGAATATTTAGTTGTTTTAGGAACAACAGCAGAAGCGGCAACTTTGAATGAAGAAGAAAAACAATTGGTTAAAAAAACAGTAATCGAAGCTAATAATGGAAAATTGCCTTTGGTTTTAGGAATTGGTGGAAACAATACAATGGAAATTGTGAATCAATTGAAAACGGAAGATTTAACTGGTTTTTCTGCAATCTTATCTGTTTCTCCATATTATAATAAACCAACGCAAGAAGGGATTTACCAACATTTCAAAATGGTTGCTGAAAATGCGCCACTTCCTGTGATTATTTATAATGTTCCAGGTCGTACGGGAAGTAATATGGCTGCCAAAACAACTTTGCGTTTAGCGAATGATTTCAAAAATATCATTGCAATTAAAGAAGCTGCTGGAGATATTATTCAAGCAATGGAAATTATCAAAAATAAGCCAAAAGATTTCTTAGTGATTTCTGGTGACGATATGATTACTTTGCCAATGGTTTTAGCTGGTGGAGCAGGGGTTATCTCAGTTATTGGTGAAGGTTTTCCACACGAGTTTTCAGAAATGGTTCGTTTAGGATTAGATAGAAAAGTGGATGAAGCTTATAAAATTCATTATGCTTTAGCGCCAGCAATCGATATGATTTTCGAACAAGGTAATCCGGGTGGAATTAAAGAAGTTTTTAAAGCAAAAGGATTGTCTGAAAATACATTAAGATTGCCTTTGGTTAATGTTAACGAAGATTTATCAGGAAGAATTGAAACTTTTGTGAAGAATTTTGTAATTTCGTAAAACTAAAATTAAAGAAAATAAGATATGTTATCACAAGCAATTTCAGATGCTTTAAACAAGCAAGTTCAAATAGAGGGTGATTCTTCTCAAATATATTTAGCAATGGCATCTTGGGCAGAAAACCAAGGTTTCGAAGGTATTGCAACATTTATGTATGCACAATCTGATGAAGAACGTATGCATATGTTAAAATTAATTAAGTATATTAATCAACGTGGTGGAGAAGCAATTATTCCGGCTGTAATTAAGCCAGAGTTAGATCATTCGTCATTTAAAACGTTGTTTACACAATTGTTTGAGCATGAGGTTTTTGTTTCTCAAAGTATCAATGAATTGGTTCATGTTTCGTTGCAAGATAGAGATTACGCAACTCATAATTTCTTACAATGGTACGTTGCAGAACAAATTGAAGAAGAAGCAACTGCTCGTACAATCTTAGATAAAATAAATCTTATTGGAGATGATAAAGGTGGGTTATACTTATTTGATAATGACATCAAAAATTTTCCTTCAGTTCAAAATACAGCAATCTAATTTTAACGAAAAATTGGGTTAATAATACAAAAAAGATGTCTTTATTTGGACATCTTTTTTTATTTTTAAAAAGAACTTGTTCTATAAAATTAATAATATTAAATTTGCACTTGCTATTAGATTTTTTTAGTAGCAAATTAAAAAATAAGTTTATGAAAAAACTGTCGGTTATTTTACTGTTAGCTATTTCTTTGGGTAGTTGTTCTACATATCAGAAGGCTTTAAAGTCTGAAGATTCTGCTTTACAAAGTAAAGTAGGGGATGAAATGTATGAAGCAGGAAAATACAAAAAAGCTATTAAATTATATGATTTAGTTATTAAAAGAGAAGGTATGAAGCCAAATTTTCGTACTGTTGTTTTTAATGATGCAAAAGCAAATTATATTTTAAAAAGATATGAAATTTCAGCTCCTTTTTTAAAAAGATTTAATTTAACGTATCCTGTTGGTGAACATGTAGAAGAAGCTAGACATTTAGAAGCGATGTCTTTATATAATATGTCAGAAGTTTATTCGTTAGATCAACATATTACATATGATGCGATAGCAAAATTTGATGATTATATTCAAAAATATCCAGAATCAGAATTTGCAGAACAAGCTAAAATATATAAAAAAGAACTAGTAGAAAAACTAGAGAAAAAGGCTTACGAAGCTGCTAAGCAATACAATACAATCGGAGAATATACTAGAGATTATACAGCGGCAATTGTTGCTTTAGATAACTTTATGTTAGATTATCCAGGTTCAGTTTATAAAGAAGATGCACTTTTTTATAAATTCGATTCAGCTTATAAATTAGCAATCAATAGTGTTTATTCTAAAATGGATGAACGTATTCAATCAGCAATGAAAGCTTACGAAGGGTTATTGAACTATAACGGAAATACAAAATACAAAGAGAAAGCTGATAAAATGCTAACTCGCTTAGAAAAAGAATCAAAACAATTCTCAAATATTTAAGGAAATGGACTTAAAGAAAACAACGGCTCCAGTAAATACTGTTACTTATAACAAGGATTTAATCGAAGGACCAACAGGTAATGTTTACGAAGCAATTACAATTATCGCTAAAAGAGCAAGCCAAATTAATGCTGAAATCAAAAAAGAATTGATTGAGAAATTAGAAGAATTTGCTACTTATAATGATAGTTTAGACGAAGTATTTGAAAATAAAGAGCAGATTGAAGTTTCTAAATACTACGAAAAGTTACCTAAACCTCATGCATTAGCTGTTGAAGAATGGTTAGCAGGTGAAATTACTTACAAAGAAAACTTCAAAGAGACTTTAAAATAAAAACTACCATGTCAGTTTTAAGCGGTAAAAAAATAGTACTGGGTATTACTGGTGGAATAGCTGCATATAAAACGGCAACTTTAGTTAGAAAATTTATAAAAGCAGGTGCACATGTCCAAGTGATAATGACACCTGCTGCTTTGGATTTTGTAACTCCCATCACTCTTGGAACTTTATCAAAAAGACCAGTTTATACCCAATTTTTTAATAAATCAAATTCGGAAGGTGTTTGGAATAATCACGTTGAAATGGCACTTTGGGCAGATATTATGTTGATTGCTCCTGCAACAGCAAATACACTTTCTAAGATGGCAACTGGCGCATGTGATGATTTGTTGATGGCGACTTACTTGTCAGCAAAATGTCCTGTTTATTTTGCTCCAGCTATGGATTTGGATATGTATGTGCATCCTTCTACTGAAAAGAATTTTAAAACTTTAGAGAGTTACGGAAATATTATGATTCCTGCAGAATCTGGTGAATTAGCTTCTGGTTTATCAGGTCAAGGTCGTATGGCTGAACCTGAAAATATTATCGCTTTCCTTGAAAAAGATTTGGAAAAACAACTTACTCTTCGTGGTAAAAAAGTTCTTATAACTGCTGGGCCAACTTATGAACCTTTAGATCCTGTACGTTTTATCGGAAATCATTCTACTGGTAAAATGGGATTTGATATTGCGGATGCTGCAGCTAATTTAGGTGCTGAAGTAATTTTAGTTTCTGGACCAAGTCATTTGAATCCTAAACATAGTCAAGTAAAAGTTATTCGAGTTTTTTCTGCAAGTGAAATGTACGACATTTGTCATTCTTGTTTTCAGGATGTTGATACCGTAATTGCTGCTGCAGCTGTTGCTGATTATCGACCAAAAGTGGTTGCTACTCAAAAAATTAAAAAAAATGATGAAACTTTTATAATCGAATTAGAAAAAAATCCGGATATATTAGCTTCTCTTGGGGAAATAAAAAAATCCCAGTATTTAATAGGTTTCGCACTTGAAACTGAAAATGAAATTGAACATGCAAAAGCCAAGATTGTAAAAAAGAATTTAGATTTAATTGTATTAAATTCTTTAAATGATGAAGGTGCAGGTTTTGGAAAACCGACAAATAAAGTTACCTTTATAGATAAAGATTTTAATATCTTTCCGCAAGAATTAAAATCGAAAGAAGAAGTAGCTAAAGATATCGTTTCCAAAATCGTTCAACATTATGAGAAATAGCATTTATTTTTGTTTTTTATTTTTATTTACCAATGTAATTTCTGCTCAAGAATTAAATTGCACGGTTCAAATAATCGCTGACAAAGTTCCGCAAACTAACAAACAAATTTTTACAACGTTAAAATCGGCGATGACTGATTTTATGAATAATACTCAATTTACACCAATTAATTTTTCCAAAGAAGAACGTATTGAATGTAATTTAATTTTGGTTGTAGAATCTTTTGATAGCAATGTGATTTCTGGTTCTTTACAAGTTTTGTCAACGCGACCGGTTTATGATTCCAATTATAATACTCAAATTTTAAATTTTAAAGACAACCAAGTTACATTTAAATATACTGAATTTGAACCTTTAATTTATTCCGATAATAATTTTAATGGCGATTTAGTTGGTGTCATGTCTTTTTATGCCAATTTAATTATTGGTTTAGATAGCGATTCTTTTGAAAAATTATCTGGAACTCAATATCTTCAAAAAGCAAATAATTTTGTTTTGTTGGCACAACAAGGAGGAACTACTGGATGGAAATCTAGCGAAAAAACGGTTAATAGATACCATTTGATAAATGATATTCTTTCAAATTCTTTTGTTTCTTATCGTGAAGCTCTTTATGATTATCACCGTTTAGGAATGGACGAAATGATTGCTAAACCTGCAGAATCTAAAGCTGCGATTTTTGCAGCAATTTCTAAACTTGATAACGTTCATAAAATCAGACCAAATGCAATTCCAACGCGTGTGTTTTTTGATACGAAAAATGATGAGATTGTTTCTGTTTTTTCTGCTGGTCCCGAATTTAAGAAGCAGCAAGTTGTTGAATTGCTAAATAAACTTTATCCATTTTTAAGTGCAAAATGGAGTAAAATCTAATCAGAAAATATAATGTTAACTCATTTATCTATAAAAAACTACGCACTAATTGCGTTTTCTTCTATCGATTTTTCTAACCAACTTTCTATAATTACTGGAGAAACTGGTGCAGGAAAATCAATTCTTTTAGATGCTCTAGGATTGGTTCTTGGGAAACGTGCCGATTTAAATGCCTTGCGTGACAAAGAAAACAAATGTGTCGTTGAAGCTCATTTTAGTATTTCCAATTATAATTTAAATGTTTTTTTTGATGAAAATGATTTAGATTATGATGATGCAACAGTTCTGAGAAGAGAAATTCTTCCTTCAGGAAAATCACGTGCTTTTATAAATGATAGCCCAGTAACTTTAGCTGTTTTACAAGAATTAGGAACTTTTCTTTTAGATATTCATTCGCAACATCAAACACAAGATTTATCTAGTGAAAATCATCAAATTCAGATTTTAGATGCTGTTGCTAATAATCAAAATTTAGTACTTAAATATCAACAGATTTTATCGGAATATAAAGTAAATAAGAAGAAACTACTTGAACTTCAAGAAGAGCAAAAAGCACTTTCTAAGGAACAAGATTATAATTCCTTTTTGTTGGATGAATTGATTGCTGCCAATTTAAATTCGGGTGAACAGGAAATTCTAGAATCAGAATTAGAAAAGTTAAGTAACGTCGAATTTGTTCACGAACATTTCGAAAAATCTGCAGCTATTTTATCTGATGAACAATACGGAATTATTAATTTATTAAAAGAATTAAAAACTTCTTTGCAGAAAATTAGTCCGATTGATTCTGCTTATCACGATTTGTTCGAACGTGTTCAAAGTGCAGAAATAGAACTTAAAGATGTTTTGGATGAAGTAGAAAATCAATCCGAAAAATTAGTAAAAGACCCAGTTCAATTAGAATTGATTAATGGTAAATTACAGCAAATTTACGCTTTACAGAAAAAGCATTTTGTAAACACAATTGATGAGCTTCTAGCAATTCAAGAAGATTTGAATTCAAAGGTTTTCAAAGTTGAAGGAATTTCAGAAGCAATTGAAAAATTACTTCAAGCAGAAAGTGTGTTTGAAAATCAATTAAATGAAATTGCATCTCAAATTCGAAACAATCGAGAATTAATCATTCCAAAGTTAATCGAAGAAATTCGTGCAATTATTTCTCCATTAGGAATGCCAAACGCGAATTTTAAATTTGAATTGACTCCAACAGATAAATTTCTTTCAAACGGAAAAGACCATATCGAATGGTTATTTTCTGCCAACAAAGGAATGGATTTTGGAATTTTAAAGAAAACTGCTTCAGGTGGAGAAATGTCAAGAATTATGCTTGCTATTAAAGCTATTTTAGCCAAATATTCGCATCTTCCTACGATTATTTTTGATGAAATTGATACGGGTGTTTCTGGTGATGTTGCTAATAAAATGGGAGAAATAATGAAAGAAATGAGCAAAAATATGCAAGTTATGGCAATTACGCATTTGCCTCAAGTTGCTTCAAAAGGTCATCAACATTTCAAAGTTTCAAAAGACCATAATTCTGAACAAACCGTTTCTGAAATTAAATTACTTTCGACCGAAGACCGAATTAAAGAAATTGCTCAAATGCTTTCTGGTGAAAATATCACAGATTCTGCCATTTCACACGCAAAAGAATTATTGAATTAATCTCTAAATGATGAAAATTTATTTTTGTTTTTTTGTGTTTTTATTTTTGGTTGCTTGTAATAATTCTGTTCCAGTTTTAAATGAAACCACCGTATTAGTTAAACAATATAAAGGTTTTTCAAAGAGTGAATTAGATACGATTACATCTATTCTTGAAAAAATGTATGGAGTAAAAACCATCATTTCAGAAAATGTAGAATTGTATCCAAAAGCTTATACAAATGTAAAATCGCCTCGTTTTAGAGCCGATAGTATTATAAATTTTCAGAAATCAGAACTTAATGATTCGATTGATTACATTTTAGGATTGACTTCAAAAGATATATCTACTTCCAAAAAAGATAGAAAAGGAAATATTTTAAAGCCTGAATATAAATATCAAGATTGGGGAATTATGGGATTGGCTTATTGTCCAGGAAATAGTTGTGTTATTTCGTCATTTCGATTGAAACACAAAAATAAAACTATTTATTTTGATAGATTGAAAAAGGTTTCAGTTCATGAATTTGGACATAATCTTGGGTTGCCGCATTGTCCAAATAAAAAATGCGTTATGACAGATGCTGTAGAAACTGTGAGCACTATCGATAACGCAAATTTAGAATTATGTGAAGATTGTAAGATTAAACTGAATTAATAATTTCCGTTTAATAAACTTCCACCAATTGGAGCTTTAGCTTCGATTCCTAATTTTTTCATCATTTCGTAAGTTGTACAAACCGCTGCTGATGTAACCGGAATTCCAATTTCCTTTTCAATTAAATCAATTGCTTCAAGCGAAGGCATTTGCACACAAGCAGAAACCACTAAAACATCAACTCCTGTTAAATCAAGTTGTTTGTAAATCTGTAACAGATTCATTGGGTCTTGAGCCGCAACTTCCAAATTATCTGGAATTTCTAAGGCAATACTTTCTTTTACTTTAAAACCTTGATGTTCAATGTAATCAACAACCATATCCGTAAGCGGACGCATATAAGGCGTAATTACCGAAACTGTTTTCGCACCCAAAACGTTCAAACCGTTAATCAATGCACCTGCAGAAGTTACAATTGGAGTAGGGAAGTCATTTTTAATCGTTTCTTGATGCAAGTTCACTTCAGAAACGCAATGATAACCACGTCCCATACTCATAATCGCAACCAAACAAGCGTAACCCATAACATCAACGTGAGCATCAGATAATTCAGTTGCGCATTTTAAACTCATCGCATCCATCGCTTCCAACTCCTCTTTTGTAACTTTTTTCATTCGCATTCTACTTGAATGGAACGTAAATTTTTCAGGAAAAATCGTTTCTCTTGCTTTAAATATCGCTGGAATTTCGGTTTCCATAGTCACATTCGATGATGGAACGATTTGACCAATTCTATATGTTTTTTTCATTTTTAGTTTGTATTTTGGCGTTTCCCTTCGGGTCGGGCTTTTCGTTTCAATCTTAAAAAGGTTTTTTGTAAAACCTTTTTAAGGATTTCCTCTTCAATCCTTAACGCATTTTCTTTACTCGTTTCTCTTTTTTCTAAATACGGATTTCTTTAACCGTATTAATTAAAGTTCCAATTCCTTCAACATAACATTCCATTACATCGCCATCTTTCATCCATTCTTGAGGATTTCTTCCCGCACCAACACCAGCTGGAGTTCCTGTTGCAATGATATCACCAGGTTCAAGAGTAAAAACTATACTCAAATCTTCAATCAAATCATTTATATTGAATAACATAAATTGCGTATTTGAATTTTGTTTTTCAACACCATTTAATTTTAAAGATAAGTTTAAGTTATGTGGATTTTCAATTTCATCTTTAGTAATTAAAAAAGGTCCCATTGGTGCAAATGTATCTTGACCTTTAGAAACAATCCATTGACCTTCTCTACGACAATCACGAGCCGAAATATCGTTGATTATTGTATATCCAAAAACATAATCTAAAGCATTTTCTTTAGCTACATATTTTCCTTTTTTACCAATTACAACAGCCAATTCAACTTCCCAATCTAATTGTTGTGTTAAGTTTGCGTTTAATAAAACATTAGTGTTTGGACCTGTAACCGTTGTTGGAGGTTTAGAAAAAATGATTGGTTTTTGTGGTAATTTTCCAGTTGTGTCTAAAGTACGTGCACTTTCGGCAACGTGCTCTGTATAATTTAATCCAATTCCGATGATGTTTTTCCTTGGTTTTGGAATTGGAGCCGTGATTTGAATTTCGTTTAATTCGTAGCTTATTTCATTTAAATCGGGCTCAGAAACATCTTCAAGTAAAGCATTAATTTCAGCAATTACTTCAATTCCCATATCAATCAATTCCAATAAATTATCAGGAAGCGGGAAATTAGTTAAATCGCCAAAATCTTCTAAATCTACCGCTTTGTTGTTGTGTACAAAAGCAGCACGTTGTTCGTTATTTGAAGTTAAATAAGTTAATAGTTTCATTGTTTATTTTTTATTTTTTAATCATTAATTCAGTATTATTGATCCATAACCCAAAATATGGGTTTTGTGAACTTGTTTTCTTAAGCATTATAAAAAAAGGTTTGTCAAAAATCATTTTCTTAGGTTTAGATTTGTTTGGATCTTCTTCTATTTCTTCTGTTACATATTCTATTACAGCTTCGCTTTCACTTTTAGCTCCTTTTTCATCTAAAATAAATGCAGTTCGTTGCCATGCTCTTTCAATGTTATAATTCAGTTCTTTTGTACTAAAAGTATTGCCAGCTAAATCCTTGTATGTTTTTTCAATATTAAAGTTGAATTTTGGAATGATAATTTCATCTTCTACTAAAATATCGTATTTCCATTTTATTTTTTCATTCTGTTTATCTTTATTTCCTTGAGCAGAAAGTTTGATAACTTCATCATTTATATCACTCATTTTAGTAAAGTTCTTTTCAGATTTAAAAAGAACTATTTCGTGATTAGAATCTTTAGGTTGTAATTTAATCACAAAATTATTGTCGTTTTTGTAATAAATAATAGATATAATTTTTAACTTTTCATAACTGTTGTACCCTGTAACACCAAATGACATAACTTCTTCATTATTGAATTTTAGTCTATCTTTATACTCGTTCAATTCGGTTTCAAACTCCAATGACTTACTGAATTCCGCTTTTACTCTTATACTGTCTCCATTAATTCCATTAATAATAGTGTATTCATCTTTATTTAAAACATCTTTAAAAGAGACCGATGTATCTAATAACAAAAGATGCTTAAAATTAGCATCGATTTGTATTGGCAGATTAATTGTTTTTTTTATTTCATTCCAAGCATAAAGCATTGTTACGCAGTAAACAATATTTTTATTGGTGTTAATTTTACTTTCTAATGTTGTAACAAATTCAGTTTTTGGAAATTTTGAAATATCTGTTTCTTTGGGAAATGATCTGACATCAATATTATTTTCTAATATTTTTATATCATTAGTAATAGAATCATTAATAACCTTATTTGATTTTTTAGTATCGTTTTTACAACCTAAAAAAGTAATTGTAAAAGCAAGTAAAAGTGTTTTTCTAAACATTTTATTCTATTATTTGATGACCATTATTTTCTTTAAAAAATCGTTCTTGATAAAGACCTAATTTTTCTATCACAGGTAAATCATTAAACGAAAATAAACAAGCATCTTCAGTTTCTGATAAATTGTGATGTTCGTGCCAAGCCCAAGATGGAACACAGAAAATATCACGTTCTTTCCAATCGAAACGTTTTCCGTTAATAATTGAATAACCTTTTCCTTTGGCACATTGATAAACAAATGAACCGGTGTGTTTGTGTGCTTTTCCTTTAAATCCTTTTGGAAGTAACTGAATTGAAGCACCCATTGTTTGCATTACGTGGTCGCCATTCATAGGATTAGTATATTTCATAATAATTCCATCCAATGGATTCGGTTCGTTTACTTTTTCTGCTTCTAACAAAGCAGGATAAACAACTTTCCAAGAATATTTAAATAAAGGCGAATACGGTTTATTCCATTCTTTATCTGGTGGAATCAATCCTGTTCCTCCGTAAGTCATCGGTGAATAATTAATAGGAGCAACCAATTCTTGAGTTCCTTCTAAAACCGCATAATCGTTAGCTTCCAATGCATTTACCAATGGAATATCCAAACCATCTTGCCAAATACACGTTTTTCCGTTTGCATCAACGCCGTGTTCATGCCAAGTAGAATTTGGTGTGATAACAAAATCGTTAACTTCTAACATAATTTTGTTTCCATCAACAACCGTATAACCACCTTCTCCTTCCATAATAAAACGTAAAGCCGAAGCTTTATGACGATGTGCCGAAGTAAACTCACCAGGTCGAGTAACTTGAATTCCAGTGTACAACCAACCCACAGCCGCACTTACATCTTTGCGATTATCATTTACCAAATAAACCACACGACGACCAGCTTGCTCTGGAGTAACCAATTCGGATGATTTAAGAACTAAATGCCTTAACGATTCATATTTCCATAACATTGGAGTCGATTTACTTTTCGGTTCCCAAGGTTCAATATCATTAGCAACGGTCCAAAGTGCACCAGCTCCTAAACCTTCTAATTCTTTATAATAAGCTTCAAGTTCTGGAGTGTCTTGAACCCGTGCTCTTCCGTAAATATCGTCTGAAAATTTTTCGTTCATAATTTATGTTTTTATTTCTAAATCCTACAGAGTTCAAAACTCAGTAGGAGTTAAAATGCTATTCTATTATTAAATCGGTTATATTTTCTAAATTACAATTTTGGTTATGATAAAAGATAAAATTCTCTAAATCACCATAATATTCAATAACTATTTGCCTTTTTAATTTAGTAGGTTTATCCGAAATAATGGTATGATATGAATTCCAAGGATAATCTTTTATTTTATCTACGAATCCATGTGTAACTGGATTATTATGGATGTAATAAATAAGATTTTGAAAATATGTTTCAGATTCAATTTCCCTTCTTTGAAATGGCTTTTCAAATAGATTGCCGGTTCTACTAAATTTTTTATTAATTGATTGTGTATATGCGTTAAAGAAATGACCAAATTGTTTTGATGGATTAATTTCTTTTGGTTTTGTTATTGTTGAATATTTTAATTTTTCAAAACCAATTTCTTCTTCAAGTCTAATATAAATCAAAAAATGAAAATGATTTTTTAGTAAACACCAAGCAAATGTATCTGCGATAGGACTTATATATTTGTTATATAATTTTAAAAAATAAAAATAACTTTCTTTATCATAAAAAATATCAATACCATTATTACCACGATTGTAAATGTGATAATATTTTCCTTTTTCGAGTGGTATTGGTTTATATGTTTTCATTTTATAACTAAGATTTACTAACTCCGACAGAGTTTTAAACTCTGTCGGAGTTGAAATAGTATATTTAAATTATCGTCAAATATGATAAGTTAAGTTTACATTATTTTCGAATTATTCATCTGATTTATTCACAAACGTTATTTTCTTAGTTGGAGCTACATTCACACGTAAATCGAAAATATCAAAACGATTGTAATGACCTAAAATGTCGTGCATTTGTTTTGGTTGAATACATTTTGATAAATCAATATCGGCATAAACAATTCCTTCTTCATCGATTAAAGGTTTTCCAATAACAGCCCCGTTTGGTCCGATAAATCCAGAGAAAGAGCTACTTTTTCTTGAAAGTAATTCTTCAACATTCGGAACATCTTCTTTTAAGGCATCCATAATTTCCTGAGAAATGGTCGAACACGAAACAATCGTAAATAATTTCCCTTCGAATGAATGTGCTGCTGCTCTAATCTTTATAGCTTCGGCCATATCATAATCTGGCGGAGCAACAGGAAGCGAAATATAATTGGCAATGTGAATTAATTCGCCTTGAGCTAACAAAGTAAAACGAGCTAAAGTATTTGTGTTTTCGCCACAAGCTAAAGTTCCTAAAGGTCCAACTTCGGTATCGTAAACTTTTAGTGAAGAACCGTCACCAGAAGTCCAAGTTAATTTTTCTGCCCAAGTTGGAACTAGTTTTCGATGTTTTCCGATTAATTCCCCTTTGTTGTTGATGATTAAATTGGTATTGTAAATTTCACCATAACTATCTCCGCGTTCGTTGATTCCGATTACGACTGTCATATCGTATTCATTCGCTGCATTATATAAAGCTTGCATTGCAACATCATTTACAGCAACTGAATTTTTATATAATTCTTCGTACCATTTGCTTCCTTGAACTGGCGTCATAATCCAGTTCCAATACGGATATCCCGAAATAAAAACTTCTGGGAAAGCAATTAGTTTCGCTCTGTTTTCGTGTGCTTCTTTAATAAAAGAAATAGCTTTTTCGATTGTTTTTTCAACATTCAAAAAAACAGGAGCTGTTTGAACCGTTGCGGCTTTAAATTTTTTAAACGTTATCATTTTTTATCATTTATACTAACTCCAACAGAGTTTCAAACTCTGTCGGAGTTGTTCATGTTATATTATAAATTTTGATATTTTTTCTTTAGTTTCTTCATTAAATGCCTCTGACTTTATAGTCTTTCTATCTTCAGCAATAGCAACATTTACTAAAGTAACTTCACCTTCTAAAACGGTTTTATCTTCTTGGTTAGTGAAATGAAATCCGCAGATTACCGATGAATTTTTAAGTTCTTTTACCCAAAGTTTTTTGGTTAAAGTTTCTCCAATTCGGGCAGCATTTTTAAACTGAACTTTTAAATCAACGGTTGGAATTCCGTTTGTTTCGTGAATTTTTGAAAACGGTCGATCTAAAGCTTCATCAAACCAATCTTCAACTAAATCGTTTACCATTTCTAAAAAGCGAGGATAAAAAACAATTCCTGCAAAATCGGTATGTCTAAAACGTATTTGTTCTTCTTTTATAAAATAGTTCATTTTATTATTTTAATTCTTTATTTATAAATATAGAAACTTATTTCAACTTAAAGCGTTGAATTTTACCAGTTTCTGTTTTTGGTAGAAGTTCTAAGAAATTAATTATTCTTGGATATTTATATGGCGCAGCATTTTCTTTAAACCAATTTTGAATATGAACTTTAAAATTATCAGATGCTAAATTTTTATCTTTTAAAATAATATTTGCACAAACCAACATACCACGTTCTTCGTCTTTAATACCTACAACCGCACATTCTAAAATAGCTTCGTGCATCAATAAAACACTTTCAACCTCAATTGCAGCGATATTGTATCCAGATGAAATAATCATATCGTCTCCACGAGCAACAAACCAGAAGAAACCATCTTCATCTTGTGTAAAAATATCACCTGTAATATTCCAACCGTTTTGAACGTATTCAGCTTGTTTATCTGTTCGATTTAAATATTTACAGCCTGTAATTCCACGAACTGCTAATCTTCCAGGAACATTGTTTTCTGCTTGTTTTCCGTTTTCATCGACAATCATTGCTTCATAACCTGTTATCGGAATCCCAGTTGAACCTGCTTTAAAATGTTGATCGTTTGATGAAATAAAAATATGTAGCATTTCTGTAGCGCCAATTCCATCAATGATTTTTAAATCGGTTGCTTTATACCAATCTTCCCAAACTTTTAAAGGTAAAGTTTCTCCTGCAGAAACGCATTTTCGTAAACTCGAAATGTTATAATCTTTACATTTTTCTGTTAATATGCGCCAAGCAGTTGGAGCTGTAAAACAAATGGTAACTTTATGTTTTTCGATGGTTGCCAATAAAACATCAGGATTTGGTTTTTCGATTAAAACAGTACTGGCTCCAAAATACATCGGAAATAATACCAAACCTCCTAAACCAAAAGTAAATCCGATAGGTGGTGTTCCTGTAAAAATATCGTTTGGTGTTGGTTGTAATGAGAAATTTGGAAAAGCTTCGCAAATATTTAAAACATCTTTATGAAAATGTGCCGTCATTTTTGGATTTCCGGTTGTTCCAGAAGTAAATCCGATTAAGGCAACATCATTAGCTTTTGATTTATAGTTTTCGAATGTTTTTGGTTTTGATTCCATTAAAGCCTCGAAATCAGTAGTTCCGAAAAATAGTTTTTCTTTTACGTAATTACTTTTGATAAGATTAACTTCTTCCGCTAAAGAAATATCTGAAATGATGTGTGAAATTTCTGCACATTCAACCATAGTTTCTAATTCTTTCGCACGTAGTAATGGCATTGTCGCTACAACAATTCCGCCAGCTTTGATAATTGCAAACCAACAAGCTACCATCATCGGATTGTTACAAGAACGTAACAAAACACGATTTCCTGATTTCAGATTTAAATCATCAATTAAAATATGTGCAATCTGATTGGCTTTTTCAAATACATCTTGATATGTCCAAACATTTGAATCAGTAATTAAGCATTCACGATTTCCGAAACCATTTTTGCAATGTTCATCCAAAAGTTTGTTTACACAATTCAAATCATCAGGATGTTGAAATTGCGGTAAATCTAAAAAAGAATATTGTGGTTGTAAATCTGAATCGGGTAAATGAAACCTAACAAAATTATCTTCCATAGCTTATTTTTTATTACTTTTTGGTTTCAATGCACGTTTCATTTTCTCTAATTGATTTCTTGAAGTTTGCTCTGAACTTAATAAAGTATGAACTCCTTTTTCGTATGATATCGGAGCCTCAAGATTTTCAATTGCTTCATAAGCTTTTGCCTTTATAGCAAAATATGGGTCTAATAAAAGTGGTTTTCCTAAGGCAATTAAATCTGCTTTTCCACTTAAAATAATTGTGTTTATTTGGTCGATATCTGTAATGTTTCCTGCGGTAATGGTTGGAATTTGAACCGTATTTCTAATAGCATCAGAGAATGGAACTTGCCACATTCTACCACCTTTTGGTTGTTGATTTATGACTGTGTTTCCCGTAGAAACATTAATAATATTCGCTCCAGCTTCTTTAAAAGCTTTAGAAATTGTATAAACATCTTTTTCAGTAATTCCATTTTCAGCCCAATCTGTTGCTGAAATACGTACAGAAATTGGTTTTTCTTTAGGGAAATTATTACGAATTGCCTTGAGAACTTCTAACGGAAAACGTAATCTATTTTCAATTGTTCCACCAAATTCATCGGTTCTTGTATTGGTTAAAGGCGATAAAAATGTTGCTAACAAAAAACCGTGATGCGCTTGAAGTTCAATCATATCAAAATTTGCTTTTTCGGCATTAAGAGTTGCAATCGCAAATTCATTTCTGATTTGGTGCATTTGTTCACGATTCATTTCTGAAGGAGTTGAACTATTTTCCGAAAATGCTAAAGGCGAAGCTGAAATCAAGTTTTTAGAAATTTGACTTTTTCTTCCAGCGTGACCTAATTGAATAGCTGTTTTGGTTTTGGTATGTTGATGAATGAAATCGTTAATTCGTTTCCAAGCAGACGTTTGTTCATTTGTGTAAATTCCTGGACAACCTAAAGTAATGCGACCATCGTCTGAAATTGCTGTCATTTCTGTGAAAACCAAACCTAATCCGCCTAGTGCGCGAGATGTGTAATGTTGAAAATGCCAATCGTTAATTAAACCATTTTCAGCTTTATATTGTCCCATTGCCGACATCACAATACGATTTTCAATTTTTAAATGTCCTAGATTGAATGGCGTAAATGCAGCCGAATTTGAATCGAAATGATTGATTTCTTTAAATTCATTAACCACTTTATCGGTGTAAGATTTATCACGTAAACGTAAATTTTCGTAGGTAACTTTTTTTGAACGTGTCATACATCCAAATGAAAACTGATAAAATGGATGTTGATTATTACGATCCATATTTTCGAACCAATCTAAAGAAACGGTTGCCGCATATTGAATCATTTCAACCGGATTTCTTCTGGTATTTTCATATTGTTCAAAAGCAGCTTGAACATTGTCTGGATTAGCAATTACTGCATCTGATAATCCAATCGCGCAATCCATTGCTAATTTTGTACCTGAACCAATAGAATAATGTGCCGTAGCTTTTGCATCGCCAAGAAGTACAATATTTTTATACGACCAATTTTTGTTGGTTACGTGTGGAAATTGACGCCAATGCGATTTGTTGGTTATCAATGGGTGACCGTCTAATTCGTCTTTGAAAATTTCAGAAAGTTTTGAAACCGTATCGTTTTCGTTATCGACTTCGAAGTTTAATTTTTCCCAAGTTTCATTGCTACATTCAAAAATCCAAGTACTCATTCCTTCTTCGTATTGATAAGAATGTGCAACGATGCTTCCGTAAGGTGTTGTTCTGAAGAAATAAGTGAACGCATCTAACGGTTTTGTTGAGCCTAACCAAACAAATCGATTTGATTTCATTTGAATTTGGGTTCCGAATTCTTTTTCAAATTGTGTGCGAATACCGCTTCCAATTCCGTCAGCTGCTACAATAATATCTGAATTTTTAAAAGCTTTTAGGTTCTCAAAATTTTGTTCAAAATGTAAGCGAATACCTTCTTCGTTACAACGTTGATGCAATAATTTTAAAAGTGTTTTTCTTGAGCATCCACAAAAACCATTTCCGGCAACGCTAACTTGTTTTCCGTCACGAGCTACAACAATGTCATCCCAATACGCAAATTCACTACGAATAAGTTCGTACGATTGCATATCACGTTTCAAGAATTCACCTAAAGTTTCGTCTGAGAAAACAACTCCGAATCCAAAACTATCATCGGGTTTATTTCTTTCGTAAATGTCAATTTCACAATGTGGCATTGCTTTTTTGGTAAGGATGGAAAAATATAATCCTCCAGGTCCGCCACCAATTACTGTAATTTTCATAAGTTTCTTTTGATTGTAAAAATTTCTCCCAATTTGCTGTAATTAGAACCAGCTAATCGAGCAACAGGTTTATAAGTTTCTAAGTTGATTTTAAAATTATCGAGTAAGATTTCTTCATTAATATGAATCATTTTTACTTTTCCGATTACCACGCAAGCGCCACCATTAGAATGATTTTCTAAAAAGTAATGATGAACCATTTCGCATTCGAAATGTGCTTTTGCCTCACCAACTCGCATTGGTTTTATAGTTTGAGATGGAATAGGAGTAAGATTGGCTAATTCAAACTCGTCGATATCTGAAGTTACATTGTTAGAAGTAAGATTCATTTGTTCAACCAAATCTTCTGTAACCAGATTTACAACAAATTCTTTTGTAGCTAAAACGTTATTTAATGTGTCTTTGTTTTTGTTTCCAGTTCTAACGGTTGAAAACATAATATGTGGAGGATCTTCTCCAACGACATTAAAAAAGGAAAAAGGAGCAAGGTTGTTTATTCCGTTTTCATCTTTAGTAGAAATCCATCCAATCGGACGTGGAATTACTAAACCTGTTAGCAGTTTGTAAAGTGTACTAGATTCTGTGTTTTCTACTAAAATTTGCATATAAAAAATATTTATTCACAAATAAAGCAAAAAAAAATCATATCAATAAATTTTATCTTAATTCTATTGATAAAAATATATTTATTCTATTTCTTTAGTGGAATTATTGAACAAAAAAAAACTCTCAAATCTGAGAGTTTTTAAATATTATTGAATGGTGTAACTTGCACTTTCTCGTTTTGCAATATGAAAATATCCTAAAGGAAAATCATTTGAATCTGTTGTGTTAGAAATGTTTCCTTTTAAAGTTCCGGTTGGAGTTGCAAACGGATTTCCTGCGGAAGCTGCATTACTAAACATTTTACTTAAGTAGTTGTAATAAACTTTATTTATTTTAGCTAAAGAAAAATTTATCGTTTCTCCGAGTTGGTCTTCTTCTGCAAAATATAAATCATAACTTAAGTTACCATTTGTAAATTGATCATTACCTACCGAAAAATCATTTTCTTTTAAGTCAACTGTTTGTGTTAAATAATAATCTTCTTCATCTGGATTGTCTTGGTAGTAAAAACGTATTTCATAATTATTTCCAGAAAAACCAGCATCGTTAATTTGTTCTACTTCTTCAATTACTGGAGCTTGAGTTACTTGAGAAATGGCTTTGTAAATTTTGCCATTGTATGAAATATTAAGCTCATATTCGTTTGTTACAAGCGGATTAAATGAATTATTTTCATAATATCCGTTTGACGTATAAGTAAATGGATAATCCAAATTTGTATTTAAATCTTTAATAATTACGGTTGCTGTTGAGATAAATTCATAACCATTTGCATAAAACGGAGCCGAATAATACATACGGATTTTGTTGTAATCGTTTTCATTCACAAAAATATTTGCATCGATTACTACACGTTTTTCGTATTGATCTAAATCTAAATCAATCACATCTTCGCAACTTGTAAATAATAAACTACAAGCTATTAATAAAGTATATAAGATTTTTTTCATGATTTAAAATTTAAAATTATACGTTACACTCGGAACAATTCCAAAAATAGAAAGTTTAACAGCTTCTGTTTTTTCTCTGAAATCTTCGTTTTCTCTAAAACTAATTGAAGCCGCATTTTTACGTCCATAAACATTGTAAATACTGAAAACCCATTCACTTTTCCATTTCTTTTTACTATCTGGTTTTGGAACATAAGTTGCTGAAAGATCTAAGTGATGAAATGCTGGTAAACTATAATTGTTTCGGTAATCAAAATCGTTTATAGTTTGATCAAGAAATTCGTATTTCGCTACAGGATAAGTAACAGGACGCCCCGATTGTAATGTAAAACTTCCGCTTAAAGACCATTTTTTTGTAAGTTCATAATTTCCGATAATCGTTAAATCGTGCGTTCGGTCATATGGAGTTCTGTACCAATTTCCGTGGTTGATTCCAACTTCACCTGGAGTTCTTCCAACTGTTTTTTGTTCAGATTTTGAAATCGTATAAGCAACCCAACCATTAAATTTACCGTAGTTTTTACGGAATAAAAATTCGACACCATAAGCTCTTGTTTTTCCATTCAAAAGAACTTGTTCAATTGCTCTATTTCCGATTAAATCAGCACCATCAATATAATCTAAACGATTTTTTCCGTCTTTATAATATGCTTCAACTTCTAAACTGTAAGCGTTATCTTTAAAGTTTTGAAAGAATCCAGCCGCATATTGATAAACAATTTGTGGTTTTACATATGGTCCGCTTGGTTCCCAAATATCTAATGGTGTTGCAGCATTTGTGTTTGAGATTACGTGAATGTATTGCGCCATTTTAGTAAAACTAAATTTCAACGACTGTTCTTCATTTGTTTGAACAGAAAGTGCGATTCGCGGTTCGAAATTATCATAAAAACTTATTTTCTGATTATTACCATAAAACTTTTCTCCAATCGGAGTTGCCTTTTCATAAGCGTCTGTTTGAGGATTGTAAACTACGGGATTGTTATCAGCGTAAACATTAATTGTTTCTTTACCTAAGCGATAAAATTGAGAATATCGAACTCCATAATTAACTCTGAAAATATCGCTTAATTCTTGTTCTGCCTCAATAAAAGCTGCTGCTTCAAAAGCATATTTGTTTGGTATTTTGTAGAAATTAATTTGTGAATCATCAGTTGAAGGTTCGATTGTTCCTGGATTAAATTTGTAATGTTGAGCTTGAATACCATATTTCAAATCTAATTTATCATTTATGTTTTGATCTATTTGATATTTAAAATCATAATTTCTAATTCCAGAATTCCAATCAAATCCAACAAAACCAAGAGTTAAATTATATACATAATCTGTATAATTCATGTAAAGTTTTCCTTTGATTTTTTCGTTAAAACGATGATTGTAATTTGCTGAGATTATTGTATTTCCGAAGTCATTATTAAAAGACGTATTAAACTTAAAAATATCTCTACCAAAATAACTGGTTACATTTAAATTATTATGGTCATCAAATTTATAACTCAATTTTGCATTTAAGTCATAAAAATATGCCGTACTTTTTATATCTGTTAATTTCAAAAACAAATGCGCATAAGAACCTCTTCCTGAAAGTAAATAAGAAAATTTGTCTTTAATAATCGGACCTTCAACTGTTAATCTGCTTGATAGTAATCCAACTCCACCATACGCGCTAAAGTTTTCGTAGCTACCAACTTTTTGGTCTATTTCTAGAACAGAAGAAGCTCTTCCACCATAACGTGCTGGAATTCCACCTTTATATAATTTTATATTTCGAACCGCATCGTTATTGAAAATTGAGAAAAAGCCATATAAATGTGAAGAACTATAAACATTAGCCTGATCCAAAAGTAATAGATTTTGGTCAGATCCACCGCCACGAACATTAAAACCAGAAGTTCCTTCTCCAGAGTTTACAACACCAGGAAGTAATAAAATTGATTTAAGAATATCGGTTTCTCCTAAAACCACCGGAAGTTTTTTGATTTCAGCAGCAGTCAAAGTATTTACACTCATTTGTGGCTTACGAACATCTAATTTTTTACCATCAGCAATAATTACTATCTCATCTAGATACTCATCATCCAAGCTTTTTAGTGTGATGTTTAAGGTCTGATCTGAAGAAATTGTAATGGCTTTTTGAAAACTTTCATGACCCAAATATTCTGCATAAATGGTATAATTTCCTGCGGCTAGTTCTGTTTGAAAATTACCTTCGGAATCGGTGAAAATTTCTTTGTTAATTTCTGAAATATATAGAGCGACATCAGAAAGTGCCTCATTGTTATTTTTTGTAACTTTTCCGTTTAGTTTAAAAAGTACTTGTGCAGAGAGCGAATAGCTAAAAACAAAGAAAAGTAAAAGGTAAATGTTCTTTTTCATTTTTTTTTTGAGTGTAAGTTTTTTTATTTAATTTGTTTTTTAAGCCAAATCGGAAGGATAAATTCCTCAGCCAAATGTGCCCATTTGTAATCTTTGTAATTTGATTGGCTAATCCAAGCCATTTCTTCAATTTCGTTTTGAATTTGGATATTATCTATATTAGTATCAATTACTTCAAATAAGTTACCACAAACACGAGTATTTTTTTCATTAACAGCAACTGTTTCATGATTGCCTAAAAAAATACAATTTGGTTCTTCAATTTCTAAATGGATTTCTTCAAATAATTCTCTTTTCAAAGTTTCAAAATGTGTTTCGTTATTATTGACTTTTCCACCCGGTAATTGAAAAAACGTTGAACCTTCTTTTCTTACTAATAAAATTTCTTTATTGTTGTTGAGTATCATTGCCGAAGCAATTGTTATTTTGTTCATTTTAAATTTATCAAGTTATTATTATATATTTCTGAATATAAAATTTTATAAATAGTAGTTTAATTATTTTACATATTGAAATTATATAAAATCTATTGAAATTTTTCTTATTAAAATCATAAAAAAATGCTGTCAGATTTAATAATCTAGACAGCATTTTTCGTTTTATTTAACTTCCTGAATTTTAAACTCATCTACCTGCATAGTACTATCTGGTTTTGGAGGAGTTTCTTCGTAATCTTCATATCCTTCATCGTAATCTTCTTCTTCATTCATAGCATCAATCTCTTCTTTTGTATATTGATAATACGTTTTGAATTTTTTATCTTTTTTGTCGTAAACAACAGCGCGTTTATTGTATTGCATTTTGACAATTAGACCATCACATGGAGAAGGAACTAATTTAAGCTCATCCATATAAATTTTGGAACCGACTTTATATGAATTTATAATTGGTAATTCATTCGAATAATCTTCTACATAAAGCAATTCACCTTTATGATTGAAGACTATAAGTTTTGAACTACTGAAATCATTTTTTTCAATGATTATTGCCATATCATCTTCATCATTATCATCGCTAGTAAAATCACCAAAAGCAAAAACATTATTAGCGCGATCAGATATTTTTGTTAAGAAATATTCTCCGCCTAAATAGCCGTTATATTGCATGAAGTCATAAATGTGTTCTTTGTATTTATCAGGAATAGTGTTGTATTCAGATACAGAAAATAGGCTGTTAATTGCAGATTGTCTTTCTTCTGTAGATAATTCTATTTGTTCATTTTTATAATCTTCAGCTTTTTTAAACACAAATAAGAAAATACCAATACCAAGTGCAATTACAAAAGTTACAATTGAAATAATAATTATAACTAATTTCTTTTTTGATTTTTGTTGAGGTTGAAATGAATTTGAATCATTTTCTATTCTTTCATCTAGATTTCTTTCCATGATTTTTTTAACAAATATAAAATCTATTAATAAAATAAAATGTTATTTTAGCGAAAAAAAAATTATGAGTTTCAATAAGTTTATTATTTCTGTTTTAATGATTTCAGCGTGTTTTAATTCTAATGCACAAGAAATTGTTGATAAGAAAAATACTGTTTATTTTGATTTTACTGCCTTAATGACTCCTCCAAATCGATTATCAATTGGTTATATTAGAAATTTTGGAACCAATTATTTTGCAGGGATTGAATTAGGACATTCAATAGATAAAAATAATGGTAGGAACAATGGTTATTCTAAAGATTATCAATTGTTTGCATATCGATTACAAGTTGGGTACAATTTTAATCCTGAAAAACGTTTCCAAAATTATGTATCGGTTGATTTTCAACAAATTCATCATACAGAAACTTTACAAGATGATTATTTTCGAAGCGCCGAGTTAAGTACAGATGAAAATACTGTTTATTTCAGTTATGATGAAATTGAATATAAACGTGAAAAAATGACATTCAATGTTAATTACGGATTTTTTGCACATTTTAATAGAGCTAAAACCTTTGGAATTAATCCATCTGTTGGATTGGGATTGAAAGTTGTGGACGTAACTTTTTCTAATCCTGTTAATTTGAATATTGATGATAACGAATTGAAATTTTGGGATTTCGGAAGTAGATATCGAAAAGAAGGTCAAGTAACAACTGCAAACGCTAATATTCAAGTAAAATTCTTTTATAAGTTCTAAAATAGAAAAACCCACTTCGATTTATTGAAGTGGGTTTTTTCATTAACAAACTAAACTTAAACTATATTTTATTAAAAGCAATATTCATTTTCAGCAATTACTTTATCAGCGATAATATCACGTAAAGCAATTACGTTTGGCATATTGTCGTATTTTGTAAAACGACGTAATCCCATTAACATCATGCGTTGTTCATCACCTTCAGTAAAAGAAACAATTCCTTCTTTTCCTTTACTACTAATGATATCAGTCGCATGGTATAAATATAAACGTGTCATTGCAATCTGAATTTTTGCAGCATCTTCACCAATTTTAGCAACTAATTTTTCGGTTCTTAAAATTGCAGATTCTGCCATATAAATTTCAATTAACATGTCTGAAGCAGCCATTAATAATTGTTGGTGTTTATCTAATTCAGTTCCGTATTTTTGAACTGCAGATCCAGCAACCATTAAGAATGCTTTTTTCAATTTAGCTAATAATGCTTTTTCTTCTGCGAATAATTCATCGTAATCTGGAGTAGAGAAATCTGGAATTCCCATTAATTCTTCTCCAACAGCCATTGCAGGTCCTAATAAATCTACGTGACCTTTCATAGCTTTTTTGATTAACATTCCAACAGTTAACATTCTGTTGATTTCGTTTGTTCCTTCGTAAATACGAGAAATACGAGCATCTCTCCAAGCAGATTCCATTGGCGTATCTTCAGAGAATCCCATTCCACCAAAAATTTGAATTCCTTCGTCAGCACAGTTTTGTACATCTTCTGAAACTGCTACTTTTAAAATAGAACATTCGATTGCGAATTCTTCAACTCCTTTTAATTCTGCTTCTTGGTGTGAAGCTCCATCAGCTAAACGAGCATTGATTCTGTTCTCAATATCTCCGGCAGCTCTGTAAGAAGCAGATTCACCAACGAATGCATTTGTTGCCATTTCTGCAATTTTAGCACGAATAGCGCCGAAGTTTGCAATTGGAGTCTTAAACTGAATACGTTCGTTAGCGTATTTTACAGAGTTTGTGATTAGACGACGTTGTGAATCTAAACAAGCAGCAGCTAATTTGATACGACCAACGTTTAAAGCATTCATCGCAATTTTAAATCCTTCACCACGACCAGCTAACATGTTTTCAACAGGAACTAAAGTATCGTTATAGAAAACTTGACGTGTTGAACTTGCTCGAATTCCTAACTTGTGCTCTTCTTCACCTAAAACAATTCCGTTTGGATTTTCAGGATCGTATTCAACGATGAATCCAGTGATGTTTTTATCGTCTTCGATACGAGCAAAAACAATCATCACATTACAGAATCCAGCATTAGAAATCCACATTTTTTGTCCGTTGATTTTGTAATGCTTCGCGTCTGGAGTTAATTCAGCTTTTGTTTTTCCAGAATTTGCATCAGATCCTGCTCCTGGTTCTGTTAAGCAGTAAGCACCAAACCATTCGCCTGAAGCTAATTTAGGAACGTATTTATTTTTTTGTTCTGTAGTACCATATAAAGTAATTGGCATGGTTCCAATTCCTGTATGAGCCCCGAAAGCTGTAGAAAAAGATCCTGTAGCTCCAGAAATGTAATCACAAGTTAACATGGTAGAAACGAATCCCATTCCTAAACCACCAAATTCTTCTGGAACAGCAACTCCTAAGAATCCTAAATCTCCAGCTTTACGCATACATTCTTCTGTAAAAGTGTAATCTTTTTTCTCGAAACGTTCTTTGTTTGGCCAAATTTCACGATCAATAAATTCTTTTACTGAATCGCGCATCATAATTTGTTCTTCAGAAAAATCTTCTGGAGTAAAAATGTTTTGTGAAAGTGTTTCTTTAACTAAGAATTGACCTCCTCGTGTTATGTTTTCCATAGTTTAATTTTTTAGAGAAAAGAAAATGGAATATAGAAAATGGACTATTTCAGATTGTTTTGAAAAGCCATTGTCATTCTTTGAAATTCTTCTATTTTATTTTCAAGTGTATTAAAAAGTTCTTGATTGATATAATTTCTATATTTTGCAATATGTAATTGGGTTAGTAATTCAAAAGATGATCCTAAGGAAATATCTAAAAAATGACTGAATGATTTATCCGATCTTGAGGAACCTTCCGCAATATTGGAAGGTATTGAAATAGAACATCGGCTAATTTGTGAGTTAAGACTGAATTTTTCATGAGAAGGGAATTTTTCTAAAATATCAGAAATAATATGAGCAATCTCTAAACCTAATTGCCATATTTTAAGATTCTTATAATTATGTCTTTTTCCTAAACTCATTAAAATTCTTTTTTCTTTTATCTTCTACTTATAAAAGTTCATAAATACCAGCTGTACCTTGTCCAGTTCCCACGCACATTGTTACCATTCCGTATTTGTTCCCGCGTCTTTTCATTTCGTCGAATAACTGAACAGAAAGTTTTGCACCTGTACAACCCAGTGGGTGACCTAAGGCAATTGCACCTCCGTTTACGTTGATGATATCTGGATTTAAGTCTAACTCACGAATTACAGCTAACGATTGAGATGCGAAAGCTTCGTTAAGCTCGATTAACTCGATATCGTTTTGTTTTAAACTTGCTTGTTGTAATGCCTTTGGAATAGCTTTTACTGGACCAATTCCCATAATACGAGGTTCGACACCTGCAGAAGCAAAAGTCACTAAACGAGCGATTGGCTCTAGGTTTAATTCTTTTACCATTTCTTCAGACATAACTATTACAAATGCAGCACCGTCTGACATTTGAGATGAGTTACCAGCTGTAACTGAACCATCTGCTGCGAAAACCGGACGTAATTTGTTTAAAGCTTCAATAGAAGTTTCCTTTCGAGGACCTTCGTCTTTAGCTACAGTATATGATTTGGTTTCTTTTTTACCTTTTTCATTAATAAAGGTTTGTTCTACTGTAATAGGAACAATTTGTGAATCGAATTTACCTTCTGCTTGCGCTTTTAAAGCTTTCATGTGTGATTCGAAAGCAAACTTATCTTGATCTTCACGAGAAATATTGAATTGCTTAGTAACAGCTTCTGCAGTTAATCCCATTCCCCAATAGTAATCTTCGTGTCCTTCTTTTGTTACTCCATAATCAGGAGTTGCTCGATATCCTCCCATAGGAATAAAACTCATTGATTCTGCTCCACCAGCGATGATGCAATGCGCCATTCCCGATTGAATTTTAGCCGTTGCCATTCCGATAGTTTCTAATCCAGAAGCACAATAACGATTTACTGTTACGCCTGGAACATCAGTTACTTTTAATCCCATTAATGAAATTAAACGCCCCATGTTTAACCCTTGTTCAGCCTCTGGCATCGCATTTCCAACCATAACGTCGTCAATGCGTTTTTTGTCTAATTGTGGCACTTCATTCATCATAAATTCGATGGTTTCGGCAGCCAACTCATCCGGTCTTTTAAAACGGAATAATCCTTTAGGTGCTTTACCTACGGCCGTTCTATATGCTTTAACAATATATGCTGTTTTCATTTATCTTGGTATTAAGATTGAAGTATTAAGAATTAAGATTTTCATTTATTCTATTATTTATTTAATGATTTCTGAAAAGCAAAATTCATGTTAGAAACTTCAATCAATTTATCTATTATTTTTTGAACTTGTTCTTGATCAATTAGATTTAAACGTTTAGCAAGTATTAATTGTGTTATTAACTCAAAGGTTGATCCATTTGCAATTCCTAAAAACTGAATGAATTCTTTGTTGTGATTTCTTCCAGCACCTTCAGCAATATTAGATGGGATAGAAACAGCACATTTTTTAATTTGATGAATTAAATTGTACTTTTCATCTTTAGGAAGAAGTAATGAAATTTCATAAACTTCGGTCGCAATTTCCATCGCTTTTTGCCAGATTTTAAGTTTTTCAAAATTGTGCATCTTCCATACTGTTTATATCTTAATACTTAATACTCACGTCTTAATACTAATTTCTCAACGGTTTCCCTTTTGTTAACATGAATTGGATTCTTTCTAAGGTTTTTCTTTCTGTACATAATGATAAGAAAGCTTCACGTTCTAAATCCAATAAATATTGTTCTGTAACTAAAGTAGGTTCAGATAAATCACCTCCAGCCATAACGTATGCTAATTTGTTAGCGATTTTACGATCGTGTTCAGAGATGTATTTACCTGCCATCATACCATCAGTTCCTACTAAGAAAGCACCTAAAGCTTGTTTTCCTAATACTTCAATATCTTTGCGACGAACTGGTTGCGTATATCCGGCTTCAGCCATTAATAAAGCGTGTTTCTTAGCTTCAGCAATCTGACGGTTTTTGTTTACAACCACTACGTCTTTTCCTTTTTGTAATATTCCTAAGTCAAAAGCTTCGTAAGCAGAAGTAGCCACTTTAGCAGTTCCAACAGTTAAAAAATACTCTTGTAAAACGTTAAGTTTTACATCGTTTTTCTTGAATTGGTCTGCAGCACGTAAAGTCATTTCTTTAGAACCACCACCACCTGGGATTACACCAACTCCGAATTCAACTAATCCAATATAAGTTTCAGCAGTAGCTACAGCTCTATCGGCATGCATTGTTAACTCACATCCACCACCTAATGTCATCGTATGAGGAGCTGCAATTACTGGAATTCCAGAATAACGTACTCTCATCATAGTATCTTGGAAAGCTTTGATAGAGAAGTTTAACTCATCGTATTCTTGCTCAACTGCCATCATGAAGATCATTCCTAAATTAGCTCCAACAGAGAAATTTGCTCCTTGGTTACCAATTACTAAACCGTCGTATTTTTGTTCAGCGATATCAATAGCTTTGTTAATTCCAGAAATAACTCCACCACCAATTGAGTTCATTTTAGAATGGAATTCTAAATTTAAGATTCCGTCTCCTAAATCGAATAATGAAGTTTCAGCGTTGCCCCAAACTTTTTTCGTATCACGAATGTTGTCAAGAATAATAAACGCATCTTGTCCTGGAATTTTCTTTTGAGATTTTGAAGTAATATCGTAGTAATAATTAACTCCTTCTTTAACTATGTAGAACGATTTGTTTCCAGAATCTAACATTTCTTGAACCCAAGCAGCTGGTTTTTCACCAATCTCATTCATGAATTCTAATGCTTTTTCTACACCAATGGCATCCCAAATTTGGAAAGGTCCGTGTTCCCATCCAAAACCAGCTTTCATTGCATCGTCGATTTTATATAAATCGTCAGTGATTTCAGGAACGCGGTTTGAAACGTAAGTGAATAATCCGGCAAATGATTTACGATAGAATTCACCTGCTTTGTCTTTTCCTTTGACTAAAACTTTAAAGCGATCGACTACTTTATCAATAGTTTTAGTTAATTCTAAAGTTTGGAAAGATGCTTTTTTAGCTGAACGATATTCTAATGTATCTAAATCTAACGACAAGATATCTTTATCTACTTTTTTGTAGAATCCTTGTTTTGTTTTGCTTCCTAACCATTTGTTTTCCATCATGTGGTTGATGAAAGTAGGAAGTTTGAAAAGTTCATGAGCTTCGTCATTCGGACAATTTTCGTATAATCCGTTTGCTACATGAACTAAAGTATCTAAACCAACAACATCAACCGTACGGAAAGTAGCTGATTTAGGTCGTCCGATAACCGGACCTGTTAATTTATCAACTTCTTCAATTGTCATTCCCATTTCTTTTACAAGGTGGAATAAACTCATGATTCCGTAAATACCAATTCTGTTACCAATAAATGCAGGCGTATCTTTAGCAATAACCGAAGTTTTTCCTAGGAATTTTTCTCCATATCCATTTAAGAAGTCTAAAACTTCTGTGGATGTTTTTGGACCAGGTATGATTTCGAATAATTTTAAATAACGAACAGGGTTAAAGAAGTGTGTACCGCAGAAGTGTTTTTGGAAATCTTCGCTTCTTCCTTCACTCATAAACTGAATTGGAATACCAGAAGTGTTTGAAGTAATCAACGTTCCTGGTTTTCTGTATTTTTCAATTTGTTCATAAACCGCCTTTTTAATATCAAGACGTTCTACAACAACTTCAATAATCCAATCAACATCTTTAATTTTAGCTAAATCATCCGTTGTGTTTCCTGTAGAAATTCTGCTAGCAAATTTCTTGTCATAAATAGGAGACGGGTTTGATTTTAATGAAGCTGCTAAGTTGTCGTTAACCATACGGTTGCGAACTACTTTACTTTCTAAGGTTAATCCTTTTTTCTCTTCAGCTTCCGTTAATTGATTCGGAACGATGTCTAATAATAAAACTTCGACACCAATGTTAGCAAAGTGACAAGCAATTCCCGAGCCCATAATTCCGGAACCGATAACTGCCACTTTCTTAATTAGTCTTTTCATAATTGGTATGGATATTTAGTTGTTCGTTAATATATTTTCTTTGAAGCGATTAGTTCTTGAATTTTTTGATTCATATCAATAAATTTTTCTAATTCGTCATTAGTAAATGTTTCTAAAAGCTTTTCATTGAATTGAATAACGCTATTTTTAGATAACGCTCTCTTTTCAACACCTAGAGGCGTAAGATGAATAAAAACACCTCGACCATCTTTTGGATTTTTTCTTTTCTCAATCAAACCTTTTTCTTCCATAGTTTTTAAGGTTCGGGTCAAGCTTGTTGCTTCCATTCCTAACTTTGGAGCTAAAGATGTTGATGGAGTTCCTTCTTTGTCTATATTTAATAAAGCATAACCTAAAGCCATTGTTGCACCGTATTTTGAAGCATCTTCATTATACATTCTCGCAATAGCTTGCCAAGTAGCTTTAATAACAGAATCTACCGTTTGGTTTTTCATCTAAAAAAAATTCTTCTAAATTCAAATATAAAAAAAAATAGTATGCACGCATACTATTTTTGTATTTTTTTTTAATTTAACATTAAAAAAATGATTTAATTATTTATGTTTATTTAATATCGTATATCTTGTTATAAAGGTGTTTATATTTTTCTAAAATAACTTTTCGTTTTAATTTTAGAGTTGGAGTTAATTCTCCAGAATCGATAGACCAGATATTAGGAGTTAATTCAAATTTTTTGATTTGTTCCCATTTACCGAATTTTTCGTTTAGATTATTTACTTCTTCTTGAATTCTTTCGATAACTTCTTCGTTGTTACAAACCTCTTTTAGATTGAAACCAACACTTATTCCTTTTCGATTAGCCCATTCTTTGATAAAATCAAAATTTGGTTGAATTAAAGCAGCTGGCATTTTTTGTCCTTCTCCAACAACCATAATTTGGTCAATAAAACGTGATTGTTTCATTGTGTTTTCAATCATTTGTGGAGCAACGTATTTTCCTCCAGAAGTTTTAAACATCTCCTTTTTACGGTCGGTAATAAATAAAAAACCTTCATCGTTAATCTTTCCGATATCACCTGTGTGAAACCAACCATCTATAAAAGCTTCATTCGTTTTATCATCTTCTTTATAATAACCTTGTGAAATTGAAGGTCCTTGTGCTAAAATTTCACCATCTTCAGCAATCTTTATTTTGACATTACTTAATACTTTTCCTACAGAACCAATTCGCCAACCGTCATTTCTTCTATCGTTTACCGATATAACAGGAGAGGTTTCTGTAAGTCCATAACCTTCTAATACTGGTAAATCAGCTGCAGCAAATATTTTTGCTAATCTTGGAGAAAGAGGAGCAGAACCAGAAACTAAATAATCTAAATTTCCACCAAGTGCATCGTGCCATTTAGAGAAGATTAGTTTTCGTGCCCATTTCAATTGCCAATTGTACCAACTTCCTTTTGGAGCTGGTATGTCGTATTTTTCACCTAAACTAAGTGCCCAGAAGAATAAACTTTTTTTAATACCTGTTAGTTCAGAACCTTTTGCGTGAATTTTATCATAAACTTTTTCAAGTACACGAGGTACAACTGTCATTAATTTGGGTTTTATTTCTTGAAGATTTTGAGAAATGGTTTCAATTGATTCTGCAAAATTTATAGTAACACCATTATATTGATAGATATATAAAACCGTTCTTTCGAAAATATGACAACATGGTAAAAAACTTAATGATGTAGAAGTTCCAGGAACAATATCAAATCGCTCTGTACTTCCTAAAACATTAGCAATAATATTCTCATGAGTAAGTAAAACACCTTTTGGCCTTCCGGTAGTTCCTGATGTATAAATAATTGAGGCTAAATCTTTAGGGTGAATATTGTTTCTTACCGCTTCAACTTGGTCTTGATTGAAAGCCAAATCTCCAGCTTCTAAAACTTGAGACCAATTGGCACAACCTTTAATTTCATCGAAACAAAAAATACCTCTAAGCTTAGGAATATTAAATTTGACTTTATCTAATTTTTCAAGGATTTCTTTATCTGAAATAAAAACATAAGTACTTTCTGAATGTTTGATAATATATTCATAATCTTCAGCAGAAATAGTAGGATAAATAGGAACAGTTACTGCACCAGTTTGTAAAATACCAATATCCATAATATGCCATTCGGTTCGGTTGCTTGAAGTAATTAGGGCAATTTTATCTCCTTTTTTTACTCCCATCTGTAATAAAGCTCTAGTAATAGCATTTGCCTTATCAATATAGTCTTTTGTTGATGTAGCTTCCCAAATTCCATTCTTTTTTGTAACAAAAGCTTTATCTAAAGGATAATGTTGTTGTTGGTAATATGGGATGTCGAATAAGCGCGTAATTATAGTATCCATAATATTTATGTTTTGTTGAAAATTTAAATATTCTATACGCAAAATAGGTATAATAAATATTACTTGCAAATTTTTTTTATTATGTATAAAAAAATGTGCTTTTTGTAATCAATTTGTAAGTTTGGTAAAAAAACGTGTGATTATTCATTTAAAAAACGCACCTTTGTACAAAATAAATAAAAAAGAGGTTTCTATTTTTAAATTTAGAATTTCCTCAAATTAAGAATGACTACATTTAAAGAATTACAATTAATAGAACCTATTCAAAAAGCTTTAGAAGCTCAAGGATACGAAACTCCAACTCCAATTCAGCAACAAGCAATTCCACACGTTTTACAAGGGAAAGATTTATTTGGTTGCGCACAAACAGGAACCGGAAAAACAGCAGCTTTTGCAATTCCAATTTTACAACAATTGGCTTTACGCGAAACTGAAAAAGGAAAACGTAAAATCAGTACCTTAATATTAACTCCAACAAGAGAATTAGCTACTCAGATTGAAGAGAATTTCCAAGAATATGGAAAAAACTTAGATTTGAGAACTGCAGTAATTTTTGGTGGAGTAAATCAGAATAATCAAGTTAAAAGATTACAAAATGGTGTTGATATTTTAGTAGCAACTCCAGGACGATTATTGGATTTAATAAGTCAAAAATATATAAGTTTAGCACATATCGAAATTTTTGTTTTGGATGAAGCTGACCGTATGTTGGATATGGGATTTATTCACGATGTAAAAAAATTACTTACGATAATTCCTAAAAAACGTCAAACTTTATTTTTCTCGGCTACGATGCCAGATAGTATTTTGAGTTTGGCAAATTCAATTTTGACAAATCCTGTTAAAGTTGAGGTTACACCAGCTTCGACTACTGCAGAAACGATTAAACAATCGGTTTATTTTATCGATAAAGACAATAAGAATTTATTATTGTTAGATAATTTAAGAAAAGATATCGATGATAGTGTTTTAGTTTTTACAAGAACGAAACATGGTGCCGATAAGATTGTAAAGTTTTTAGAAAAAAACAACGTAAAATCAGCTGCGATTCACGGAAATAAATCTCAGAATGCAAGACAACGTGCTTTAGATAATTTCAAAACGAAAGAAATTAAGGTTTTAGTCGCTACTGATATTGCTGCTCGTGGAATTGATATTGATAATTTACTTTATGTTATCAATTACGATTTACCGAATATTCCAGAAACCTATGTTCACAGAATTGGTCGTTCAGGTAGAGCAGGAGCGAAGGGAATTGCAATTTCATATTGTAATTATGAAGAAAAAGCATATTTAAAAGATATTCAGAAAATTACTGGAATTCAAGTTCCAGTTATTGAAAATCATCCGTATCCGATGGAAGTTTTTGTAGTTGAGAAAAAAGAGCAAAAAGCAAGACCTCCACGTTCTCAGCAAGCAAGTAATAAACCGAAAGAGAAAGTAAGTCAAAAACCGAAATCTTCTGAAAGGTCTAATAAACCTAAACGAAATAGAATTTAGATATTTAAAGCAGCCTAATTTAAGGTTGCTTTTTTGTTTTTAAAACAAACTCATTTGTTGAGGTTCTTGATTGGGTAAACTTAGAAACGGAATTGTTTTATAAATTTCATATTGTTTGATTTCAGGATTGAATTTTCGAATGGTAATTGAATCAACAATTAAGTTTATATCTAATGGAAAATTTAAAATAGCTAAAGCTTCATCAAACTTTTGAATTCCTCGACCAATCGAAATATGAGGATCAGAACCGATGTGATTACTTTTTATTGTAGTTGTTTTTTGAATCTTTTTCATCACTTCTATTAATGATTTTTTTGAATCGCTGTCTGGTTCTATGAAAATAGTTTTATTACTTGGATAGGAATTAAAATGCGTACATCGAACAGAAAAAGGTTGGAAGCTATTACAACATCTTTGCAATTGTTTTATGGTTAATTCGAGTTCTTTTTCGTTTGCAAAAATTTCTTTTATGGTGATATGCGCCATTGCATTTCTACTTTTATAACTTCCAATATTTGAAGCTAGTAAATCTTTGTATGATTTTATTAGTGAAACAATTTCATTAGAAGGTACAATTGCAATGCTGTATTTTTCGTTTAGATTTTCCATTATTCGATACATGAATATTTTTGAATATACGAAAAATGCACTTCAATTCGAAGTGCATTTTTTTTATTTATTTGTAAAACTTTTGAATAAAACTCGATTGTCGTAGTTTACCATTTCAATCGTTATGTCTTTCATGTCTTTATCTTTTCCTTCAATCACATAAAGTTTTCCGCCTTCAACGACTTTGTTACTTCTTGAAAAATCAATATCGCCGTGAGTTAAACAATTTTTTACTTCGTCTAAAGTAATGGTTTTTTCGTTTAACATTTTTTCGGTTTCATCAGAAAAAGTTAGCGGCTTGTTTCTTATATCTTTTAAAACTCGGCAGTTTGGTAAATAGCAAAATGTGGTATCTTTTTGATGCATGAAAAAATATACTGCAAAAGCTCCAATCATCAATCCTAATAAATAGTATGCTAATCTTTGTTGAAATTTCATTCTAAATAATTTTGAGCAAAAATAAGAATAAAACCATTAGAAAAACTTAAAAAACTATTAAATTAATGTCTTTATAATCTAACGAAAACCATTCGCCAATCTGTTGATTTACTAAAATTCCTTGATACATATAAACACCCGCACGAATATTTTTGTTGTATAACAAAACGTTCTCAATGCCACCATTTTCAGCTAAATCCAATAAATATGGAGAAATAATATTACTAATTGCCAAAGTTGCTGTTTTTGAATATCTCGATGTAATATTCGGAACACAATAATGAATTACATTAGATTTTATGATTGTAGGTTTTTCGTGCGTGGTAAGTTCTGATGTTTCAAAACAACCTCCGTTATCAATACAAACATCTACGATAATCGCGCCTGGTTTCATTCGTTGAACCATAATTTCTGAAACGATAATCGGAGAACGATTTTTTCCACGAATAGCACCAATTGCAACATCACATCGCATTAATGCTTTTTGAAGAACGGTTTCTTGAATGGTTGAAGTAAATATGCGATGTTGTAAATTTTCTTGTAATCGTTTTAATCGATGAATCGAATTATCGAAAATTTTCACATTTGCACCTAAACCTAAAGCAGTTCTAGCTGCATTTTCAGCAACGTTTCCAGCTCCAATAATTACAACTTCGGTATTTGGAATTCCTGTAATATTTCCGAATAATAAACCTTTTCCTTTATGACATTTGGTCATCAATTCAGAGGCAATATGAATCGAAGCTACACCAGCAATTTCGCCTAAAGCACTCAAAAAAGGATGTGTTGATTCTTGGTCTTGAATCGATTCAAAACCCAATGCTGTAATTTTCTTTTTAGCTAATGCTTCAAAGTAATTCTTGTTTTGCATTTTTAATTGAACGGCAGAAATCAAATATGTTTTTGGTTTCATAAATCCAATTTCTTCTAAAGTTGGCGGTTCAACTTTCAGAACAATCGGACATTCAAAAATCTTTTTATTGTCTTTTGTGATGTCTGCACCAGCTTCGCTATATTCTTTATCGGAATAATTCGCTTCGATTCCAGCATTGGATTCAATAAGAATTCGATGGCCAGCATTCACAAACATTTTAACCGCTTCTGGAGTTAAACAAACGCGTTTTTCAAACTTGAAATTTTCTTTAGGAATTCCAATAAACAACTGACTACGATGTTTTCGTATTTCTAAAGTTTCTTCTTGCGGCATTAATTCGCTCTTTGAAAAAGGTGTTTTAATTCCCATGTTATATGTTATTTAAAAATGATTTTTCTTATGTTTTCGTCAATCAATTCAAACTTAATTGTATGATGTTCATCAGGAATTAAATTTGGTGTTTTTTCTGGCCATTCAATAAAACACCAATTTCCAGAATCAAAATATTCATCAATTCCCATATCGTAAGCTTCTTCCTCTTCTTCTAATCGATATAAATCAAAATGAAAAACGGTCTGATTTGTTTCCGTTTTATATTCGTTTACGATTGAAAAAGTTGGACTATTTGCAACATCAATCACACCTAATTCTTTTGATAAAGCTTTGATTAATGTGGTTTTTCCTGCGCCCATTTGACCATCAAATAAAATTACTTTATGATTTGATTGGTTAATGATTTCTTTGGCAATATTTTGAATATCAGCTAATTTAAATAAAAATTCCATTACTTCGGATTTAAAACAATAAAAGGTATAATCATTTCTTCTAACGAAATTCCTCCATGTTGATACGTGTTTTTAAAATAACTTACATAATAATTGAAATTGTTGATGTAAGCTAAGAAAGTATCATTTTTTGCAAAAATATACGAACTACTCATATTTATTGATGGTAATCCAACTTTTTTCGGGTCTTTAATTGCATAAACATCTTTGTCTTCATAAGTAAGTGATTTCCCTGTTTTGTATCTCAGATTCAAACTCGTGTTTTTGTCACCAATTACTTTTGAAGGAGTTTTGCAATTTATTGTTCCGTGGTCTGTAGTAATTATCAATTTGTAGCCAGCTAGTTGTGCTTGTTGAATGATTTCTATTAAAGGTGAATTTTTAAACCAACTTTGGGTTAATGAACGATATGCTTTGTCGTTAGAAGCTAATTCTTTAATAACTTCCATCTCGGTTTTTGCATGCGAAATCATATCCACAAAGTTATAAACCAACGTAATTAATTTATTTTCTTTTAATGATTTGAAGTTTTCAACGAATTTTTTACCATCTCTAAGATTGGTAATTTTGTAATATTCGTGTTTAATGTTTAGTCTTAAACGTTTTAATTGTTCGTTTAAAAATTCTGCTTCGTATAAGTTTTTTCCGCCTTCATCAGTATCATTTTTCCAATATTGCGGAAGTTGTTTTTCCATTTCAAGTGGAGTTAATCCTGAAAAAATGGCATTTCTAGCGTATTGTGTTGCTGTCGGTAAAATTGAATAATAACTCTCTTCTTTATCAACTTTGTAATGGTTATTTACAATTGATTCAAAGGCTTTCCATTGGTCATAACGTAAATTATCAATAACAATAAAAAGCACATTTTTATCATCTCGTAATTCTGGCACTACTTTTTTACGGAATAAATTATGTGAAAATAATGGAGCATCATCTTCATTATTAAACCAATATTCGTAGTTTTTTTCAACAAATTTTCCAAATTGAATATTTGCTTCTTGTTTTTGACTTTCTAGGATTTCAACTAAATTTTGGTCATCGATATGTTCCAATTCCATTTCCCAAAAAATCAAACGTTTATATAATTCCGTCCAATCTTCATACGAATTGGTTTGCATCATATCCATAGCTATCTTTCTGAATTCTTTTTGATAATCCAAAGAAGTTTTTTCAGAAACCAATCTCGAATGGTCTAGATTTTTCTTCAAACTCAATAAAATCTGATTCGGATTAACAGGTTTTATTAAATAATCAGCGATTTTTGAACCAATAGCTTCTTCCATAATCAGCTCTTCTTCGCTTTTTGTAATCATGATAATCGGAATAGTTGATTTTTTTTCTTTCATTTCCGAAAGTGTTTCTAAACCACTAATTCCGGGCATATTTTCATCTAAGAAAACAATGTCAAAATTTTCTTCATCAAACATATCCAGAGCGTCTTGCCCATTATTTGCTGTTGTGATGTGGTAATTTTTCTTTTCTAAAAAAAGAATATGTGGTTTTAATAAGTCGATTTCATCATCAACCCATAAGATTTTTATTTGACTCATAGTGTTTTCTTTTCTATTTTTCTAACCAATTTTTTATGATTTGTTCGCCGTGAGGAGTTAATATACTTTCTGGATGAAATTGAATCCCTTGAATATCATAAACTTCATGTTTAATTGACATTATGGTTCCATCTTCAGAAGTTGATGTTACTTTTAATCCATTTCCAATATTATTTTCGTCAATTGCCCACGAATGATAACGAGCAACTTCGATGTTTTTTGGAAGATTTCTAAAGATTTTTTCGTCGGAATCTAAGATAGTTATTTCAGAAGAAACACCGTGATAAACTTTTGATAAATTTTTAAGATTACCTTGAAACGCTAATGAAATCGCTTGATGTCCAAGACAAATCCCTAAAATGGATTTATTTTTATAATATCGTTGTACAACATCAATAATTTGATTTGTTTCGTTCGGTAATCCCGGTCCTGGAGAAATAATAATTTTTTCGAAATTATCAACATATTCAATTGAAAAATCATCATTTCTTATTGTTTCTACTTCATATCCAAGTTTTATTATCAGATGTTCAATATTGTGAGTAAAGCTATCAAAATTATCAATCAATAAAATTTTGTTCATTCAAGTGTTTTTAAGAAAAATAACGATAAAATTACTAAGATATTTTATTAATACAATACTTAGTTTTAACTTTGTTCACTTAATTTTTTTTAGATAAATGAATTATTCCTTTATAATTCCTGTTTACAATAGACCTGATGAAATCGATGAGTTGTTAGAAAGTTTGATTACTCAAAATTTCAATCAATCATTTGAAGTGGTAGTGGTAGAAGATGGGTCAACAATTACATGTAAACATATTATTGAAAAATATACAAATAAGTTAGATATATCTTATTTTTTTAAACCAAATTCAGGACCAGGTGATTCTAGAAATTTTGGTATGAAACATGCTAAAGGTGATTATTTTATCATTTTAGATTCTGATTGTATTATTCCAAGTCAATATTTATCTGAAGTTGATAAATGTTTAGCAACTGAATTTGTTGATTGTTTTGGTGGTCCAGATGCCGCTTTGGATTCGTTTTCGGATATTCAAAAAGCAATTAATATTACAATGACTTCTTTTATGACGACTGGCGGAATTCGTGGAGGTTCTGAGAAATTGTCAAAATTTCAACCTCGAAGTTTCAATATGGGGATTTCTAAAAAAGCATTTGTAGCTTCGAATGGTTTTGGGAAAATTCATCCAGGAGAAGATCCAGATTTAACGATTCGTTTATGGAAATTAGGTTTCGAAACTAGATTATTTCCAGAAGCATTTGTTTATCATAAGCGACGAATCGACTGGAAAAAATTTTATACTCAAGTAAATAAATTTGGAAAAGCCCGCCCGATTTTAAATCAACGTTATCCAGAATTTACCAAAATTACCTATTGGTTTCCGACATTATTTTTGGTTTATATAGTTATTTCTGTTTTTTTATTGTTAATTAATATAAAAACATTGTTTTTTATTGGTGTTTTGTATTTTGTTTTATTATTTTTCCAAGCGGTTTATAAAGAACATAAAATAAAAATCGGTTTCTTAACAATAATTTCTACACTAATTCAGTTTTATGGTTATGGCATAGGTTTTTTAATTTCTAGTTTTAAACTAAAAGTTTTGAAGCAAAAACCAGAAATAGCAATGCCAGAAATGTTTTTTAAATAGTTATGGCAAAAATAATAGGATTAACTGGTGGAATAGGAAGTGGAAAAACAAGTATTATGAAGCATATTGAAACTTTAGGCTATAAAGTTTATTATGCAGATGATGCTGGAAAAAAAGTAATGCAGCAAAAAGAAATTATAGAACAAATAGTTTCTTTATTAGGAAAAGATGTTTTAGATGAAAATCAAGATTTAAATAGAAAAGCAATTGCTGAAATTGTTTTTTCTAATCCAGAAAAATTGAAAGCATTGAATGAGATTGTACATCCAGCGGTTGCAAAAGATTTTGATAATTTTCTAAAAGATTTAAAAGAAAATGAATTGGTAATAAAAGAAAGTGCCATTTTATTTGAAAGTAAAGCAAATGAAAATTGCGATTTAGTTATTTTAATAACAGCGCCGGAAGATATACGTATTCAGCGTGTTATGGCAAGAGATAATAGTTCTTTTGAAGAAGTAAAAAAAAGAATTAACAATCAAATGTCGGACTTAATTAAAGAGAAAAAGTCTGATTATGTGATAAATAATTTGACTTTAAGCGATTCTTTTAAAGAAATCGCAAAGATTTTAAAAAAAAATAAAACTTTCTGTTGTTAATATTTCCTTAATTGTTGTTTTATTTTAAATTTTTTATGTTAAATTTGCACCGTAAATGAATAAGTTTAGATTTAAGTTTTTAGTAATCATCATGAGTTTATCTTTAATCGGGATAATACTCGTTCAATTACATTGGATAAACACATCTTATAAAAATAACGAAACTCAGTTTAAACATCACGTTACTCAAGTAATTAGTTTAGTTGCTGATAAAATTCAAGATAAAGAAAAGCTAGATTTTTATAAACGAATTTTAGATTTAAAAAATCAAACAGGTAAGTTTCCTGATAAAAAAGATTTCAAAGAATTTTATTTAGTTGAACGTGATTCGAGAACAAATGATGAGATCATATATTCGAATACAATAATTCTTGAAGATTATAATCTAAAAGGAAATTTCTTTAATAAAAAGGATGCCAATGTATCTTATAAGAATTTTTCAGCCAATCGTAAAACTGAGGTTTATAAAGGAAAATCTAAAATTGATGACGTAGATTTTGATAATAGTTTTGTTGATGGTCAAATTCCAGACGAAACAATTAATAAGCAAGGAGAAGTTGATTATTTAGGAAAAGCAAATCTTGAATTAGCTTATAATGATTTAGTTGCTACGTATCCAATCGAAGATCGTGTTACAAAAGAATTAATTGAAGGTTTATTAAAACAAGAATTAAATCAAAATGAAATTGATACTGATTTCCAGTTTGCAATTTTCAGTAATGGTTTGTCAACATCAATCAAATCTGAAAAATTTAAATATATAGAAGGTAAAACTTTTGTGACTCCACTTTTCGAAGATTTAGAACACAATAGTAAATACCAACTTTATGTAAGTTTTCCAGAAAAATCTAAATTTTTATTTTCAGATTTATTACCATTCGTTCTTATATCATTATTGTTCACATTTGTAATTATTGCCGCTTATTTTAGCGCCATAAAGCAATTGATTTTGCAACGTCAAATTTCTGAAATTAAAACCGATTTCATTAATAACATGACGCACGAATTTAAAACTCCGATTGCAACAATCAATTTAGCGTTGGATGCAATCAAGAATCCTAAAGTGATTTCTGATTCAGAGAAGGTCACACGTTATTTACAAATGATTCGTGATGAAAATAAACGAATGCATGCTCAAATTGAAAATATTTTACGAATATCTAAATTAGATAATAAAGAATTAAATCTTCAAAAGGATAGATTTGATGTAAATGAATTAATTGAAGCTGCTCTTGATCATGTTTATTTAATTATTGAAGATAGAGGCGGAGAAGTTGATACTTTTCTAAAAGCTGATAATAGTTATGTTTTGGTAAATCAAATGCATTTTACAAATGTTCTAGTTAATATTTTAGACAATGCAATTAAGTATTCACCAGACGCACCAAAAATTGAAGTTTACACAGAAAACGTTAAAAACTTCATCATTATTAAAATTAAAGATCATGGTTCAGGAATGTCTAAAGCGGCTTTGAAGCGTGTTTTTGAAAAGTTTTATCGCGAACACACTGGAGATTTACACAATGTAAAAGGGCATGGTTTAGGGCTTTCTTATGTAAAACAAATAGTTGATGAGCATAATGGTCAAGTTTTTGCTGAAAGCGAAAAAGGTAAGGGAAGTACCTTCATAATTAAACTTCCTACGATAACTTAGAAACAACAACAAATATATATCTAAATGGAAACATTAATTAACAAAAAAATTCTACTTGTAGAAGACGATCCGAACTTCGGTGCAATTTTGAAAGATTATTTAGTAATGAATGATTTTGAAGTTACTCTTGCTAAAAATGGAATGGAAGGTTTCGAAAAATTCAAAAAAGACACTTTCGATTTATGTATCTTAGACGTAATGATGCCTTATAAAGATGGATTTACGCTTGCTAGAGAAATTCGTGATAAAAACAAAGAAATTCCTATCGTTTTCTTAACTGCTAAAACAATGAAAGAAGACGTTTTAAAAGGTTACAAAGTAGGAGCTGACGATTATTTAAACAAGCCTTTCGATTCTGAAGTTTTATTGATGAAAATCAGAGCGATTATGCAACGTAAAACTTCTGAAGTTAAATCTGATAACACGAAATTTGAATTCCAAATTGGAGCATTTCATTTAAATTCTAAACTTCGTTTCTTAACTTTCGAGAATGATGAACCAATAAAATTATCTCCGAAAGAAAACGAATTGTTGAAAATGTTAGCTCTTTACGAAAACGATTTAATGCCAAGAGAAGTTGCGTTAACTAAAATTTGGAGAGACGATAACTATTTTACATCTCGTAGTATGGACGTTTACATTGCAAAATTACGTAAATATCTAAAGTTAGATGAAAATGTTGAAATCTTAAATATTCACGGTGAAGGTTTTAGATTAGTAATCAAAAATAAAGAATAATAAGTTCAATTTACAATAAAAAATCCTCAATATTTTATATTGAGGATTTTTTTGTTTTACCATTTCCAAATTTGAGGTTCATCTTTCCAGAAAATTAATCTAAATTCTTCATATAGATTTGCATTTCCTATTGTATGTTTGTCTCTAACCGGACGATTTAAATATAATTTATGTAAAATACCACTATAACATCCAACCCATAAAGTATTTTCATCATCAGAAATTGTCATTCCAGAAACGGTTGAACCCAAATAATGGCGCCATATTTTATTTCCTTTCTTATCAATCGCTTTGATGTAACCATAAGCATCACCTAGAATGTAAAAATCTTTGGTTGCTAAACCTGTGTAAACGCGCATTTCTTCATCAATACAAGTAAAATAATCACTTTCTGTATATGCTTCAATTTTAGCTCCAATGTATTTATCTGAATCAATTCCGATGGTGATTCCATTATAAAAATGACACGAATTTGTTATCAATTGGCTATCATCTTTGGCAAATAAACAAAAATGTGGATATTCTGATTGTGGACCAATTTCACCAACTTGATTTCCGTCTGAATCTAAAATTCTATGATCATAATCTTGGTTGCCAACTACAATGAATTTGTTATCATTTGAAAGTGTTCCATTTTCCATATCAATATTTGGTTCCCATTCGACATCATCTTCATCAGGTACGGGATGAATCATTTGTTCAGATGAATCATTTAAAAGAAAAATTCCTTCAGAAGTGATTACCAAAACTTTATTTCCATCGTTGAAAGGAATCAATTCCGTAATTCCAATATCTTTTAATTTGTCAAAAATAAATTCATTGATTATTTCACCTTCCCAACCTTGAGTGGTAGTAATTTTCTGATTTGTTGCAATTGCAAAAATGTTGTTTTGTTTTGACTTCCCAATTGCTAAAATACTTTCGTCTAAAGTAATTACTTTATCTTCATCTAAAAGATAAGCTTGTCTTTTTTGATAAGAACTTCCCGTGACAAAAATAATTTTTTGATTTTCTATAAAAAGAAATTGTTCAATACTTTGCCCATTTTCTTTTAAGAAAGGATAAACTGCAATGTGAGATGGAGCAAATTGTTCTCTGAAAAAATCAACCGTATTATTAAGATTGGCTTCTTTCATTAATGTGATTACTTTTTCAGACAAATGTATTCTCAAATCTTCAGGTTCTTTTCCTTTCCAATTTTCCCAACCATTTTTCTCTCCAAAAGCAACCATTTCATTTACGTCAGTTGCATATTTTTCACCTTTTTCATTCCATTCTTTTTGAATGCTTTCAAATGAATTCATATTATAAGTTTTTAGGTTTTACTAATTCAATTTACATAAAGGTGTTTAAAATAGCAAAAAAAATCCAAATAGTTTATTTAAACCATTTGGATTTTTATATTATTTAGAAGAATCGATATTTTCACTCCATTCAATTCCGCTGATGTCAATTAGTTTTATGGTCTGAATTTGTTTTGATTCTGATTCAGAAAGTTCAATTAATAAATCTGCTTTTGCTCCTAATGGTAAAATTAAACTGTGTTTTCCAGGTTTGATTTTCGAAACATATTGATTAGAAATGTTTTCAATTGGGAACTTAGATAAATCAGTTTGGTTTAATTCTTTAACGATGTTATTTTGTTTATCTAAAAGTTGAATTCCAATCAAAAATGAACCATAAACATCGGCTCCTTCTACTCGAAATAATTGAAAATTAAGTTTTGAATTTTCGATATATATATTGGAAATCTCTACTTTTGGTTTAACCGATTTGTTATGAAGTTTTCCATAAACACCACCGTGAAAATATTGATTTGTGTAAAGAGTTAATCCAATTATTCCGATGGAAATAACTAATACAGTTCGATTTAAATTTTTGATGGGTAAAATTCCAGAAGCTAAAAAGGAGAACCATTTTTTATCAATAAATTTATAATTTCTGTTGATTAAATATTTATCTAAAGAATATTTACCGCTTCCGGTTAAAAAAATTGTGAAACCACCCGCTATTCCTAATACGCCAATTTGCCACTCGTCTAAACAAGTAGTTCCTAACCAACCAGAACCTAATAAAATTCCTGTTGCAAGCATCATAACTCCGATGCTCATCAATCGTGTAAATAATCCTAAAATAATGCATAATCCTACGATTGCTTCGATTATGGTAAACGAAATCATTGAATATAATAACGCATCTGGATTGGAAACCAAATATTCAATTATTGGTTTTATGCCTAAAGCATTAGGTAAAAAATGATTGAATTTTTCACCGATATAACCAGCTTCATCTGGAATTAGTTTGTTTTCTAAAATCAAACGACGCCAAAATGCTGAGAAATAAGTCCAGCCAATAACCCAGCGTAAAGCCAAAGTATAAATACCACCCGATGTAGCTGGATTTTCAAAATTGTTTTTCATTATATGTATTTAACGTTAAATATTGTTTTGCAGATTCTTTCAAATTAAGCTGCTGCAATTTTTAATCGTTTAAATAGAATGTATTTAGGAGGGCTATTTCCAGAAAATTCAAATTGATTTTCTGATAAAGAATTTGATTCAATTTGCTCGAATTTTATTTTTGATAAATTTTCAAACAAATTGATTCTAGCGATAGTTTTTTTCTGACGAATTTGACTTTGTTTAGAAGTTAAATCGGTATATAAACAAGAATTTAAAGTGTTTGAAATCTTCGGATTTGAAATAGGTTTTGAATACGAAGTTTGAATACGATCTGCCAAAAATCCTTTTACTGAACACGGAATAAATGTAAACACAATCAAGCTCAATAAAACAAAATGCTTTACGAGTTTTGTAAAAGAATGTATTTTCATTTTTAAATTCATTATTCAACTATTTAATTTTGATAAAGATAACGTTTTTATCTATTATTTAAATTCATAATAAAATTGTTGGTCCATATATAAACCATTTTCTAACCAATCTTCAAATGAATCAAAAGTGTCAAATCCAGGAAAGCCATTTGTTTCTTGACTTTTTCGAGTAAAAGTTAAGTGAATCATGTAGTGTTTTCCAGTTTTATTATCTCTAAATAAAGTATCATCACAAGTTGATGTGTTCCAAACTAATTCTAAATCATTTAAATGAAAATATAATTTATGAAAGATACGATTACCAATTTCTCTTTTTAATTCATTAATGTAAAAATTGTCTTTATCTGTAGTAGGAAACCAGGGTTCAAAATTTAAAAATTCTGGTGGAATTTGCTGAGTTAGCCATACATTTTCACTGGTTTTATAAAATGTAAATCCTGCTTTTAGAAGTTCTTCGGTATCAACTTCGATAATAAATGGTTTTCCGTGACGTTTAGCTACTTTAGTTGCCATTTCTAGATTTTCTGACAGATGAACATATTGTCTGTTCATTGTTAAAATACCGTTTTTTATGATATTTGAAAGCGAAGAAACAGCTGTTCCATGATATAAATATTCTGGTGGTTTTTCTTCTTTTCCATCCAAAAGAATAGGGATTGAATGTCCGTGTGTAGCACGTATTTTTTCTGATTCTAAATCAATTTCCCAACGTATTTTATCAAAAGAGCGATTTACTTCAATCAATTCATTAATAGTTAAACTGATGTTTTGACTGTTTAATGCGGTTAAAACATTTTCAATTTTTGCCCAGCCAAATTCGTTCACAAAAATATTAGCTTCTTCAGGATTGTGACGTAACCAATAACTAATTAATTTACTTGTTTTTTCTTGTTGTGATTTCATTTTCTTTTAAAATTTCTGTTAATCTATTCACACAATTTTTATAATCTGTTTTCCACTTTTCTGAAATGTTTTGGTCGTTTTGAATCGATTTTAAATGTTGATTCATAATTGGAAGGAATGCTTTGTTTTTCATTTCTAAAACAGAATCAAGAAGCAATGGTCCCATTTCACCAGATTTCAACTCTCGAATAATAATGTCATTTATTCGTTCATCTTTTCGATTGGCAAGCCCTGCAATTGCTTCAAGTTTTGTTTCTTGATGTTTATCATTAACTCGATTCCAAAGTGCTGTTCTTAGTTTTTCGTTATCTATTGTTAGTAAAGTTCCTAATCCAAATGTTGCCCAATTTCTTATATGACTGATTTTGTCAGATGAAAGTTTAATAATTGTTTCGATTGCAAGTTCATTTTCAATTCCAATTAATGCAGCAACTAAGCCTTCTTTGTTTAATTTATTATCATTTTTAGTAAATGAGCAAAGTATTTTTATTCTTGATTCGGATAGATTTTCTTTATTGTGACTGATTCCATATAAAACTGACATCAAAACTTCTGGATTATTTTCTGTTTTGAGTAAATCAAAATAAATTTTTAATGTTTGTTTTAGAAATTTTCTTGGAGGTAAACCCAATTGTGCTAAAACATCAATTCCAATTTTTTTGTTAATGAATTCATCCGAATCAATTAATTCTGTACATTTTATAAAAACATCTTCTGATGGTCGTTTTCTTAAAATACTAATATATTCCCAATAAGATTTTCTTGACTTAATAGTTTTAAGGCGAGAAATAATTTTATCGATTGACCAATTAGTTTTGTTCATTTTGAATTAGTACAATTAATTTTTCAAGTTCATATTTAGGAATTTTAATGACAGAAATAATCTCGTCGAAATTATCATTTTGAATAGAAAGCGTTCCTAAATTGTCTTCTTCATAACCAATATCTAGGATTGCAAATTTTATATTGTTATTATTTACCTGAGTTCGATTAATAAATCAAGAAAAATAGTTGGTAAAAAAAAGAAATAGTTGTATATT
>NZ_RQVQ01000070.1 GCF_003865405.1 Paenimyroides tangerinum
ACTTAAATAATGTTTACAAAAATGTAGCTTAACTTATACTGAACTTTTTGTTTGCATATCCACTCTCTTTTGTTAGTTTGATTCTATCATTAAGCTTCAGATATTCATAATATCCTTTTTCCTTAAAATCCATATCTGGAAAATAATACCATCTAAACTCATCATATATAGAAAAATCATTGTAATTATATGAAGGGTTGACTAATCTAGGATAATACTTATTATAAAAAAAGGAGGGCATTCTTACAAATTCTTTCGCAAAACTAATATCACAGTTGATTCTACATCCTTTTGCAATACTTTCTGCACGTGCAGCATTAGTTACAGCATTTCCAACAATAAATCTACCTAAGTTTACATGTTCCTGTGTTGTTTCAATAATTTCACCATAACTTAGCCCCCCTCTACAAAAAATGCCCTTTCGAATAGCTTCGCACATAAAGTTATTTGCAAATATCATAATTGTTTCAAGTGATTCTCCCCAAATAAATGCACAGTCTGATAATTGAGTTACATTTATATCTTTATCTAACTTTTCAAACCGTGTTTTAATATCCACTAAGATTTGTCTAAATTGAGTAAGTAAAACAGCAGATAGAAATTGGTTGTTTTTCTTTTCGAAAGGGAAGTTATGTTCCCAGCCTATAAAATCGCTTTCATCTAAAACAATTTTATTTTGAGTTAATGCGCCAATTCCAAGTAAATCTACGAAGAAAACGGCTCCGTTATACGTATTTGAAAATTCCATAATTTTAATTTATTAAAATGAAAAGTTTAATTAATATGTTTTAAGAGTCACTGTGAAACATTTTTTCTATAACCTTGGGATTCAATTTAGGACAATAATTTTTTAATACCGATTCAAATATTTCCTTTAAAGTATTAGAATAAAGATCAAATTTTTCTTCAGAAACTTGATAAAGAACAGCGTCGTGCATTGGTAATAAAAAATCTATTTCTGGATACCTTTTATCTACTCTCAAGATTATCTCTTTTAAAATTATTGAAGATAATCCCTGAATTTTTTGACTAATTAACCAATTTTCAGATTCAATATCTTCTATATTAATTGTTTGAAATCTTAAATTACCATTTATAGTAGATATGTGGCCTTTTTCACTAAACTCGGACTTAACACTATCAAAATAGTTAATCAAAGAAGGAAATTGTTTAAAAAAATCATTTTCATTCTGATACTTCATTCCATAACAAAATGAATAAAATATTTCTTTAGCCTGTTCTCTATTTATTTTATTTTCTCCAATATTTTTAACGATAGCATCGTAAATATCAACCTCATTATACATTTTAATTAATAAATCATCATCAGCTTCACTAGCCAATATACCTGCTTCAAATTGACAAAAATCAAGATATAACAGTTTCTTTCCTTTTTCTGGTAGAATAATATTTCTATATTTACTACTTAATTGTTGTAATGCTGGATTCTGAACTATGATCCTACCTGTAATAGTTCCAAAATAATCATAATTTGGATAAATAATTTCAGATTCTAAATTTCCTAGTCTAGTTAAAATTGTCTTATTTTTCGACAAATTTCTTTCTAAAAGTAAAGTATTAAATATTGAATGTTGATATCTATTTGTTTTCAGATAAGACCAAAACTCTTTACTTTTTAATTTTAGATTAGAAGGTATCTTAGATTCTATATTTAATTTTAGATTTTTATAATCATTTTTTGAAAATATTCCATACTTTAACTGGAGAATATTTCTTTGGTTATATAAGTCTTTATCAATATTTTTTATATGCTCTCTTACTTTTGTTATGTCAAGGTGTATACCTTTTTTAGTAGCTTTGAATAAAATAGGACTAAGTTTTTTTTCAATTGAAAAATAACGATCGTTCTCAAGTGAGGACTCGAGTGAATGAACTAATGTTTTATATAATATTTCTAAACATTGCATAAAAAAATCAACTGTCTTACCTATGTCAAAATCACTTTTGATACCTAAATAATAATTTCGAGAATCCTTTAATTTAAGTAAAAAATCATTTTCCAAAATGTCTAATTGTGAGAAATCTAATTTTTTTAAAGCATTCCAAATATTCCAAGGGTATTCTTTTCCTAAAAATTCTTTTTTTGACCTTCCAATTAGTTGTCTGTTTACTTTTTCAAGATCAAAATAATGCATATCATCAATTAAAGTTAAATCTTCTAAAATGTTAGGAAAATCGAAGGAAATAATTGCTTTGTATTTTTTAAGATTTAATTGGTCTTTTTGTGTTTTAACAGATTTGCCGATTTCTTTAATATGGTATATATTTTGAATATTACCTTTATTATAGTTAACTATTTTTATAACAATTGCTTCCATAATTATAATGAAATAAGAGTTGGAGAGTTTTTTATTAGTTCAGATACTTTAAGTTCAGGCAATTCAGAAACATAAATTTCTTTTTTTTCATCATATAATTTTTGATGCATATCTTCCAAATCACCTTCAATATTTTTATGTTCAATTTCATTAGGATTAACATTGCGTAATGCAATTAGTGCATTTCTTTGAAGAAAGTAATTTCCTTTTAAATTTCCTTTATTAAAAGAACTTATCATTACTTGTTTATAGTTTCTCCAATTTATTGAAGCTAAATAAATATATGATCCTGCCGTATTAGCTTGATTTATCTGATTTGTGCTTTTTATATTTCTTGTAGCAATTCCAATTAAATCAGAATCTTCATACTTCATATAACTCAAGAATATCCAGATAAAATAGGTCTGGCTCTCATAAATATTTTTTAAGTTATTTTTGATAATGCCTTTTAAAACCTCAAAGTCTTCTTTGTTAAAATATGATTTATCAACAGCCATAAGTAGTTTAATAAAAGAAGAAGTCAACCAAGGCTGATTATCAAATTCTTTAAGAACAAATTTGATAATCTCTTTAAAATCAATAATATCTTTTAGACCTCTCGTTCTAGCAAATAACTGCAATTTATGAATACAAAAAGACAATTTTCTTTTTTGAAGATATTTCTCTTCAGACAAATCAGTTGATAAAATTGCATCTTTAAACAAGTTATAGGTCATTTGGACTGCTATTTGAACATCTCTCTTTCTTTTTGAAGATAAAAAGCTATTTATTTGATCAATTGATGTTAATGATTCCGGTAGGCATTCATTAATTTTTTTGATATCTTCTTTGATGTTAAAATCTAAAATTGTTGTTTTAGATGAATTTAAACTTAAACCAAGTTCTCTTAATGCTACTGATAAATCATAAATTGCTTTAATTGCTTCCGCTTTAGTTTTACATACAATCCTAATATCGTCCATATATCTATAATAGAATTTGTGTCCATTAGAATGTAACATGATTTGATCGATTTTATTTAGGTAGAGATTTCCTAAAAATGAAGATGCATCTCGATTTTGAGGAATACCAAATTCAGAATTAATTTGTTTCTCATTCCAATCCTTGATTAAATTTTCTATAGAATCTAAAATTTTATATTGTTCATCTTTATCAGATGATTTTTTAATATAATCATGTACTAAAGTTTTTAAATATTGACCTAATAATTTTGTATTAATATTTTCAAAAAAGCTAGTTATATCAGCAACTACTAAAAAAGGAGTTTCTGGTGTCAAAACAAATTTTGTTTGATAAACATATTTTTTCCATTGTTCGATAGAATAATGGTACATATATTTATCGCTATTTTTTCCTGAATTATACCTAAATGAATAAACATGTCTACTTAGAACAAAATCTAAATTTTCTATTAATTTATCAACATATGCTTGGTATATTACTCTGTCTATAAAGCTTGTTTCAATTGTAGGACGTGTTGAATATCCTGATTTTGGAACAGTAAAGTGTTTAGCTGATGTAGATGGGGAATAAGGATTATTTTTGTTTATATATTTCTTTACTCTTTTATAAAAATTCTTTTTTGATAATAGATATTTAAAGTCTAGCGGGTCTTGAAACCAATCATCTTTTAGGTCTTGTTTTAATCTTTTTAGAGCTCTCCAAATATTTAATTCAATTCCATTAATAACTATTTTTTCATAATTAATTAAACTACCGTCATCTTCTAAAGTAATTTTAGTTGTATCATTAATACATTCTAACTTATATAAGTTAGAATCTCTTTTTTCTAGAGCGCTATTAAATAGTTCTATGTTAATTTTTTTTGCAATGATAGAGCTTGCAAAACCATTTTCATCACTAATTTGAGTAATTATACCATATAAAATAGCCTTATTATTACAGTAAATACCAGCCCCTGAATACCCTGAAATTTTTTGTTTTGCATCATCTGAACTTATACTAGTTAAACATTCGATATTGATAAAGTTAGATTCTTCAGGAGTAAGTTTATGCTTAAATAAAAGTTCGTGCGGATTATTCTCCTTAAATGTCGGATATCCATAAGAATTGTAATTTCCTCTATATTTTGATTTCCCTATAATTATACCAGTAATATCATTAATATCAATAGTTTCGCCACCTACTATAGTTTTATTAAAATCTATTAGAATTAAAGCTAAATCTTGATCTTTAAAGGATATTATATCTTCTTTTTTGACTTTGAATTCTAAAAATGAACCATCTTCTTTTTGTTTGAAAATTTTAACACTTTCAAAAGTAGTTTCATTTTCAAAAGTACCCCCGTTTCTTTTGCCAAATAAACAATGTAAGGCTGTTAAGATATAATGAACATCTTGATTTGTAGTTTTGTAAATTACCCCCGTGCCAAATATTTTATTAGAACTTCCAATAAATGTAGATTCAATACGAACAGTATTAGCCTTTAATACTCTCTCTTGATGACTATTTAAATTATATTCAGTATTATTCATTAGTAATTATATATCCATGTTCGTAGTTAGGTTCACAAATAGAAAATTTATACATATTTTTTTCCTCTGTTGTAAAATTCAATTTCTTATTGTTATCCATGTCAGATTCTCCATAATTAAAGATAAAATTTGTAATATTATCGTTTTTACTATGACATAGAATTTTTGCAAAACTTATTTTGTTAGGCAGGTTTGCTTTTGTACGGTTAGAACTTATAATATAATTATTTGTTTTGATTAATTCTAACATCTTAAAACTTAAACTTCTTACACTGGCATGATGGGATAATTTTAGATAATCGACATCCAAATTTTTCAACGACCTGATTGTAATTAGTTTTTCAAGAGATTTTACAACTACATCTGGATTAGCATCCCCTAGGAATAAAATAGATTTTTCGTGTACTTCAAATAAAAAAGCAATACTAACTCTATTCTCTAAAGATGTGTCAAGATCTTCTACATGATTTTTAAACAAATTTGTATTTAAGTTTACTAAATCATCAATAGAATAATTATAATCATTAGTAACTGCTGAAATATCCAAATTATTCTGGTTTATTAGTTTATTAAGATCTTCTAAATAAGGTGAAATTATAGTAATTTTTGCCCCATAAAAATTAAGAAGATCTAAAGTTTCATTAGCAGTGATATTATTACATCTTTTAATATTATGTTGATTAATCAATTTCTGAATTTCACAAGATTCTGTAAAGCTAATATCTCCATTCTGACTACTTGATTTTGATTCAAAATTATTAAACCATATTTGTTTAATAATTTGTTTATCAATATCATGATCATTTAATAGGTATTGAATTCCTTTTACATGATCTTGATCTGTATGAGTTATAATAAGTAAATCGATATTTTGACCAGAATTTTGTAAAGAAAGAATTTCTTTTTTTAAATGATTGTTATATTCACTTTTTTTGTTTCCTCCATCAATTAAGATATTCTTATACTGACTATCATTTCCTAAAAATCGAATCAGTATACTATCTCCTTGACCAGCTTTGAGTATTTTTATGGATATCATAATTTAAGTGTTTTACTTCAAAATCTCTGCAATATGCCAAACCAAACGCTCTCTTGTTCCTAAATCTAAAGCACGTTGACCGCTAAGCATACTTGTAAAGAAAATTTTAGTTCCTTTTAATTCACTTGGTTGATTTACAACGTAAGTTCCGATGGTTTTATCAAAATCAAATTTTATCCAATCTCCTAACCAAACACCAACTTCATTACCTTTTTTATCACGATGTCTATTCATTCCTAAAAAAGTTCTAATTAAAGCATTACTTGCAACAATTACTTTTGGTTGAGTTTGTAATAAACGTTCCTTTAAAACTTCAAGCTGTTGAAAAAGGAAAGATCTACCCTCTTCATTTTTCATTAATAGGTCCTTAATGCTAGCTTGTTTTGTTTCCCTAAAAGCAAATAAGTCATAATGCGTCCATTTTATGTTTACATTATATTCTTCTTTTAATTCCTCTTCAATATTAAAAAATGGAGTAAAATAATCTTTTCCTCTTGTCCATTCCCTCGTCCACTCATAACTTTCTTTTTGTTGGCCAGAAACAAATGAAGGATTCATCCCTAGAAAAAGAACATCTGCCTCATTTTCATCTGTATCGTACTGAAAAGCAAAACCTCTACTTAAAATTTCATTTACTTCGGGATTGAAATGATTTGTATTACCAAAAATGGTTTCATATTTCGATCTTAAATCTTCTAAACTTTCATACATAATGTTTTTGATTTTTTACCCTGTCTAAAAGTCAATCTGTTTTTCTGAATTATCATTTAGACTATGAAAAATAAAGAGATAACAATGCAATAAGGGCAGAAACAAGTGAAATTATCATTGCCCATTTTGATAATGAATTTGCTTTAACAGCTATTTTATTAGCTTTTATTGAAATATCATTTGCATCTTTAGAAATAACATTAGCCTCAACTGACGCTTGTAAACTCTCTTTCTGTAATTGAGCTAGCTCTTCTTCATTTTTAAGTTTGTCTTCATATTTATCAATTCCCCCACATCTTTTTGCTTCTAATCCTTTTTCTGTTAATTTGACGATTAGTTCGTTCTCCCACTCAACTATTTCAAAATAGCCGTTACTAGTAAAATAAAGTCTAACAGGATCAATTATATTAGGGATTTCATCATCTTTTTGTTTTTGATAATTACTCCCATCAGTAGGTAAATTCCATTCTAAAAATTCGTCAATCAAAATATATAAAGCAAATCCGTTTTCTAAATCGACTCTGTTTTTAATGCTGTCCAAATAATAAAATACAGCGATAGCTAATTCTCTAGGGTTATTTTCAAACATACTCATACATAAAAAAAATTATTACCTTGCAAACCCACTAATAAACGTATTTACGAAATCATAGATTTTATGGGTAACACGTTCAATTTTGGTACTACGTTCTTTTAAACTTGGTTTTTGAATCATTAATGCTACGATATCTTCACGTAAAGGTTGTTTATCTGTAAACAAATACTCGCCGATTACGTGTTCTAATTTATCCTGGTCTAAAGCTTCTTCTTTACTGATTTCTTGTATAGCTTCTTTGCGTTCTTCTTCAACAAAGTTTTCAAAAGCTTCGATAACATCATCTGGATTTTCAATTAAAGGAAGATTCTTTTGAATGAATTTTTCTATTAACTCCTTTTTGCTACGTAAGTGAAGATCTGAATTCAATAAATCTTGAATTAGCTTTTCTTGACTTTTCTTTTCAGCAGTTGGAGCCGCTTGTAAACGCAC
>NZ_RQVQ01000071.1 GCF_003865405.1 Paenimyroides tangerinum
AATATACAACTATTTCTTTTTTTTACCAACTATTTTTCTTGATTTATTAATCGAACTCAGGTATATAAGGTTCAACAACTATTTTCCATTCCGATTTTGAATATGTATATGTAGCCATAATATATAAACAGCCATTCATTGGAGCTTGGAAAAAAGAAATTTCATCTTTTCGGTCGTTATTTAAATCACCTTCATTGACTAAAATTGCTTCACAACAACCAATCTTGATGGGTTTTATTTTTTGTTAGAAAACTGAATTTCATATTCATCTGGTTCTCCATCTTCTATCGGATTACCAAAACCTTGTTTTACTTTTACTAATAGAGCAGTTTCAATTTTACCATCTCCATTGAAATCACCTTTTATAATTTCTCCAATGCTATGATTCTTCTTGACTTTTTTAATGGTTGTTAATTGAAATAGACTTACGATTAGAATAAATAATGCAATCTTATACATTTAAAAAATAATAATTTTCATAAAAATATAATTTTTTTTTAAAATTTTAATATTTAATCTTTTTTATTTTCAGATTATTCATAAAGTAACGAATAGGTAAGAAAATGTTGATTCAAAATTCATCTTTGAAAATTTAAGATTGCGACAAAGAATCTACTACTAAAGATTCCATAATTGAAGCTGAACCAAGAACTAAAAAAAGATATATAAATATCACTAATATCGAAATAATCAAACCTGAAATAGCAAATCCTTTTTTTGGTTTTCTTAATCCAATTATTGAAATAATTAAAGCTGAAATCAATAAAATCACATGTAGAAAAGAAACAAAAATTAATATAATAGAAATAAAGGAAAATACTGATATCCAAACTGTAATAAGTGCAACTATTGACAATATAAATCCTACAATTCCCATTGTGTTTGGTTTATTCATTTCGTGTTGTCTTTGTAATGCTTCAATCCCATGAATGTGTTGTTGGTTTTGCATTTTTTTAAATTATATTTAAATGTTAATTGATTAAATTTTCGACGTTCTATAAATGAATTTTCTCATTATTCAAATTACAAATTCTTGATATGTGTAAAAATATAATATTTTATTAAATTAATTAACAGTTTTTATTGTTTTAATTATTTGAATTTTCTTAAATATATATTACAGTTTTATTTTTAGCTATATTTGTTTTAGAAAAATAAAGTGTTATGGAAATTTCCCTATTTATAATAATTGTCGTTTTACTCATAATTATATTAAGTAAGCAACAAAAAATCATTACAAATTTTCAAATCGAAATTCGAAATCTAAGTTTTAAACTTGATGATTTAAAAAATCAAATTGACTCAAAATTCAAGAATATTTCTGTAGAAGAAAAAGTTGTTTTTAAAGAAAAACCAATTGAAGTTGAACCAATTCAGGAACAAAAAACGGAAGAAAAACCTATTATTGACGATATTCGAGTTGATGATAATCAAGAAACTCAGCCTGTTGTTTTAAAAGAAAAAGTTGCAACTGTCCCAATTGAAGAAATTCAACCTGAAATTGTTCAGCCAATTGTTCAACAAATAACCACTAATCAAACTGTTTCTCAAGAAAAACCTAAACCCGTTTTTGAACCACAACCTTATGTTCCAAAAAAATCTTGGTATGAAAACTTCAAAGAGCGAAATCCAGATTTAGAGAAATTCATTGGAGAAAATCTAATCAGTAAAATAGGAATTTTAATTTTGGTTTTAGGGATTAGTTTCTTTGTGAAATACGCCATTGATAAAGAATGGATAAACGAACCTGCTCGAGTTGGAATTGGAATTCTTGCTGGAGGAATTGTCATGGCTGTTGCACATCGATTACGAAAAAACTTTGCCGCTTTTAGTTCTGTTTTTGTAGCTGGTGCTGTCAGTATTTTCTATTTTACAATTGGAATTGCTTTTCACGATTATCAACTTTTTAGTCAAACTGCGGCGTTTATCATCATGGTTGTCATCACCATTTTTAGTGCTTTGGTTTCCGTATCGTACAATCGTAAAGAATTAGCAATATTAACCTTAATTGGTGGCTTTACCGTTCCGTTTATGGTTAGTACAGGTTCTGGAAATTATCAAGTTTTGTTTGGTTACATTGCAATTCTAAACATCGGAATGTTGATTATTTCATTCTATAAAAAATGGAATATCGTTACGTTATTGGCATTTATTTTCACTTCGATAATTTATGGTTCATGGTTTGTAATGGAGTTCTCTGAAAGTAAATTACCTTACCAAGGCGCGTTTGTTTTTGCAACTTTGATGTATGTGATTTTCAGTATTGCAGCTGTGATTAATAATGTTCGAAATAAAGGTGCTTTTTCAAAAATGGAATATGTAATAATGCTTGCAAATACCTTTTTTTATTTTGGTATGGGAGCGACTATTTTCCAAAATTGGCACGAAGAATTAAAAGGAGCTTTTACTATTTCTTTAGCGATATATAATCTGATTTTCTCATTGATTTTATATCGAAAATTTGGTGTAAAAAAAGATGCAATCTATTTTCTTTTAGGATTAGCATTAACCTTTATCACATTGACAATTCCATTTCAGTTTAACGGAAACTACATTACTTTATTCTGGGCCTGTGAAGCTGTTTTATTGGTTTGGCTTTCGCAAAAATCAAAAATATCAACTTTCAGAATTGGAGCAATAGTCGTTCAGTTTTTGATGGTTATCAGTTTGATGTTAGATTGGACGCAAACCTATTCTTATTTTTCTGAAATTGTTTTACAACCCTTTTTAAATAAAATTTTCATAACTGGTTTACTTGCAATTGCTTCGTTTGTTGCAACTTATTTCTTATTGAAAAAAGAAACCGAACCGATGAAATTTTATTTCATTACAATTGAACCAAAACCTTATAAACGAATAGTTTTAGTTTGTTCAATTGTTATTGGATATTTAGTCGGAATGCTTGAAGTTTTTTATCGAACTATTGAATTTTACTCAAACGATGCATCGATTTTATCGTATGCTGTAGTTTATCATTATGTGTTTTCTACAATTTTGGTTTATTTCTTATTCAAGTTTAGAAATAAGGTCAACAACATTATTGCGTTGATTCTATCAGGAATTAATATTTTGTTCTATTTATTGATATTCCATCGATTAACATTTAATGAAATCAGTAGTAATTTATATTATAATTTCAACAGTAATTCAGCATTCATAGGTCATTATGTAATTTTGGTTTGTTTGGCATATTGTATATTCGCATTGTTGCAAAATCGTAAACAAGAAGCGATAAAATCGATTTTAGATACTAAAATTATGCTTTGGTTTTTCGCTTTTTGTGTGACTTTTATTTTAAGCAATGAAATCATGGTTCATGCGTTATTTTATTCATCAGATTATATAAAATCAATTGTTGCATCACAAAATGAAATAGCTGTTTCAACTGATTATGTTTCTGATTATGGCAAACAGCTTTCTTACGATACCGAATTAATGTTGGTAAAAAAACGTGTTATTAAAGTTGGTTTTCCAATACTTTGGGGAATACTTTCGTTTATTTTCTTAATCATCGGAATAAAAAAACAAATCAAACAATTACGAATTATTGCTTTGGCTTTATTGGGATTAACAATTGTAAAATTATTTATTTTTGACATCAATGTTTCCGGTCCAGGCCGAATTGTAGCTTTTATTTTATTAGGAATTTTAATACTTATCATTTCATTCGTTTATCAGAAATTAAGCAAAAAAGCTGCTGACGAATCTAAAAAACAACAAGATGAAAACAATTAATTTTTTTCTGTTTATATTGATTTTTCAAGTTTCTTTTGGTCAAGATTACCAAGGAAATATTAAATCCGTTTCTACAAATGGGTTACATAAAATTTTGCTTTCTCCAGAAATCCGAACAGCTTCTGAAAATGATATTGCTCATATTCGAATTTTTGATGCCAATAAGAAAGAAGTTCCTTATGTATTTTTTGGAGGAAATTTCTCAGAATCAAGTGCGATTAATTTTCCAATTTTAGCAAAAGAATCTTTAAAGAATGAGTCAACTTCTGTAATTCTTTCAAATGAAGAATCCAAAAATATCGATAATTTGGTTTTGAAAATTGCAAATACAGATGTAAGCAAAAAATATAATATTTACGGAAGTAACGATAAAACCGAATGGTTTGGCCTGGTTAACAACCAAATAATTTCTGGATTAAATGATTCGAACGGAACTTCGGTTGAACGTTTGTTTTCTTTTCCGTTGAATAATTATACTTATTTAAAGTTTGAATTTATTGATAAAAATTCGTTGCCAATCAATATTTTGGATGCTAATTTATATTCGAATTCGATTTCAAATCAACCTAAAATTGAAATAGGTACTTTTCAAATTAAAGTGACTTCGAATAAAGAAAAAAAGCAGACTGAAATGGAAATTACTTTTCCTGAAGCGCAAGTGATAGATGAAATTAAGTTTTCTATTTTGGCTCCTAATTTCTATTTACGTGATGCAGAAATTTTGGTTAACAAAACACGTAAAGTAAAAAATCGAGATGAATCTTATCAAGAATTATTCAGTAGTTTTCAGTTAGATTCAAAAAAAACAAATCAATTTCGAATCAATGAATTATTTGCAAAACAATTTACGATTGTAATTCACAATGCAGATAATCCAGAATTGACGATTAATAAACTTGAATTATTTCAAGACCAAAGCAGTCTAATTGCAGATTTAAAAAGTAATGAAAATTATACGATTATTGTTGATAATAAGTTGAATGCTCCAATTTATGATTTGGCTCAATCCGGAATTGATTTAGATGCAAAATATCCAACAACCAGTATTACTGATTTAGAGAAAATATCAAAGGTAGAACAAATTGTAACTCCTAAAAGCTTTTGGCAAACCTCTACTTTTATGTGGATTTGTATTGTTTTAGTTGTTTTGATTTTAGGATTTTTCTCACTTTCGATGATTAAAGATTTGGGAAAAGAGAAATAGTTTCTTACGCCTAAGTAAATTAAAAAGGCAAAGTTTCTCAACTTTGCCTTTTTGATATATAGTAAAATCTTAATTTTTTATTTTTTTGTATTCGCGAATCAATTCTTTAAGATGACGATTTGAAGTAACATCAACATCTTTATCCGATAAAAAATGTTTGAATCTAAAATTAAAGCGATAATTTTTAGATACAATTTCTTGATCAATAGTAAGAAGTTGATTTCTTAAATGTTGCTTTTCTTCTTCGATACTCTCTAATATTTCAAATTTGGCTCCAAAATCTCTACGGAAAGTAGTTGTATTAAATGGAATTGAATTTAAGATTTGCATTTGCTTTTTTGATTTTAAGTCTAAACTTGAAATGATTTTAATTGCAATTTCTTCAATCTCATTTTTTGATAATGTTTCAATATTATCAGGAATATTAGATTCTATTTGATTTTTTTTATTTTGCTTTTTATCAGATTGCTTTCCAACTTTTTTTTGAGGAGTATTTGATTGGATATATCCACTTCCAAAGCATTTTTTACAATTTGTATTTAAACCTTTACAAGAACAAATTTCGGTTTTCATCTTTTAGATTACGTTTTTTTGAGTTGACACATTAATTATTTTTACGAAACAAATAACATGAATTTCATATGAAAAAAATTAATCAAGTTGTATTTGAAAGTAAATCAGTACAAAGGTAATCAACTTTTACGTATTAACTATTTATGAAGTTTAATAAATTAAACACAAAATAAAAAGCTTAACTAAATCAATTTTAATAAAAGACTAAAACTAATTCTTTTTCAGAGATTACATATTAACCAATACATTAAATTTTCTAATCAGAATGTCATTATTCATAATTTTCATAATCAGTATAATACTTAATTTTTTTTCAAAATTTAATTATCAAACTCAAAAGAGAAAAGTTTTCACTGATTTATTAGCTGTTTTTAATGATTACCGAAAATGAATTTCCCCAAGGCAAAACCTCGAGAAATTCTTTTAATTAAGAATCGATTATTAATTAATAAACTTACGGTTTTTAAAAAAAAGTTATTCATCAGTTATTTTCTTTTTTGTTCAGATAGTTTTGTTTCGAATCTGAAATGAGAAATCTCTTACTTATAAAAAATTTAATTGAACTCAATGTATTGTTTTAAATTTAAATTTGGTTTACCATAACTGACAATTTTAATATCTAAGGGCACTTTTTTGAATTTGTTTATTGCTTTTTGCATTGATTCTAAAATCCAATTTTCTTCATTTCCAAAAACTCCACCGCCAACAAGTGTAAAAAAAACTTGATTTGAATTATTATTCTCTAAGTTGATTAAACCAGCATATAAAGTTGCCTCGTATAAAGCTTCAAGAATTATTCTTGCAAAAGTTTCCCAATAATAAAATTCAATTTGAGAATATGCAACTGGTAGCGCCGAACAATAGATTTGTGAAACTTCATGATTTGTTTCAGAGTTTGTAACTTCGGTATTCCATTGAATTCCAATTTTAAGTTTACCTTTTAGATTTTCTCTTTGAAATTCATCTAAAGTAGAAATTTTTTTGTTGATTTTTAATAAACCATTCTCACTCATCAAAGCATAACCATTTTGCATTTTCCAATGGTTATACTTTTCATTTTCAAGTTCATTTCCGATTAAATCTAAACAATCAATTTGATTATTCTCAGATTGACCAATTTGTCCATTGATTTCAACAAAATAGTTTCGATAAATGGTTCCAGCTCCACAAGCTACGGCACAAATCGGTCCTTGTGTATGATCTAATTCATATCTATCAATCCCAAGTTCTGGAGTAAAGTTTGGATTAATCATTTCTAATAAATTAAATTGAGAAGCAACTTGAAATAATGCATTTTTATTAGCAATGTTTTTATGTAAATCTTTCACATCTTTGACAATCTCACTGATTTTGATTTTATTCTGATATTTTGCTATTTGAGAATTGGATTCTCTCAACTCTTCTAATGTGGGTATTTCAAGTTTTCCAAATTTAAATTTTCTATTATTAACTGTCGAAATCAAATATTCATCCTCAACAATTATATTGTTTTTTACATTATCAGGAGATTCTTCTTGAAATCCTGTTAGATTTTTGAACCACATTTTTTTTATTTTTATAAATGACAATTTGAAATTGTATCAAATAGTTACTCTGTTTTCGTTTCCTTATTTGTTTTGATTGTTAAGAATGCAAGCGGAATTTCTAAAAAGCAAGATATTAAATTTAATATTTTAGTAGTTAAACTTAAATCATAAAATTCTGAAAAACCTTTAGTGCAAAAAACGGCTATAGTATACCACCTTCAGCGGATTAAAGTGAGCATAGCGCAACGGCTC
>NZ_RQVQ01000072.1 GCF_003865405.1 Paenimyroides tangerinum
GATGTAAATGTATTACCAAGTTTTGATATTAGTGATTATTTAGTTGGTGGAAAACTACCAACCGAAGATACCTTTGGCGATTTATCAACTTATAGCGAAGCACAAAATGCGATTATCAATGCGTATAAAGTTGCAAATAATGTAGAACAAGCCTATTACATTTTTGTAACCGACAAAGCATCGAGTACAGGGCAAAGTGGTTACATGAAACTAAACGGACAATTTGGTTTTGTGTTTGACCAAAATGCGTTAACCATTGCACACGAATTAGCCCATGGAGCCTTTAAGTTGGAACATCCGTTTAAAAAATTCAAAAACAAAGGAGTAAGTGAAAGAACAACCCAAAGCTTAATGGATTATCCTCCAGTGGCTAATTTCTTGTTTACCGATTGGAAACAAATAAACGACCCTGCGTTTAAATTGTATGCATTTCAAGGTCAGAGTGATGGGGAACATAATCCATTAGGGCATTTAGGAATTACTCCTAATGGGAAAATATTTGACCAATTCTTCTTAAATAATCATCGAATTAGTATTACGTATTTAATTTCTAAAAACTATACAATTAATTCTATTAAATATAACGATAGAATCTATGAGTGGAATACAAGTAAAGATGCTTTTGTTAATGGAGAAGTAACTATTACTACTAAGAAAATTAAAGTAGCAATAGATAATAAGGTGAATGTATATCAGTCTAGAAATAATGATAAATGCATCTATGATTATGCTTTAATTGAATGGACATCTGAAAACGAGAAGGCTTTAAACATATCTGAATTAATAGAAAATAAATTAGAATCATCATCATTTACAGGTTGGTTGCCATCGCCTTATGATGTTAGAGATGCGTCGTGTAGTAATAATTTTTCACAAGAAATATTATCAAAAGATAGACAGCCTTGTTCTTTAGAAAATGTAACACAAGGTTTGGCTATTTTAGAAACTGCTCTAACAAAAACGGATGGTGAGAAAGTTGCAGAACTTGTAAATCAAGTTTGTTTGAGTGCATTGAGAGGATTAGATCATAATAAAAAAGAAAATTTAATTATAAAAATAGCTTCTCAAGATAGATTAATAGAATCTTCAGAATTGGCTATTTTAAGGTTAATGACAGCGATTGATTCAAAAAATTATCATACGTTTTTTAAATTATTAGAACAAAATAACAACCAATTATTAAAGCATTTAATAGCTGAAATCGATGATGTTTCTGTTTACTTCTGGAAAGATAAAGAAAACTATACAAACTTCATGGGAGCGTTGGTTACTATGTTTAATCAAAATCCTGAATCTATTGCAAACAGATGGCCTTCAGATGATGACAGTTTTGCTTCTAGAGTTATTAATTTAGAGCCAATTATCTATAAAGATGAATCTTCTACATTATTGCTAATAGAAAGTAGTAAGTATAATAATGGTGAATACGATTCAAACACTGGACAAATTTCTTTATATGATATATATAAAATCTCTTCAGTTTCAATGGGAACCTACGTTTCAGTTAAAAATGAAGAATTTATTACTGAAGTTTCACCATTAACGCCACTTATTATAATTCCAAATAAAGGAAAATTACCGTTAATAGAAACTGCTTTAGGCGAAAATAGTTTAGACGGAAATGCTTATATTGTACCTGCCGTTTTCTTGAAATACACTAATGACAAAATTAGAAATGATTATATAGAAAAAGCAGTTATTACTACCTTAGATGTAGCGACAATTGCAGCAAGTGGTGGTACAGCCTTAGCTACCAAAGTTCATTGGGTTCGTAGAGCTTGGGCAATAGCCGAGGTTGCTGGTGCAGTAAGTAATATAACAGTAAATACCGTCCAAGTTTCTCCAGAAGCTAAAGAAATTGTAGATAATTTCAATTTGGCAATGGGAGTTATTGGTTTAAAAAATGTTGCTGTTGGTGGTTATAAATTTGCAGTAAAGCTACCAGAAACAACCAAAAACCTTTTAAAACAAAATAAAAGTTTAAGAGATTTATTATTATCTCAATATTTAGATTACAGAATTGCGATTACTAAGCTAAAGAATTCAGATGATTGGAGTAATCTTTCGACAGAAATAAGGCAGAATATTGCTAAACAAGAAAAAGCATTTATTGATATAACTGATGCTAAAAATATTCCTAATGATAAATGGGGTGTTCCAAAAGATGCTTTTATCAATGGAAAAACTAGCGAAGATATTTTAACTATTCCAAATGGAAGTAGACCTTTGCCTGAAACCTATTTGAGCTCAAGTTATATAAATGAACATTTGAAAACTTTTGAAGAAGGAGGAGCTTATTTAGTACCAAAAAAAGCATTAGATGATTATGGAAGGGATTTAATAGGTAGACCAGATAATAGTCAATTTATTATGTCAAAATCGGAGATGGATAATCTTTTATTAAAAGCTAATGGAAATTTAACTCATATTGAAACAGAATTAGGAATACCACCAGGTTTATGGAAAGATAAAGAATTAGTTCGAATAGATATACCTAACCCTAAAAATCTCAAATTGAGAATGCCTTCTGGAAATGAAGGAGGAGCAAATGATTTGTGGCTACCTGGAGGCTTATTACCAAAAGGTTACAAAGAAGCTGTTATTAATAGAATTCCAAAGGGAGAATATACTGAAACATTAACTAATATAAAATGAGAAAAGAAATAATAAAAAAAGATTGGGATTATAATTTTTATAAAAATGAAGATAAGTATATCCTATCAGTTTTATGTGGTACGGTTGGACTTTTTGAGATAAATATACAACTGAGTAAAGATGAGATTTCTGTATATAAAGAAAAAGGAGAAACTTATATTGATGAATTGGCTAAGAGTATTCAAAATTCACCCAGTAGTTTTAGCAATAGAAACTTGATAGTTGATAAATAATATTAAAGAAAATACTTACAACTAATCTTATAAATTTATCTGATGCTGAAAGAAAACTTGTAGCGGAACAAGAAAAGGTTTGGAAAGCTTTGGGGATAGCTGATAAATTAGATAATGCAGTATTGTACATTGATAATTTATTTAAAGGAGCAAGACAAAGAGCAATTGCAAAATATGGTAAAGAAGCTGAGGAATTAATATATGTGAAATTTAATAAAGATGGAGGTGCAGCGGCTGAAATTATTGACCATTACGGTCAATTAGGAATTGATGTGTTGAAAAAAGTTAATAAAATTGATGATACTGCAAAAGAATTAGTTAAGAATAAAACCGTTTATAGAGCTGTTAACGAAACTACGTATAATTTTCATAAGTTGAAGGCACAAGGAATAATAGATGCCTCACCTGAACAATATCCAACTTATGTATCGCTTGATAAATATAATAATGCTGATATTATTAAATCTAAATTGCAATTACCTAAAAAACCTACATGGGTAGCTGAATTTGATGGAAATCAAATTCTAAGTGATGTTAGATTGCCAAATGGGAAGTATTTAACGGCAGAATATAAGGAAGTATTATGTAAAAGCTATCCTGATTTAGGAGATGGAGGAGGTTCTCAATTTATAACTAATAGTCCTATTAAAATAAAAAGATTAATAAATCTTGAAACAGGGGAAGTTATTAATTTTAAATAAAAAAATAATTTATGAATAAAAATAAAATACTTAGTGATTTTAAAAATAAACTTGAGTTATTTTATAGAAATTTTGGGAGCGATTGGGAAATAAAAGATTTTTCAAAAAATGATAATATTCAAATAATGTTAAGAGATTACTTAATAATACTTGAAAAAAAAGGAGTAATAAAATTTCTTGATGACAATAAATTTAGAATAATTGATTTGCCATCAAATCATCTAGATATTTAATGAATATCAATACCGGTTTAGTTTAAATAAAGATGGTAACCCAGTTTTCGGAAGAAGTCGTTCAATTCCAGAAAGAATTGCAACTACAGATTTTGGTCGATTTTTAGCAAGTGTACAAAGTGAAATATTTGGAGATTATTATTTTGGATCGAATGAAAACCCTAAACTATATATTTCGCAAGGTGTATGGGAAGTTACGCAAGACTGTAAATGGACATCAAGTTTTGGAGATGGAGGTCATGAAGAATGTGAAACAAATCAAAAAATTATAAGACAAGAGCCTGTATATCTTAAACCTTTTGATGTTACAGTAATAACAGACGATTCTGATTTTAATTTAATCGAAGGATTACCAGGAGTAGACAAAGAAGTATCGGTTGTTCCAGCAATTTTACTTTAATATGCAAGTAGTAAAGGTGAAAATAACAATATAAAATTGTATGTAGAAAATACTTTAGATGTTGTAACTTTACTAGTACCAATATCAAAAGTTGTTACTGGTCCAAAATGGATTGCGAAAACGTTCACCTTTGTTGAAAAATGGGGAAAAGTAAATGCAGGAGCTAATTTAGCTATAAAGAACAGTCCATTAAATGAACAACCAGAGCTAAAAGGAGCGCTTGAAACATATAATAATGTAACGGCTATTGTAAATATAACAACACTAGCTGGAGGTGTCGGTAAAAATATAGTTGGAAAATTTTTAAAAGAAACTGATAACCCAGCTGTTAAAAATATTATAGTTGCAGAGGCTAGAAACGGTTCAGATGATGCACAAAAAATACTAGATGTAGAAGCCGAGCTAAAAGCATATAGCGAAACCAAATTAGGTAAAAATTGGTGGAAGAGTGTTGAAGATGTTGACAATGTAATAATTAAAGGAGATTATTTACCTCATGAATACAATCAAATCTTAAAACTAGGAGAAGATTTAGGTGGTGGTACTGCGGAATTTTATAAAGCTCAACAAGGAATAGAAGGTGTGTTCACAACTATAAAAAATGAAGTAATTCCCTTTTCTCTAAAACAAGTAACACCAAGCTTAGACACAAATAATGGAGTTAAAAATATTTTTAGAGAAATAAAAGACAATGCTTCTAAAATAAGAGAAGGTTATGCTAAAAGTGATATTATAATAAAGAAATACTGCAAATTAGGAGACAATCCTAATACAATTATAAGAATAGATGTTACTAATATGGATAAGATGGATATATTGAATTATTACGAAAGTATAGACGTAAGCAGACAGGCTTTACTATTTGGTGGCGAAGGAGTTTTTAAACAGATTAGAATAGTTGATAAAAATGGGATGGAAATAATTTTTGATAATTATAATTTAGTTAACTAATGTTAGGAGGAGATTTAAGCGTAGTTACTACAGAAAAAATTACAAAAATAGAGGATTTAATCAGATTTGTTTTTGGATTACAAAGTATATATAAAGTCTTTAATGAAGAAGAATTCAAAGATTTTAATTTATGTTATAGTGATTTTAAAAAAATTGAAAATTTTTTTAAAATCACTATAACTAGTAATAATTTTAACGATTTTTACCCAGCTAAGGAATATTTTGAGAATAAATATAGTAACGAAGAACTTCAAATTAAAATTACTAAAGCTGAAAAAATAGACCAACTGGTACACATTAAAATCAGAGCTAAAAATATAATAGAATTAAAACTAGGATTATATTTAAGTTTAGCTGTAGTTGCACTTACTGATGGAATTTTAAATTCTTCCTCATTTTCTGAATTCTTTCTATATAATCAAGAGCAAAATTTTTATACATCGGAAGAATGGAATGTAATTCTAATAAGATTTTTTCAAAAATAAATACGAAGTAGAAATAATTTTTATAAAGTTGATAAAAAGGGTCATATAAATTCAAGTGGAGCTTGGAGTCGAGAGTTTGATTCTGAATATGTTGGCTTAATTGAAATTGCTCAAAAACTAGGAGAAAAAAAAGAACATAAATTTCCTAATGTTAAAGGAAAAATCACTATTGCATCAGAACTTCCATATTGTATTTCATATCAAGGTGTAATACAAGATTTTGCTTCGATGTTTCCAAATGTTGAGATTTACCTTGTTGATGGTATTAAGAATTTAAAGTAAAATGAAGTATATAGATAAAGATACTACACCAAATTGTAAAGTTGAGAAAAAAAAATTTGAATGGGGAGAATCATATAATTATTATACTCCTATTTTTAGTATTAAAAATTTCTCAAAATCGAATTTAAAGAACTCAATAATTATTTTCGGAGAAAATAATTTTAAGAAACAATTATTATTGATTTATAATGCTATCATTAATCATGACGAGTTTGAAAAACTTAAAAATTATAAATATGAAGAAATAAAAAGGACTTCGATTTTAGAATTAATTAATTATTATTTTAAAAAAAATGAAACTTTAATTTCTCCATGAGAAAAATATGAAATAGGATTAAAAGAGAATGATTATTTGATATATTTTGAAGAAAAATTAGGTGATAATTTATATTATGTAAGTGATTAGATATCGTAAAACTTTTAAAAAACGATGATTTTAAGAAAATTTATAATGATTTAAAAAGTGGAGTTACACCACGAAGATTTATAAATGAATTAACTTTAGAACAAGAAGCAGCTTTTAAATTTTATACAAATACATCGTATTATAAATTTAATCAAGCTCTAATTGCTAATAGTAAAGCAGATGACTGGATATGCAAACAAAAAGTTCAGTATAAGTTAAGCTACATTTTTGTAAACATTATTTAAGT
>NZ_RQVQ01000073.1 GCF_003865405.1 Paenimyroides tangerinum
TACCGATTGGAAACAAATAAACGACCCTGCGTTTAAATTGTATGCATTTCAAGGTCAGAGTGAGGGGGAGTTTGCAAACTATATTTTAACTCCAAATTATCAGATTGTTCAAATTTCAGGAACTGAAACTATATTGTCTTCTCGGGATTGTAATATAAACTCTAATAATCAGGGAGTGTTATATAGTTTCAAATTAGGTAACGAAACGTATTGTTGGAACGAATCAAAATCAGGAGATAATAAATATTATTATGGTGAAAAGCAATTACAAAACTTTAATAAAGTTAATTCAGTTTCAAACAACGCAACTGTAAGTTTATATTTTGATTTACAGAAACCTTGTCCTGAACCATCGTACAGAATTGATGTAAAATATAGCGAAATATCAAATATTTTTACAGCTGATGGAATAAATAATTTTATAGCAAATAATAGAACAAATGAGCAAGTTATAACTGTAAATTGTAATACGAATCAAGATTCTTACGAAAGTTTAAACACGTTTGGAAAGAACGTTTAAAAACGGTTGATGATATAGATTTATTTGGACAAGTAATATCTTTAGATCCAATAAAATTTGAACTACCAAAAGCAGAAGGTTTTTTCGCGACTCTTGGACAAGCACATATTAATGCAGCAGGATATTCTAAATTTGTAGGAAACTTAGTTGATGATAAGATTTTAATAAGTAGGGAGTTTTTGTATTATAATAACGCAGGTGGAACGTGGATGCCAGACAATAACTATCCATCCATAAAACTTAAACCGTTAGATCCAGTTGCAATTCTATCTACTGAAAATTTAGATATTGTAAAAATAGCTTTAGATGGTATAAATACAAATCCAACAGGTATGTATATTGTGCCAGCTATATTTTTAGAATACAAAACAGCCAAAGAGTTTAATGACGCAGTAGAAAAAAATATTATAAACACATTAGATGTTGTTACCATTGCTACAAGTGGTGGTGCAGCGTTAATAACTAAGGTAGGATGGGTTAAACGAGCTTGGGCGATAACAGAAGTTGTTGGAGCTGTGGGAAGTTTAGTAGTAACTAATACAGAATTAAAAGAAAAATATCCAAGTATTGCAAATACAATAAATGGATATAATGCAGTAATGGGTATTATTGGACTAAAAAATGCAGCATTAGGGTTAAAAAATGTGGCAGTATCAATCTCTAATAAAGTAAAAAATGTTATATTAGACGGGAAAAAACTAAACCAAGCTGAAGATTTAGTACAAGCAGTAGCAGATTATAAAACTGAAATAGCAACGCTAAAAAATTCACCAGAGTGGAATAATTTATCATCAGATGTACAACAACAACTTTTAAAGCAAGAAGAGTTTGTTGATGTTTTAATGGAAGTGAAAGTTGTGCAAAGGGCATCGAAGACGTTGGATGATTTTGTGTTTTGGGCTAGCAATAATGGATTTTCTCATTTATCAAGAACTGAATTAGATGATATTTTCAAATTTGTAGATAATAATTTTGATTTTGCAAAACGAGTAGCTAATTCAACAAAAGAAATACAATCTGCATCATCACTTACAGAATTGGCGGGGAAATTAAATTTATCAACTAATCCAGCTTCAAAAAGTTTAACTCCTTATGAAACTAGGGTTTGGTACTCATGGAGAAAAGCGAACATTGAAAATATGATTGATAAAACTCAAACTTTAGAAAGTCAAGCCAAGCAGGCAGTAAACATGAGAAATGAAATTAGAAGTGGTGCACGACAAGCAATGAAAGATTCTGATATTGCGGATTATCTCGATACGAAAGAATTAAATAAAACTTGGGAACAACTTGTGCAAGAAAAAATTGATAAAGGGTTTATTGGTAATGCAATTTACGAAGAAATAATAAGTTCATCCATGAAAGGAAGACCAACAGTAGATAATGTTTTTAAAATTCCTTTAGTAAAATAAAATGAGAGAGTATTATTCTACTTATTCAAAAGAACTAGTTTTCATTCTAGATGAAGATGGAGACAATTATTCTTCATTTGATAAAGCAATTGAGTATATTGATAAAAACACGCATAATACTTCACGAGATTTTAAACATGATTTTATAGATGGAGGCAATGGTTTTTTTATTATAGATGGTATAACAATTAAAATTTCATGTACAAATTGGGATGGCACCGAATTACGAATTGAAAAGGATTTGCTTAGTGAGTCTGATTTATTCAAAGTTCGCAAATTGGCATTAGAGATTTACAATTTTATACATAACAACTCAAGCCCTCAAGATTGAGGGCTTTACAACGTATCTATTTTTTTTGGAGAAAATATATAAAACGACATTTTTTAGATAAAGAACAAATCTAAACCAAGCTGAAGATTTAGTACAAGCAGTAGCAGATTATAAAACTGAAATAGTAACGCAAAAAAATTCACCAGAGTGCAATAATTTATCATCAGATGTACAACAACAACTTTTAAAGCAAGAAGAGTTTGTTGATGTTTTAATGGAAGTGAAAGTTGTTAGCGGGGCGGGGAACTTGTCATCAAAACTTGATAATGTTGTATATGTAACATTAAAAGGAAAAGTTAATCAGCTTGATAATGTTTTAAGATCGCAGTTTTTAGATGATTTTGCAAATGCTTCTGACGATGTTCTGAAAAAATTACAAAATGATAATTTGTTTGATGTTTGGAAGAATGATATTAGAAGCAGTAATATTGATGAACTAATTGAATTCAAAAGCAAAGGAAATCTACGAAGTGATTATGTAAACACAGTTGATGCTATTGGAAATAAGGCAATCGAATTACAAGGATTGGGTAAAACTGATGCAGAAATTGCTGAAGTAGTTTCAAATCTTAGACGTCAAACTACAATTGATTTTAAAATAGCTACTCCTGACGATATGCTCGATTTGATATTTGAATTTAATGATATCCGATACACTCAAACGGGATTAGGAGATAAGTGGGGTCTTACTTGGCAAGGAGCCCTTAAAAAATATACCACCAATGGCGTAACTGATTATCAAAAAATTATTCAAGTATCTTCAACTCCGTTAGGCGATAAACAAAGATTAGGAAAGGCATTATATGATTTATTAGGAACAAAGACTCTTCCAGTACTTCAAAAGTATCGTATGACAAGTCTTATAAATTAGGTGACATGTTAATTAAACTAAAACAAGCTATAATTAAAGCTTCTGAAGAATTAAATTCAAATCAATTAATTTATTTTATCCATTTCAACTTTGGATGGCCTTCGCAATCTTTGAAGATTTCGGATATTGAACTTTTACAAAACATCGATTATGATTTAAAATTTGAGTTTGGTTCTGGGATTGGTGAGGAAGATTTAGAAACTTTAGTTCAACAGGGTTTTCTTAAAAAAATTTCTGAAACAGTTGATGAATACGATCCTCTTGAAAAGAGTATAGAATACGAAATAATCAAAGCGGTTTAGTACCGCTTTTTTTGGTAATGTATCAAAAGTGTTGATATAAATCAAAACGTACACAAACCTTTGTTTTATAAGTTTTTTAATGAAATAATTAGCATACTAAAAACGAACATTTGTTCGTTCTTAGTAATTTAAGAGACTTAAAAGGTTTAAAAATGGTAGATAACAGTACCTCGTGTATCAAAAGTGTTTATGAAATACATACTTGTATTTATTGCTCGAGTAAATTGATTAAAGCAGGGTTTTCAAAAGCGAAAAAACAACGTTATAAGTGTAACTATTGTAATAAAACAATAGTTGATCATTATACAAACATAGCTTGTTGTTCCAAAATCAATAAACAAATTATGCTTTTCATTGGCATATAAATAAACTATTATTTTTAGACTATTAAAATTAACAAACTCACAGTTTTCAATTTAGAAAACTGTTTTTTTTTGCAAGAAGGATGGTAGCTCTGTTTGAGCTCTTTTACAAATTTTTAATTTGGAAAAAGCGAGTGCGTACAGCCTGACCTGAAATGGAGTGGAAGGCTTGCCCCAGAGAAATAACCAACCAACAATCGGTAACCGTAACCTTTCCAATCAACAGTGCCGATAACATTACCATAAATAACGGCGGAGAAATTGTAGTAATCGGTCCAAACGGACAAACTGAAACCTTCCCAGGTGGTAAAGACACGGTAATAACCGATAGTGAAAATAAAAATTATTATGTTGATGCAAATGGTAATGTATCAAGACCATTCGAATCTGCACCAGGAGGTAAGCCAACCCCTGAAAACACAGATGGCGTAAACAAAAACGGCGAAGCAACCGAACTTACAGCCGAAGGCGTTCGTGTGGTTTTTGAAAAACATACCGATACAAAATTCGCCTTTGATCAAGTAGCTTACAACAAAGAATTAACCAGCGATTACAAAAAAGTGAACGATGCGTTTGTGCCATTCAAAGCTGTTCCAAATGGTTTAACCGATAAGCTTTGGGCAAAAGTAACTCTTAGTGGTACTGATGTAGTTGCAGACAGCGTTTTCTTTAAAACCCAAAACGGAATAAAAGTAGATGCTGTAAAAGAAGGCGACCATTTTGTATTAACCTTAAAAGGCGCTCAGAAATTTGCATTAGAAGAAGTACAAGCCACCATAAAACAAGGCGATAAATACAAAATAGCCGGCGTGTTTACTATGGTGCATGTTTCTCCAAAAGCGTTAAAACTAAACTTAGTTCCAACTACAGGCGTTACCATTTCAGATGCTAAAATAAACGAAATCAAAGCCGTTTATAAGCAATTAGCAATTGATGTTGATGTAAATGTATTACCAAGTTTTGATATTAGTGATTATTTAGTTGATGGTAAAATACCAACCGAAGATACTTTTGGCGATTTATCAACCTACAGCGAAGCACAAAAAGCGATTATCAATGCGTATAAAGTTGCAAATAATGTAGAACAAGCCTATTACATTTTTGTAACCGACAAAACATCGAGCACAGGACAAAGTGGCTATATGAAACTAAATGGACAATTTGGTTTTGTGTTCGACCAAAACGCGTTAACTATTGTACACGAATTAGCTCATGGGGCATTTAAACTAGAACATCCGTTTAAAAAATTCAAAAACAAAGACGTAAACAAAGGTACTACACAAAGTATCATGGATTATCCGCCAGTGGCTAATTTCTTGTTTACCGATTGGAAACAAATAAACGACCCTGCTTTTAAATTATATGCGTTTCAAAGTCAGAGTGATGGGGAGTTGGCTGGAAAAATATGGTTTACTCCAGATTGGAAACCTTTTAAAATAGACAATGTTGATACTACTTGTAATGGAACTCAAGTTCCAACGGGTACAGTTCCAGGAATATTTGTAGATGGAGTTTGTTATTCAGCAACATTTGATACTGAAACTGGTAAGTTCATTGGCTACATGAATGGTAGTGTCAAAAAAGATATTAGTTATGTAACATTAACTGACAATGAGCCTATTTATTTATATAAGCAAGATATGCGTTATCCGTGTGGACCGCATCCTACATATAAAGCTAAAAGCTATAAATATGCTTTTGATAATAAAGAAAATATAGATTATAATAACGAAAAAGAAATTGAATTTTTCTCTAACTGGCAATGTCCTCAAACAAATGTAGATGAAACTTATTTTGACATTGCAAATTTTGAATTACCTCAAGGATTAAGATTCAATAAAATTGATGAAATAAGACCAGAAATTATAGATGATGCGCTTACTAAGTTAAATGTTTTAATTGCAAAAAATAATGTTGGGTATGCTTATGAAACAGATATAACTAATAATCAACTGGCTTATATTTATATTGATGAAAATGTTCCAGCTGGTGGAGAAGAATTAGTAAAGTTAGACCATCGTTTAGCTTATCTGTCAGAATACACTAAAACATTAAATAAAGGCATAGATATTTATGTTCTGTATCAAAAAGTTGATATGCTTTTTTACAATTGGAATGAATATGCAAAACAAGTTTATACTAAAAGTAATTTAGCTAATAAAAATGCTGTACTTATTACAGTTCCATATTTTTATGCTGAAAATACTTTAGGTGCTCTGGATAGTCATTTTAGCGTTTCTTATTATTTGCCAGGAGTTTATGCAAAAGGTGTTGATATTGATACTAAGAATATTGTAAAACAAGAAGCAAGTTGGGGCAGAAGAAATCAATATTTAAACCCTGATTATCAAACAATTTTTAATACGCAAGTAGAAAAATTCTTTGAACAAGTTTATACACAAACTTATAAACCTTCTGTTGTTTATTTAGGTTTACGTTATGCTAACGGAACAATAGAAGCAATACCGAATGTTGATAATATTTATAAACCAGGTAACGCTTTTGTAAAAACAGTTATATTAAAAGACAATAAATACTATGAGCAAATATCAAGATTAGATAAACCAAAATTTAATCTTGAAAATAGAGTGGAGAATCTGATCAAGAGCTAGATTATTGGATGATTCCAGCTATTGAAATCAAACGTAGTAAAGGGCT
>NZ_RQVQ01000074.1 GCF_003865405.1 Paenimyroides tangerinum
GATAATTAATTATTGCCTTTTGTTTATCGATTGAATAAAAATTTTGGAATAAACTGTTCCATCGCTTTAAATGATTGCTGTAAATAGCAAAGCAAGGCTGTAAATGCAATTGCAAATAACTAAAATGGAAATGTGAATCGTTTGATGAAACTTTATGATAATTAATGGTTATTAAAGTATCGTACTTTTCCAAAGCATTTAAAGTATCTACTTGAGGTTGTAACACACAAACAATTGCATCATAATTTTGTTTATCTACTACTAAGGTGAGTATTTTTAGTTTGCTGTTAACCACAGGTGTATAAAACACTAACATTAGTTCATTACTACAAACCGCATTGTATATAAAATTTTGAACATCTAAAGTCAGTTCTTCCGGTAGATTTAATGCGTTTAAATTTTTCATAATCAACGATTTAAAAATGAATACATCAAATTTGATTGATTATCACTAGGTATCGAACCATAAAATAAGGTAACGTACCAGGAATAGGTGGTAAAAAACATTTTTGGGGGAATGGGGAGTTGGGAATGGGGAATAAAAAACTTGAATGATTTAAGAAAAAAACTTATATTTGAGTTTATAAAAACTTAGGCTTATGGAAACGACACAAAAGAAGCATTTAGGACGCAACATCAGTCGCATACGAGAAATGAAGGGAATGAAACAAGAAACTTTAGCTGAACTGTTAGGTATTAGCCAACAAAAAATGTCGGTAATTGAAAACACGGCTGATTTAGACGATGCAAAACTAGATATTATTGCTAAAGCCCTTGAAGTACCTACCCAAGCCATAAAAGAATATTCGGATGAAAAGATGTTAAATATAATAACTAACAATACTTTTAACAGTAATGATTCATCAACTCTGAATGCAATAAACGTGATGCCTACCTTTAACCCTTTAGACAAGTTGGTTGAGGCATATGATGAGAATAAGAAATTATACGAGCGTTTGTTAGCTGCTGAAAAGGAAAAATTAGCTTTTGTAGAGCAACTATTAAAAAAATAGATTTTTGTTTCAAAATCACACTAAATTATAAAAGTGAAAAAATCGGCTATTTATTAAATTAATAGTCGATTTTTCTGTTTTTATGCTTTTTTTATAGAAAATGTAGTTCATGCATTATCTATGCTTTAACTATGGAGTATCTACGGAGCATCTATATGGTTGGTATTTAGAAAAATTTTCGGTGACCCGTCCTAAAATAACTATGCCTATTTTTAATTAAATTCATTTATAATTATACATTATTAGATCTTAATCCTAAATACTTACAAGAAACATGGGATATTAAATAATTAATAATATATTAGCTAATATCAATTTGAAAAATAAGATGATTTATAAAAAAGAAGATTTTATTGCATTAAAAGACTGCTCCAAAACTGGTAAAGAAAAAATATTTAAAATATCGAATATAAATTTACCAAATAATCAAATAGAAGTAACATCTTACTACGGTGAGCTGAAAACAGTTAGTTTAGAACAAATAACACCTATTGAAATAGATAGCTATTTAGCCAAAGAAATACATTTAGAGTATCCTATTATGGCAAGTATAATAGCACTTGACGCTCCAGAAATACCTTTAATTAATTATAAATGCTATTTTAAAGATAAATTAAATCAATTCACATATGCAGGTGGAATAGCTCCCTTAGACATTTCAAAATGTGAATTCGTTCATGAAGTCCAAGAGGAATTTAGAAACCGTGAAGAACTAAATTACAAACTTGGACTTTAGTTTTTTTCTTATTAATAATAATCTGGATAATTAAATAAAAATGGATAAAAAAATACATATAAAAACTAAAGAAGAAATTATTCATTTACTATTTAAAAGAGGTTCGGAACATCGTATGAAAGATTTTATTGAAAAAGGTGAAATGTATTTTAATACACTTGAGTACATGCGAGCTGGTGAAAAAGATGATCATAGACAAGATTTAGATGAAGGACTAATTAAAAGAAATCATCTTAAAAAATGTAAAATCCAACTATTTAGAAATGATAAGTATTTAGATAATATAGATCCTGAATTTACTTTTAATGATGTTGATGTAGTACTAAAAGATGGTTTTACAAACGGTAATATATATAGTCTTACAGGTTTATTTAATAAACAACTAAAATCAAATCTAAAAATTGATATAAAAGAATTTGGAGAGTCATTAGTTATTATTAAGAATCCAAGAGTTTTTATGGAAAGAGTTATAAAAAAACTTGATGAACTGAAATTAGATTATAAATATAGACCAGTGCAGTATTATGATGATGATCATTCTGGCAATTTAAGTACATTTCATAAAAGAGTAAAATATAAAGATCAAAATGAATTTAGATTTTTCATAAACTGTAAAAATAAACATGAACCTATAACAATACAGATTGGTGATTTACGAGATATTGCTGTCAAATATGATAATCCACTTGAAATGAAGCTTAATTTAACTGATGGACGTGAATTATTATTAAACCTATAATTTATTAAATTAATATAAGCTTATAGAAAATATTGATTAAGGTAAAAATTGTTATTTATAAGAGCTTCTTCTAATATTAATTTATAATGATTGTGACCATGCAATGATTTATCTCTATTTATTTTATCAAGAGTTATATCTATAAAAGTCTGTTTTGAAATTTGGTTTACAGAAGCATAAATCGAGTTTGTCATTTCACTAATTATTGTATTTGATTTACTTTTAAATCTACGAAATAAATGTAATTTCTCATAATGACTTTCAATAAGTCTGAATAAATCAGTATTAATATTATTTATATTTGAGAGCTTGAAGTTTACTTCTATTAGTCCATTTGCTGTTGTAATATCTACAAATAAAAATTGGTGAGTGGGTAATAAATCAGTATATAGATTTAAAAATAATCTATTCTGATTGTTTTTAAATCTATCCAATTTATGTCCATTACATTCTGAACAAGCTGGTAATAAGTTTTTGGGATTCACAGCAAATTCAACGAATTCAGCTTTAGGAATAATATGATCTAATGTATTAGCTGAGTTAATTGTACAATACTGACATATTGTTGATGCTCTATTATCTAAAATTGTAGTTGTATCATTTTTAAACTTAACTAATTTAACTGCTTTAGGATTGTACAATTTTAATAGGTCATTTTTATCTTGGTTAACATAGCCGTGGGCTATAAGTGAAACATGATTATTAATATTATGAGCTAAATTATACGAATTGTAACATAGCTTAACATTCGGTAGTAATAAAGCTAATCTTTGCTTAAAATCCGGGTCATTTTGTGTGTGTTTTTTTGATTTTATTATATCATCTAAAAAATCGTGAACATCCCCATTATATACATTAAGATTTTTCATCGATAGCACTTTTTAAATAGATACGGGCATTTAAACTCAACGGAATATTTTCAGTTTCTACTATAGAAAGTATCTCCTCATAACTTTTACCCTCACTAGCTAATCTTGATAATATTTTTTCAAATTGATTGGGTACATCTCTATTACCAAATATCTCTTCTGTTATCATTGTAAGGTTTTCACCAAATGTTTCAATCAGCGGTTTTCTAACAGAAATCACATTACTTTCTCTCTCAACTATATAAACATTTCTTGAAAGTAATTCTCTAATTATAATTGGCGAATGAGTAGCGATAATACAGTATGATTGGAATTCTTGAGTTAACTGGTAGATTGTATTGATTAATTGCGATATTGCATTTGGATGTAAATGTGTCTCCGGCTCATCATAAATGATAAGAGAATCAAATCTTATATTCGCAACAATTTCAGTTATAATGTATAATAAAATACTCTGACCAGAACTTAATTTTTTGCTTACACTGTTGAATCCTTTTATGTCCACAGTAAACTCGAAGGGATTATCATTTAAAACAATAAATTCATTGATTAATTCAACTTCCATAAAAAATGGGAGTAAATTCTTTCATTTGTCGAATCTGTTATTGGATTTAATCTTTTTCCACGAATTGTGAAACCTCAGCTTTAGACCTTTTTCAGTATATAATTCACCTTTAGGGTCTCTGATGCCACAATAAACATAATTAAAATCAGCTGTTTTTTTAGGAATATCAAAAGTATCAAAAGCGCTATATGACACAGCTATTACTTTACTAAAAATAGGTGTTTTAGGAGTAAAAGCATCATCTCTCTTTTTAGATATATCAAGAGGCAAGGTTGTAATCAATTGAGTTTTTCCTGTCCCATTTTTTCCTATTATGGCAAATATCCTTGATGGAATACTTTTTTCAACATCAAAATTAAAGTCGATTGAAACAGAATCATTAGAAAATTTTGGTTTAAAGGAGTACTTGAAACTATACAAGTTCTTTATGTCATAACCTTTGTTGTAGGCTTCCCCTTTTTAGTACAAGTTAAAAGTATACAATTTAATACATAGTTTATCACAGTTGAAGGGCTGAGTGTGGCGAAGGCGTAGCCGTAGCGGAACGTAGTCCTTCAACTGTTTTTTCTTTCTTTCTTTTATAGTTAACTGGGCTAATCCCTCCTAAGGTATCATGCGGTCTTTGGTAATTATAATCCTCTATCCATTGGTCGCTTATTTCTCTGACTTGGTCAATACTATCGAACAAATAGGTATCCAATACATTTTCACGATAACTTTTATTAAAACGTTCTATTAAAGCATTTTGTGTTGGTTTACCTGGTTGGGTGTATTTAAATTCAATTTCCATAATCTGGCTCCATTCTTGCGCTAATTTAGCAATAAATTCGGGTCCATTATCCATTCTTATTCGTTTTGGTTTTCCATGTTTGTTTACAAGGTGTTTTAAAACCCAAATAACTCTGCTGCTTTTGAGTGAATAATCAGTTTCTATAAATAATACTTCTCTATTAAAATCATCAATAACATTAAAGCTTCGGAACTTTCTTCCGTTGGCTAAACTATCGCTCATAAAATCAATACTCCAAGTATGGGTAAAACTTTCAGGAATTACAATAGTTTCTTTTACTCTTTGAGGCAAGCGCTTTTTAGTCTTTCTGCGATGAGGAAGTCCAATCTGTTTGTAAACCCTATGCAATCGCTTATGATTTACTTTCTCTCCATCATTACGAAGGCGATAATAACACTTCCAAAAACCTTCTCTTGGATGGTCTTGAGCAAATTTCTCTAATCGCTGGATTAAATCACAATCATTTTTGATGGATTGATACACCAAGCTACTTCGACTAGTCTGTAAAATACGGCAAGCCTTGCTTTTGCCTTTAGGATATTTGGTCAAAACATCCTTTATGATTGTTCTTTTTTCGCAAGGCTTTAAAGCTTTTTTTCAATGATGTATTTTGCCATGTCTAATTCTAATGCTAAATCAGCATACATGCGTTTGAGTTTAGCGTTTTCTTCTTCTAGGGCTTTAATTTTCTTTAATTCACTTGCTTCCATGCCACCGTAGCGTTGACGCCACTTATAAAACGTAGCTTTACTAACTCCGTGTTCTCTAATAATTGCATTAATATCTTTGCCCGATTCAAATTCTTGAAGGATCTTAGAAATTTGAGTGGGACTAAATTTACTACTCTTCATAATTACAGTTTAGTTTAAAATTAATAATTTTTCGCTTTTTAAACTGTACTTTTTTTGGGGGAGCTTACAAATTGACGAATTAAGTAATCAAATTACTTTTACATCGTAATTAAGAAATGACTTTAAATAAATTGATTTTTTATTGACAATTCGTTCAACAAAAATGATAATTAACGAATTAAGTAATCAAATTACTTTTGCACCGTAATTAAGAAATTACTTTAAATAAATTGATTTTTTATTGACAATTCGTTCAACAAAAATGATAATTAACGAATTAAGTAATCAAATTACTTTTGCATCGTAATTAAAAAATGACTTTAAATAAATTGAGTTTTTATTGACAATTCGTTCAACAAAAATGATAATTAACGTATTAAGAAATCAAATTACTTTTGCACCGTAATTAAGAAATTACTTTAAATAAATTGATTTTTTATTGACAACACGTTCAACAAAAATGATAATAAACACAAAATGTAATGAAATTACTCTTGTCAAAAATTAAAATAATAAACAAAGAGAGTTCTTCAGAACTCACATCGGCTAAAATAAATAAAAAAATATAAATAACAAAATAATTATAACAAAAAATGAAAACAACAAGTAACTTCTTCAAAACAACTACTGTATTAGCAATCGCTTTAATGTTTGGATACAACGCAAACGCTCAAGAAAAAGTAAAAACAAATAAATTATCAGTTACAGTTGGAGAATTTTACAGCTTAAATTTAAGTAACGATAACGCAACTATTTTATTAGATAACGAAGCGAAATTTGCAAACGGAAGTGAATCAACTCCAATTACAATGACGATTTTCTCTTCTAAAAAATATGCAGTTAGCGCT
>NZ_RQVQ01000075.1:0-610 GCF_003865405.1 Paenimyroides tangerinum
ACCTCCTGTCAAAAACATGTGCATTACATCACTTCCGAATTTACGGTTGTTCTTTTCTACATATGTATTTTGTAAAAAGTTAGGTACACTGAATCCTACATAATATTTATCTGTATAATAAAATGCTCCTGCTCCTACATTGAAAAAACTTTGACTTGTATTTTCCGCGAAAGCTGGATCATTTGCATCTGGAACATATCCATTTATCTCACTAAAAAAATCGGATTGTTGCATGGTCATACCTGCTTTTAATCCTAAGGCTAAATTATGACCCGGTTGTAATTTTAGGGTATAAGAGAAATCTGCATATACATTATTCTCCGATACAGGTCCTATTTTATCTGAAATTACAGATAATCCCAATCCAACCTTTTTACCAACTCGTCCGTTTCCGAAAAAAGTGGTCGTCTTTGGTGCTCCTTCCAATCCTGACCATTGTTCACGATGTAAAAGCCCTAATGACAAACCTTCGCGTGATCCAGCATAAGCCGGGTTAATCACACTTTGGTTGTACATATACTGGGTGTAATGTGGATCTTGTTGCGCTGATGATTCCGCAAGCCCTAACAAAGCTAATAAAGCACTTATGTATATTTTCTTCATAAAGTTA
>NZ_RQVQ01000075.1:620-5816 GCF_003865405.1 Paenimyroides tangerinum
CTAACAACCTGAATCCAACCTGTAAAGTTTTCATAAGGGGTAACTATTGTGTAGAAATAAGTTCCACTTGGCAACATACCACCACTATTACTTTGACCCATCCACTGATTGGTGTAACCTGGTCCATGAGAATAAACTTCTGCACCATGACGGTTAAAAATTTTAACGCTAGTTGCCATATAATAACTCAGATCAAGATAATCATTTAAACCATCTCCGTTAGGAGAAATACCCTTCGGAATAGAACATGGAATCACAGTAACTTTATATGAAAAAACTTCTGTACACTTATCATCACTTTCAATTTCAACATATACCTTATAAAAACCAACTGGTAAAATAGTGTTAACAGGAGGATCATTTACCATATCAGTTACAACTGTTTGATTAATTGGATCTAAAACTTCATACATTAAGTATTTCTGTTTTTCAGGTAATGGACTTAATGTAAAGCTTGTACAAATAACTATATCTTGCAAATCTAACTCTGGAACTACTCCTTCACGAACATTGAATGAAGTGATACCAAAACAACCCGTTTCTTCATTTTCAACCCTTACATAAATAATCTCAGGGAAGGTCGTTGGAACATAATTCTCAGGATCTGCAATAGGATTTGTACCTGTTTCTGCATCATCCTCAGAATGATAATAGGTCATTGTAAAGTTTAGTGGATTATCAATACTTGATAAAATGACTTCATCATTATCATTAATTCGGCCTCTATCTGGGTCATCTAAGTCATTAATACAAATAACCACTTCTTCTGCTTGAGGAAGAATAATTTCTTCTGTAACCTTAACTTCAAAACCTTTTCTTAAAACTAAATCTTCACCCCCACAACCTGGATATGAAACCACAGCCTCAAAATAAGCAGACTCATCTAATGTAACTGTAACTATAGGACTTGTAGAAATTAAATCGCCATCTTGATACCATCCAAAAGTTGGAGTTGTTTCACCATTTGGTTTGAAACGCCACGCTTCATTCTGTGTTTCCCAAGTACCTACATTTCTACCAGGAGGGATTGTAGCCTGAGTTCCAGTTAAATTAGTTAAACCAATAACACCTTTTCCTCCATTGAAACCACTAGCTCCACAAGATTCTCTATTGCCAACGTAAACTTCAATAATATTTGAAATTTCATAAATTACAATCTGAGAATTTTGAGCAGGATTAGAATCAAGACAAGAAAATAATTCAATTTCACTATAATTAACAACCAATGCTCTACATGGATAGGTCCCTAAAACCTGATAATTTATACTTCCATTTGGACTTTTCCAAGGAATAGGATCAATATCCTGAAATACACCCATAATTACATTTTTAAAATCATCATTTGAAGTCGGAGCAGGGAATGATGATATTCCGCTCATAGAAAATGAAGCATTCCCTGGATAAGGCTCATTACCACCCATTTTAATATATCCATTAGAACTTACTTGAACAGTAGTAAATTCATTTCCATAAAAACAAAAAGCGAATGGTAAAGTAAAAGGAGGTGCCCAAGAATCATCTATTGTTACATCCATCTCTATACCTCCGGTAAAAGGAAATGGCGGCGCATAATCAATTTGTTCAACAGTATAAACATCTGTCGCTTTGAACAAACTTGGGTCGTAAGCAGCATTTAAAGTTACATCTACGGTTTCTCCATCACAGATTATATAATCTCCATTAGCATTTACATCTAAATTTAAAGGTGAAATATCTAAATCAGCACAAGCCTCTGGTAAAAACAAAGAAAACTGCTCTGGCCCTGTCCATAAACTGTTATCTGATTCTGAACAAATCGCTCTAACATAATACTCATATAATTGTCCTTCAACTGGTGTGAAATTATAAATTGGGTTACCATTTACAATAACAGAAGTTACTGGGGTTGCACCAGGCGAACCACCACCTGTAGGTTGAATCACGACTTCCCACTGTGTTTCGGTTCCTACTGGAGTCCAAGTCAAATTAATTGTATTATTAATCCCTGTAGATGCAGCTAAATCAATTGGAGCAGGACAAGTTAATGCTTTAACTTCTACATTATCAACAGCAGCTGGAGATTGAGCTCCACCTGAAGTATTATTTCTCCATTCAAAAACTAAACGAACAGTTTGACCTGCGTAAGTTGCACCTGGGAAAATATACAACTCATTTTGCCAAGTATTACGTAATTGGTGATTTCCTCCTAATTGATTTCCACCACTGTTAGCTACAGAAATTGCCGTTCCTGGTACTGGCTGATAAGCTACAGGAACAATCCAAACACGTAAATAATCCGAATTATTTTCACCTTGACTTCTCCAATCATATAAAAATGCAATATCTGTTGTTGTTCCAGCAGGAATATGTATATCTCTATAAGCGTGAATAATTGTTAAACTAGAAGTAGTAGTATATTCAAATGCACTATTGCCATTTGAAATATATAAACTCTTAGTTCCAGCTGCAGCAACAGCATTACCAATAATCCACTGATTTGGGAATCCAATTTTATTATCGTTACTTAAAGTAAATGAACTCTGACCTTCAAAACCATCAAAGAAATTTAATTCGGCTGGAATTTGTTTAGTATTTAAAACCACTGGTCCAACCCAAAAACTATTTCCATCTCCAGCTCCACAATTAGATCTTACCCAGAAAAAATATTGCGTTGCAGGATTCAAACCTTCAATTGTAACTGAAGTACCTGTAGTTGTTCCTGAAGGAACAGTTGTCGCTGTAGGTGCAGAATTTACAGTAGAATAATAATAATCATATGTTACAATATTAGTTGTTGTAGGTGCTGTCCAACTTAATGTAGCTTCATCTTGTTCAACTGAATTTAACACAGGATTAGTTGGAGCGACACAGGTAATAACATTAATATTAATATTATCAACTGCAGCAGGAGGTTGTGTACCTGTAGTAGTATTATTTATCCATTCAAAAATCAATCTTCTATTAGAACCTGCTAAAGCAGTAGCATTAATTACATTATTATATGTCGTCCAGTTTGATACTTCACTATAATTTGTTAGTCCTATTTGAACCCCTCCTGAAGTTCCAGCAGTGATATTAGTTCCAGAAACAGGAACAAATGTTGTCGGAACCAACCAAACTTTCATTCTATCAGTTGCAGCCTGTCCCATCCCTTTAAAATCAAACTGAATATTAATTTCAGCTGCTCCAGGTGGAATAATAAAGTCTTTAAAGGCCGCTACAGAAGAAGTTGAAGTAATAGTATATTCGTTATTCTGTGCATTATTTGTAACATACATACTTTTTGTACCCCCATTATGAGTAGCGTTACCAATCATCCAATAATTTGGTTGATTAACATTACTAAATTGGAAAGCTGGTATACCTTCAAAATTTTCTGAATATGGTAATGCAACAGGAATCTGACTTGTCTGTGCAACTACATACCCAATCCAGAAACTTGTTCCGTTTGTACCACAATTGCTTCTCACCCAAATAAAATTAGTTGTACCAGCCACTAAACCACTAACTGTAGCAGAGTTTGTTGGAGAGTTTCCAGAGGGTACAGTAGTGTCAGTTGGTGGAGTAGGATTTTGAGAAACATAATAATCATAAGAAGCTGGAGGCGTTGTGGGAGCCGTCCAAGAAATATTGGCCGTTTGTGTAGTTACACTATTCAATACTAAAAGTGAAGGTGCTGTACATCTAATTACACTAATATTAATATTATCTACTGAAGCAGGAGGTTGTGTTCCTGTTGAATTATTATTTATCCATTCAAAAGCAAATCTACGAGTTGTACCTGCATAAGCAGTAACATTGACAACATAAGTCATGGTAGAATAGTTAGGCGTTTGATTCATTAATCCACCTATCTGAATACCATTTGTAGCGTTAATTACAGTACCAGCAGTCGGTGTGAAAGTCGATGGAACTGACCATAATTTCATATAATCGACGGTAGTTTGACCTTGACCTTTAAAATCGAAAGTAAAAAGAAGTTCATCAGTACCAGCAGGAATTATTACATCTCTGTATGCATGAGTTGTAGAAGCAGTAGTTATAGTATAAGTGTTGTTTGCTCCATCATCATTAGAGATATATAACGAATTTGCACCTCCATTATGAGTAGCAGTACCTACAAACCATTTATTAACTTGAGTACTGTTACTGTATCTCCATCCATGTAATCCTTCAAAACCTTCAGAATATGGTAATGGAACAGGAAGCGGATTTGTAACAAATTGAAATGGGCCAACCCAATCTCCAAAAACATTATTTATACAAGTAGATCTAACATAATAATCATATACTGTATTAGGAAGTAAATTAGTCATTACTTGAGTAGTAGGAGTTGTAGAAGTTGTGTAAGTTGGTACTCCAGTTGGAGTAGCATTAGCTAAAACCACTTCTGTCTGAAAGTTTAATGCACCTCCAGGATTTGACCAATTTGCTGTTCCTCCTGTATCGTTTAAGGCTGTTACACCTAAATTTGTAGCATCCGGACAGTCTTCAAAAATCAAAATATCATCTAAACTCCACGTTTTACCCTGACCTTCATTAATCATTACAAAAGCAACGTAAATATTTTGACCTGCATATTGTAATAAACTCAACTCTTGAAATCCATAAGTTCCACCAGTTGGACTAATTGGATTTGGAGCAGCACCATTAAAATCTTGAAAAGTCGCAATTGTATTAAAACTTGTCAAATTGGTATTAGTAGTAGAAATTCTAACTTCTAATCTACTGTTTCTAGTAGGACCAGCTGGAGACGCTTTACCGTAAAACGATAATTTAGGATTTAGAATACCTCCTAAATTTGCCACTGAAGTTATGACCCAATCTTGAATTGGGGAAACAGCAGTAGCCGTTTCTGGAGCAACCATCAAACAAGAGTTGCCAGAATTAGCCAAAATAGCAGTATTATTAACATTCCATGGGCTGTTGATTCCAACTCCATTATGTGTAACAATCCAGCCTGCAGGAACACCAGTTTCAAAACCGGTGCTGATAATTTGGCTATAACCTACCAATGTACAGAACATTAGTAATATTAAGCTAGTAATTTTCTTCATAGAAAAAATATTAAATTATGAGACTATCACAAATATATCATATTTAAACAAACAATAATCTTATTTTAACACAGAAATTTAATTTTTTTTTTGTAATAAAAAAAGCTCAACAAAAAAATTCTGTTGAGCTTTCTCCAAATTAAATATAAATCTATGCTAT
>NZ_RQVQ01000076.1 GCF_003865405.1 Paenimyroides tangerinum
AAATTAAACACTTTCTACGAGTTATACAACAGTAACTCGTAGAAAGTATTCAATAACTCGTAGTTAAAGAGTTTTTAAGTATTCAATAACTCGTAGAAAGTATTCAATAACTCGTAGTTAGAAACTTTAAAATCTCTAAAACACATAGTAAAAACAAGGCATTTAAGAGATTTAGTTTTTGATTGATAACATTATTAATAACCTTTATTTAAATAATAACAAGAACATTGGTTTTTTACGATAAAATTAAGTCGATTTCGAAAGCTTGCTTCTTTGATAGAAAAGTCCGAAAAGGAAAAACAAAACAAATTGAAAAATGTAAACAAGGGGGGCGGAGAGATCGCTTGAAAACATCCTTTTTTTGCTTTATATCGCTTTATAATAGCTTTAGCTTGCTTTGGTTATTTTTTTAAACAAAACGCTTTAAAACGCTTTATTTTGGTTTTCATATTCTTTCTTGTCTCCAAAAATACCTTATCGGATTAGTGACAGCCTTTTGATAAGGTATTTTTGGAGAAGATAAAATTTATTTTCGCTATTTAATACCTTTTAGGTTCTATTAAGTTAGATAAGCTTGTCTAACTTTTGATTATAAATAGGTAAAAAAAGCAGAATTTTTGAGTAGATTTGTTATGTATGAGCGTTCATATAGGTCAAGATATGTTTTGTTCCGTACAAATAGTCCGCTTCACTACCTATTTTCGTACTTCACAAAACCCTCTTGCCCCTCCCGGAGGTCAGGGATAAAATCGCCCGTTGGTTGATTTTAAAAAAGGCGTTTTTTAGGTAAAAAAATCAAAGAATTTGGAAAAAATAAACCGAACCGAACGAATCGAAATTCGTTGCGATGTCTTCGAAAAAGAAGTTATAAAAATGAAAGCTGCAGAAAGCAATATGTCTGTTTCGGAATATATGTTGTATTGTGCAATGGGTCGACAACTACCCAAACCGATGAGCCCTGGAGAACTTGAAGCATTCAAAGAATTGCGTCAATTTCAAACCAATTTTGCAAGGATATCCAATTTCATTAAAAATTATAATGATGAAGGATTGAAAGCAGAAGTGCGTGAACTTCTTGAAAAAACCAAGAGCATAAAAATATTAAAATAATGGTAGGGTTAGCAAAGGCGACCAAAGGAAGTACACAAGCCATTGATTACATCATGAATGATAAAGGCGAAGCGATTGAACTTACACGAAATTATGTAATGGGGGAAAATGGGCAGGAAGTTCTAGCAGAGTTCCGAGAGGTTCAACGGCTAAATACTCGATGTGAGAACAACACCTACACATTTGTTTTATCTCCGGATGCTTCACAAGCTAAATTATCTCAAGAAGAATTATTGAAATTAACTCAAGATCATTTAAAAAATCTAGGTTTAGAAAACCATCAGTACATCGCCTATGTACATAATTCGACAAAATCCCAACACATACACATCATAGCCAATCGCATTGGATTTGATGGAAAGGCACATTCAGATAGTAACATTCATTTAAAAGCACATGAAAGCGCCGATAAATTAGCAAAAGAAAGAGGGTTTCATACAGCAAAAGAAATTACTCAAATGAAAAGAGCCATGACTTTAGATTTACGTAAAGAAATCAATCAAGCATACACCCAATGCAAAAATCAATCGGTATCGATGGACGATTTTGAAAGGCTAATGAGTGAAAAGGGATATGATGTAAAAATGAGCCTTAATAAGCAAGGAAAAATACAAGGCTTTCGAATTAATGAAAGGCAAACAGGGCAAAGTTTTAAAGCTTCTGAAATTAGTTCAAATGTGAGATTAGCTGATTTAAACAAGAGTATAGAAACTAATAAAAAAACAATTGAAGAAGCTAAAAAGATTCTTCAAAGTCCAAAAGTTGCAAACAAATTACCTACGGATTTAATGAAACAGATTCCTAAAAGTTTACCGATGCCTTTGAATGTTGCTATGGAAGTTATAAAAATAGCTAAAACGATTACAAAGGAAATATCTCGAGGTTACGGAATGTAAAAATACAATGAAATGGCAGTAGAAAGAATATCAAATGAAACCCTTAGTAAAACGTTAGTTGTCGTTGCTAAAAATTTAGAAAAAACTTTAAAAAATCACGAAACCAAACAAGAAAAAAATCAAGAAGAAATTGAAAAGATTGTAGCTAATGCCGTTTCGACGTTAAGGACTGAATCTGAAAAAATAAATTCATTTTCAGTTGATTTAAGGCCTCTTGATGATAAAATGAAGTCTTACTTAGAAGAAATAGACAACAGCGCTAATAAGCTTAAAAAAGCCGTAAATACACCTGTTTTAGACCTAAAGGTTTTAAGCTTTTTTGTTTTGGTTTTAATAACTTTTGCGACCTTTTTTTATTTTTCAAATGAGCAGTCTAAAGAATTAAAGAAAACTCAAAATGCAATGAATTATTATATTAATTTTATTAAGGCAGATAAAAAAAGAATGGAAGAATTTGAAGTGTGGAGGAAATAATAGAGACAGGTGTACCGTTTCTATAACTATAAACTTAGAGTACTTTTAAATATTAAATAAATTATTCTATTTTATTAATAGAAATAATTATTTTTGATAAAAAAATAAATTATGAGAACAAAAATTTTAAAAACATTAGGTTTATTTGTTTTAATTGTTACGTTATATTCTTGTAACGATGATAGTAATGAGATACTTGAAGACAACATTACGAATAAAAATGTTTTAGCAAAACCAATAAATATAATTGTATCATTAAAAAATCCTGAAGATGATAAACTGTATGAATTAACATTAATTGAAACAAACCCTTTAGTCATTAGGTCTGATTTTTTTAAAGTAAAAAAAACTAAAATTAAAGATAGTAAAGGTGAAATATTAAAAGAATCTGCATATGTTGTAGTTTTTGAAGACAGTATTGTTAAACCTCAAATAGTTAAATCTGACATTGTAGGATATGAGGTTATAGTTAGACCAGGTTATCAATTAGATACCTCTAGACCAGACAAAGAGTGCTGGATATATGGAACTTGGTATGAAGATACAGTCACAGGAGATAGCTTTTTTCTAGATGCTTCATATATAAGCCAAGGATTAAATAATGTTTGTTCAGAATTCGGTGGGAAATATGCGTAAAAGACTATTTTATTTTAATGTAATAATGTTATTCTTCTTAATGTCATGTAAAACGGAATCATATATGCATAATAAAAAAGATAATATTTTGAATAATTCTATATCACTAGAGGCATATGAATCTAGAGGCATGTCATACCCTAGATTAATTCCTAAATCTGACTCTATAAATATAACTATTTATGGTAATTTTCCACAAACAGTTATAGATTCTATCTTGAAAGCAAGACACAAATAAACAAAAACAATCTAATGATATAATTAATTTGATTGGATTAGCAAAAAAGAGGACCTAAATAGTCCTCTTTTTTGCTAATCCAACATGTTTTTTGATATAAATAATTTTCATGAAGGAAAGAGGACTTTATTTTCTTGGTTCCGTGACCATTGCGGTAATTACCGTTGGTGGTTTTTTGATGCTTTTCGTTATCTAAATGTGCATCTAGTTCGGCTTCGAGCATATGCTCAACAGCTTTTTTATGCAGTTCTTTAAAGAAAGATGTCAAATCTTCTCCACTCTTAAAGGACTTATAAAAATCCTTATTGTTCAATAATTCTTCTTTGTCAATCATAACTATGTAATGTTAAAAATAGTAAAAAGTTATTTCCGAAAAAATTATTTGAGCTTTGATAACTCATAATTTTTCAGAATAACTTTTCAACTTACACAGTTAGTGGGATACTACCTAATTATTCAAGAAAAGAAAAAGGGTACTGATGACTTTAGTCGCAGTGCCCTTTTTTTCTAGAACCTATTAGCTATTTTTTAATCATTAGGTTTGTGTTTGTGTGGTTTCAAGTCAGGATGTTTTGGTTTTACTTCTGGAGTTACACGTCTTCTTCTATCCGGAGTACCGTCTTCTTTTTTAGGTTTTGGTCCAGGCTTAATTGCTTCAATAGTAATCATTTTAATTGGTTATTAGTTAATAATAATTTTAGTATTTTGTTATATAAATATAAGAAAATTTAGTTTGGTAGAGATACAAAGTCATATTTCTAATACTTCATATAAAATCATTTCAGATATGATTCTTTGATTGGGCTTTAGAAGGACAATTAGATAATCTTAACAAGCTATATTTTATGTCTAGGCATAGGTTATTTGGCTTAGACTTTTGTTATATTTGTCTACTAGACAAATATAACTTGACTAATGAACTATATAGATATTAAAGAAGCTTCGGAAGCTACAGGCAAGAGTGAAAAAACGATAAGAAGATTGATAAATAAGACTGAAAGTAATGCTTTTGTAGACAAAAGCAACAGTAAGATAATCATCGATGTAAACTATTTATTTAGTGTGTATCCACCTATAAAAAAGGGTAAAAATGAGGTTAGACAAAGCTTGGACATGGGCAATAAAGAGTCTAGTCATATGGAACTAATCAATCTAAAAAATAAACTTGTCATTTATGAACAGGAACTTAAGCACAAAGAGTCTCTTTTAAATGAAAAAGATAATAGAATATTAGACTTGCAGAAAGCAATGCAATTATTGGAAGCACATAAAGAACAACAGCCAATAATAAAAAAACGTTGGTGGCAGTTTTAAAATAACTATTCCAACTGAGCTAATTGCTTTTTAATTGAATTTATAATCCAACCTTTAGGATTCTTTTTTGTAGATGCATTTACTCTTTGCTCTGATAAGAAATACAGCAAATCAAAATCTTTTGAATTTACAGCAGAAATAAATAACTCTCTGTTATTTTGAATTTCTTCTTCAGAGAAAACATAATTTTGTTTTAAATAATCAATAATTATTTTATCTAAATCAAAACGTAACGAAGTGCTTTTTTGTAGTTTTTTAGCTTCAATACTGCCATCTCTATTGCTAGGTTGATACACTGGATAAAATTTAATAGAAACAATTTTTCTACCTTGTTTTATCGGTATATATTCAAATGAATAAGGAGCAGATTTATCTAATTCTTTTTTTGCTGGAGTGACTACGTATTTAATAAAATCGGAAGGGCGATCTTGGTATTTATCTTCAATTTTAAACATTATTTTCAGCTTGTCTATTGAGTAAGAAATTGGTTTTTTTTGACCGCTTAGGAGTTCGTAGAAACGCATAGAATAAACACTTTCAAACTTCATAGCAGTAACTAATTCATACTTTGAAAAACCTTTTGAGAAATCTAAAAAAGCGCCAACTATTTTAGAATTAATTCTAAATGTCGTATTCTCTTCATATTTATCAATTTTAGGCTCAGAAATAACACTAATTAATTCCCAGGTTCTATCATCTTCATACTCAAAAAATTTCTTTGCAAGGCTACTCAATGCGGACTTTACTCTAGAATGGTTTTTATCTTCCTCACCGTTTAAAAACATAGAAATAGGCATAGTAACTATACTAACATCAAATAAATCCTTTGCTACATTTATCTTCTCATTTAGCTTCTCGCCTTTTGTAAGATGTTGAAAAAGTTCTATTAATCGATATAGAATGCGCTTTTCATAAACTGAATAATCATATTTAGCAGATGTGATTATATATGATTGTATTAAGTCTTTGTTATTTACTCTCATGTCGTTGCAATTTTAACTACGAGTTGATGAATACATTTATGGCTAAATTAAACACTTTCTACGAGTTATACAACAGTAACTCGTAGAAAGTATTCAATAACTCGTAG
>NZ_RQVQ01000077.1 GCF_003865405.1 Paenimyroides tangerinum
ATTTAAGCTTATTTTATATGGAAAGGAGTCCAAAACTGTTCAAGTTAAAACTTCGTACAACAAGGGTTTGGCGCAATGGCGGGTTAAGGCTAAATTGAAGTTTCGGCTTTCTATTCCGCAAAAAGCCAATTATATTGACTTTTTTCTTAAATTTATTCAATTAATTGGCTTTTGCTTACTGTGTCGCTAAATTGAAACTTTTCGCTTCAATTTCCGCCACTGACGCCAAGCCCCGAAACGTTATGTGAGATTTTGAGAAAACATACCGAAGAAAAAATATTAACGGAATTTAAGAAACACAATATTTGTATTTTGTTTTTCGTTAACAATAAAAATCTATTAAAATACCTTTAATGTTACGTTATTTTACCCTACTTTTTACATTGCTTTTTATTACTTCTTGTACTGGTTCAAGTTCTCAAAACATTCCAATAAATCCAAAAACTGACAGTGTTTTTACTTCCAAAAAATATATTAGTGAAGTTAATTTAACCGGTTTTAATGCAAAAGGAAAAACTTATTATTTTATTAAAGTTTGGGGATTTCTAAAATATAATGCCGATTTTGAAAGCATTGAGATTGATTGGGATGATTATTTTATCTCAAATATCAATAAAATTCCTAATATGGATAACAATGAGTATATCAATTTTATTGACAACACCATTTCCATTTTTCCAAAACTTGAAATAAAAGCTAATAAAAACGATATAAAAGATTACTCTTTAATTGACAATAATTGGTTTAATTCCAGTTATTTTAACAAAACCATTTCTGAAAAATTAAATCATATTTTTGAAAACAGAAACAACAAAAATTCCAAATTCATTAATAATAGCAGAATAGGAAATCTTAAATTTAACAACGAGAAAAAATATTCAGAAAATGAATTTCCACAACAAAGCATCAGATTATTAGGATTAGCAAGATATTGGAATATTATCAATTACTTTTTCGTTTATAAAAATGATTTAGAAGAAAATTGGGATAAAGTTTTATTAGAATTTATTCCAAAATTTGCAAATTCTTCTGACGTTTCCGAATATCATTTAGTTGTGCAAGAATTATCAAGTAAATTATATGATTGTCATTCAATGGTTCGTTCCGATATTTTAGACGAAAAAGTATTCGGACGATTTACCCCTAATTTTAGGATTGAATACATAGACACAACTTTCATTATTTCTAAAATAAGAACAGAAAAATACGATGATAAACAATTAAAAGTTGGCGACATAATTCTCAAAATGAATAACGAACCTTTAAAAGAACGTTATGATGAGCTAAACAAAGTTTTTAAAGGAGCGAATCCACCTTCTGAAAGGCGAATTATTAATCCTTATTTGCTCAGCAATACTGACAATCAAATGAGTTTAGTAATTCTAAGAGATGGAGTACAAAAAAATATAGACATAGAATTACAAGATTACTCTAATTATAGAGAAGAAGAATCTAAAACAGAAAGTACTCTCAAAAAATCTGTTCTTGTCAATAAAATGTCAGAAGATATTTATTATTTAGACGTAAATCACCTTACAAAAAGTAACTTAAATATCAATATTGAAGAAGTAAAAGACGTTCCTAATTTAATATTAGATTTAAGAAGTGGTATTTATGACAATATTATGATAAACCTTGCCAATTTTTTACTTCCTAAAGAATCTGATTTTTTTAATTCAACCTATTCAGATGTAAATTGTCCAGGACTTTTACGTAGTAAAAAAGGCTATCGTTTAGGGCAAAATAACGAATCTCATTTTAAAGGAAACCTTTATGTTTTAGTAGATGAAAACACGCAAAGTGCAAGCGAATTTTTTACTATGGCACTTCAAAGTTCATCTAACACCAAGGTAGTTGGTAGTCAAACCGCTGGTTCAGACGGAAATATTACGATGTTTCATTTTCCTGGTAAAATTGAAACAATATTTACAGGAATTGGAATTTATTATCCCGATATGAAACCAACCCAAAGAGTAGGTATTAAAATTGACCATCATATAAAAAAATCTGTAAAGGGAATTCAAGAAAATAAAGACGAGGTTTTAGAAAAATGTATTGAAATAATTGGAATATAAACAAAAACCTCACATAACATCGCATTGGCAAAATGGCGGGTTAAGTGCAAAATTGAAAGTTCCTGCACATTTAGTCGCCGAATGTGTTCCACATTCAGCTTTTTTTAATAATTTAGCTTCTGTGGAAACACATCGGCTACGTTACAGCTAAATTGAACTTTTCGTCCAATTTATCCGCCACTTCGCCAATACTTTTTCCGTTATATGTAACTTTATGAAGAAACAGCATTCCGAAATATTAAAACTTATATCTACGTATTTGGAAGAAAATCCTAATCAAAGATTTGCTCAAGCTTTATTTAATCTTGGAATTACTGAATTCAAAAAAAATAGCGCTGAATTTGAACTAAGAGATATTTACAATGATGCCGACAATGAAATAATTAAACGAATTGAACTTAATCTGAATTGGTTTAAATTTCAAGAAAAAGTAAGCAAACAAATTGAAACACAAAAAGAAAATCTACAAGGAATGACGCTGAACGAAATGCTTTATGCGACTGAACTTATGTCTGACTTTGATGATTACAGAAACAGTAATAAAAAATATGCTGAATTCATACTATTTCGTTTAGGAGTAGATTATGAATCAATATTGCAAATTTTAAAATAAAAGCTACATATAACATCAGTTTCGCAAAATGCGGTGTAAGGCTTTCTTTAAAGTTTTGGCTTTTTAAGTCGCAATTACATTTCGTTTTGTAAAAAATATTAAATTTACAAAAGCCAAAATGTTTTGCTTGTGTTTTGGGATTTTCTTTAAACTTGGTTTTGTGAAATTCCCGCACTTCGCGAAGCTGCGGCCCGTTAGCCGTCAGTTTAAAAAACGATAGAAATTAATTATTCTACATTTTGAAAAAAGAAGATTTAAACAAAATAATTGAGCAATTAGAAAATCAATCTTCTAAAGATACAGCAACTTTTGGATTATATTTTCAAGATAACGAAGATGAAATGCATATAAAAGCAAACAAAGATGGATTTGAATTGTTTGCCTGTGAACTTCTAAAAGCTTCGAGAGATTCTGAAGATGTAATTAAAAATAAAGAAAAAAATTATATAGATTTTGGTTTTAAAGAAAAATGGATTGAAGGTGAATTAATCGGCTATATCAAACCAATTTCTGAAAGCAGAACTGATAAAATTAAAGATAAACCTTACAAAGAATCTTTTAAAGACAGTGTTTTTAAATATGGTTGCTTAGTTATAATCGGTGTTATAATTTTTTCCATAATTATAGGAATCTATTCTATATTTACTTGGTTTTTATAAAATGAAATTAAAACCGAACGGCTAACACAAGTTTGGCTCAATGGCGATTAAAGGCTAATCTCAAAGTTTGTTTTCTTTTTTTCGCAATCGCCTATTTCAATTTTATTTATTAAATTTAAAAATTAAAAAGGCGTTGCTTAGTTTTGGTTAATCGTAAAGTTTTGGCTTTATTTTTTCGCCACTGCGCCAAGCTTCGTCCCGTTAGCCGTCATTTTAAGAAAACTAAATTTATGAATATAAGTTTTGATTTAGATAGTACATTAATTCCAAACGGGAATGAGTTTGAAACGGAAAAGGATAATTGGAAAACTAAGATTTTTAAAGTAGAAAAACTTAGAAAAGGTACGAAAGAAGTTGTCACAATTTTACAAAATGACGGACATCGAATAAACATTTATACAACTTCATTTCGAAGTAAAAGAAGAATTCGGTTTACATTTTGGTGTTATAATATTAAAATTAATAGAATTGTAAATCAAACTGAAAATAAAAAGAAACTTGAATCGTTAAAAATTTATTCTTCAAAATTTCCAAAAGCTTTTGACTTTGACTTACATATTGACGATTCAAAAGGTGTTGAAATTGAAAGCGAAAAATATAATTTTAATGTTTTAATCGTTGAACCAAACGACCAGAAATGGAACGAAAAAATAATCAATAAAATAAAAACGAACGGCTAACATAAGTTTGGCTCAATGGCAAGTAAAAGCAAATTATTAAGTTGGTTTTCTTTTTTCTCGCACTCGCCTATTCAATTTTATTTATTAAATTTAAAAATCAAAAAGGCGTTGCTTAGTTTTGGCTTATCTCGAAGTTTTTTCTTTGTTTTTTTGCCACTGCGCCAAGCTTCGTCCCGTTGTGCGATATGCAAAGACCAAGCTTCAACGTAAAAACTCTGAACTAAAAATGGATGGAATAATATTTTTCGGAGCTATTATTTTAGCTTTTTTGTTGATTATAGGAATACCAATTTCGATTACATACTTCCTATATAAATATCTCAAAAGAAAATTCCCAAATAAACCTTACAAATATGTTGCATTTGCTCCGACTCTACTATTAATTTATTCGATTTGGACTGCTATATATCCTAGCGAAGACTTTTACGAAGATGACTTCAAAGAAGTAACACAAATAGAATTTCCTAAAAACTCAAAATTCATTTATAAAGACGCAACTTTTCCTGACCATTTTGGTGACTACACTTCTGTTTTTTTGTTTGAAACTACGAAAGAAGAAACTGAAAAACTGAAAGTTCAACTTGAAAAACTGAAGTTTGAAGAAATTAAGGATGACAAACGACATTCCTCAGAAACGAAAATTACACTTCAGAAGACAAAAGCTAAAATATCTCGTCAATACACTTATGAAATTGAAGGTGGAAAAAATTATTATGTTGGATTATTTGATGACGATAAAACAATATTGATTAGAAGAATAAGCTGGTAAAATGCACATCGTACAACACAAGTTTGGTGCAATGGCAAGTAAAGGCAAATTATTAAGTTAGTTTTCTTTTTTTTCGCAAGCGCCAATTAATTTTAAAACATTAAATTTATAAAATAAAAAGGCGTTGCTTAGTTTTGGTTAATCGTAAAGTTTTGGCTTTATTTTTTCGCCACTGCGCCAAGCTTCGTCCCGTTATAGCCAATTTTTCCAAACGACATCGTAAATAATGAAATGGGATACACATCATACAAAAGAAATCACTGAAAAGTACGTTTACAGATATTTAACAATTGATAAACTTATTGATTTTCTAGATACTAACAGTATTTATCTTGCAAGATTAGATACTTTCGAAGATAACTTAGAGAATATAGAACCTTATGATATAAATGAATTAAAATTTTTAACTTTATCAAAACCTGAAAATGCAAATCCAGAAATATTTGAACAACTTTGGGAAAATATTATTGAAAAAAGCAAAATAAGATTAAATGAAATTCAGGAATACTTAATAGAAAAACAAAAAAAAAGATTTGTAAGTTGTTGGATTCTTAGTGATGTTGAATCATTTGGAATGTGGGACACTTATGGAAAATCTGGTTTCGTAATAAGATTTGAAAGAGAATATTTTCAAAAAATAATTAAAGAATCAATTACTTTACAAACTGGGTCAACTGCAAAAAACGGCTATAGTATACCACCTTCAGCGGATTAAAGTGAGCATAGCGCAACGGC
>NZ_RQVQ01000078.1 GCF_003865405.1 Paenimyroides tangerinum
GAAATGGCATTATTCAATTTCTGAATGGTAGTAACAATTAATTTATTATTACCCGTCATTTGACTGACAAGGGTTTTAGTATCAGTCGTAGAATCAATACTTCCTTTGCTAAAACTATTAAATTCTTTTGCTGTTTGGTTATCTAAATCTTTACGATCTACCACAAAAACCACTTTATGAACCTCAGGAATACTGGTTAATATTTGAGCTGTTTTAAAAGAAGTTAAGGTTTTACCACTTCCTGTGGTATGCCAAATGTAGCCGTAATCGGTTGTGGTTTTTACTTGATTAATAATAGATTCCACCGCATAATATTGATACGGACGTAAAACCATTAAGGCTTTTTGCGTTTCGTTCAATACAATGTACTGCGTAATCATTTTTGATAAATGACACGGATTCATAAAATCATCTGCAAACTCAGCTAAGTTTGTAATCAGCTTATTTTCTTTATCTGTCCAGTAAAATGTTTGCTTAAACGAACGATCTTTTACACGACCATTGCAATAGTATTTGGTATTTACCCCATTACTAATAACGAACAACTGAATAAATTGAAACAACCCAAAACCAGCACCGTACGAATGTTTTTGATACCGATTGATTTGATTAAACGCTTCTTTTAGTTCTAAACCTCTACGTTTTAATTCTACTTGTACCAAAGGCAAACCATTGATTAAAATGGTCACATCGTAGCGGTTGTCGTAATTTCCTTTCATAGAAATTTGATTCGCTACTTGAAATTCGTTTTTACACCAATTTTTACTGTCAATTAACTGTATGGTTTTATTTTCTCCCAATTCATTAACGTACGGAATACGAGAACGTAAGGTTTTAGCTCGCTCAAACGTATTGCCTTTATTGATGTAAAGGAGTATTTGGTTTAATTCGGTATCTGAAAGTGTTACTTTGTTGTGCTTTTCAATTTGTTTTTTGAAATTAGCCACTACATCGGTTTCGTGTTTTAAGACGATACGTTCGTAACCCAATTGTACCAATTGATCGATTAAATTATTTTCGAGTAGTTGTTCTGGTTGTGCGTTCATTTTTGTTAAACATTTGTTTTTAACAATACTATGTTGTACTTTTGTACTACAAATACGTCTTTAAATAATTAAAGAAATAAAGGATTGGGGTGTCCCCGGTCGAGCAAAAGCCTATCATTTTGATGGGCTTTTGTTTTTAGGGAAAAATCTTTAACCCATACATTCTTCCGTTTTTATTATATATTTTACCTTTAAGAATATCAAAAGCAGGATTCGCTCGTTTTTTATCTATCACATATCTGGCAATAGGATACGCAATTAAATCAGACAATTGTAAACCGTTACTATTTTCTTTTTTTGATTTAAACGTAATCTTTAAATTAACTTCTTGCAATCTGTCCGAAGAAACATAGGTAGTTCCTCTTGCTCTTAATCGCTGAAAATGTTCATCTAACTTTTTATCTTCTTTTTTTCCTCGTTTTTCAATTACTATTTCTAATTCTTTATCAACACCTTTAATTTCATCTAATGAAAATATGGTACGTTCTATAATAAACGACAAAGCCAATTCATAAACATCATTAGAAAGTTTTCCGTAAGTATTGATGTATTTTTGTTTATTGATGGCGGATGCTAAAATTCTATATTTTGAATTGGAGATTACATCATTAATCATTTCGTAAAAGTTCTTCTTCAATTCAAGATCAAACAAAATTTGAAATTCTTTTTCACACTTTCTAATATCCCTTGAATGTAATATAACATCTTTTCCTTTCCAAAATTTAGTTTTTATTGCGTTGATATTATTTCTTATATCAAAATAATTATCCTCGCTAGTAAGTATAGCACAAAGTAAGAAAACAGGGAAAGAAGGATCAAGATTTACTAAACCATGATCTCCACTTTCGTCTATAAACAAATAATATTTTTTCATACTTACTTTTATTATTACTTACACAAACATTTGCTGTAACATGGCTTTTTTAAAGCTTTGGGTTTGCGTTATTTGCTCGTTTACTTTTTCTATATTTTCATCTATTGCCGACAAGAAATTGGCAATTTTTTGTTGTTCTTTTTCAGATGTAGGCAATTTGTATTTTTTACCATTTAAAAAATCTTCATTATTAATATTCATTGTATTTTTTGCTCCTTTTTGAACCAATGGTATTAAATAATTAAATGTTTCTACTTCTGAAAGAAATAAATCATGCAATAGCATTCCTAAATAAATAGTTTTAGGTTTAAAAACTGCATAAAGTGGTGAAAGAACTGCTGAACGATTTAATTTATTTTGTTTAATAATACCAAATGGAAATCCACTTGTTGGACTCTTTGTATAAACTACATCAAAAGGATTTACAACTTTATAATGTTCTATATTTTCAGCAGAATAAGATCTCCCTAAATGCTCAATTTGATTTATAACACCTTTTTCTTTAGCCACTGATACTACTTCAGTGTATTTGTAACCTTTATTTTTCTCTTTATGCTCTAATAAAATATCTTTTAATTGAAAACTCTCCCAATCCGGAAAATCATTTCCGTTATTGTCTTTAAAACGAATTTCTTGCGAAAATAACTTTTGCATCATGGCTTTTTTGTACAACGCCAATTGTGCTTTCTTTTCTTCTAATAAATTGATTTTATTATCTACCGTAGATAAATAATCGGCTATTTTTTGTTGTTCGGGGAGGGATGGTGATTTGTAATAAAAATTATTTAATTGTTCCAAAGAAATATTAGGTTGAGCACCAACACTCATATTCATATAAATATAATTTTTCATTTGTCTAGAAGACAAAATTTGTAAAATATAATTATGATTTACATTTTCCTTTAATCTAATAATAGCTAAAGCTTGATTAGTATTTGCTGGTAAAATTTCTTGTTTTACGTAGGCAACTTTACCAACTGTAGCACCAGCAATTGCAAAAAGAATATCATTTACTTTAAGTTGAGATCTTTTTAATTCATTTTCATGGGTTTCAGAATCAATATATACAAATTTTCTTTTATCAATATTAAAACCATCTAAAGATTCTAGTTTTACAAAATTAATTCCTTGATTATAAAATGATTTAGGAGTTGTTCCCTTTGTAATAAGTGAAGTTATTTCTTTAAGCTTAGTTTCATTCCAATCGCCCTCAAACTCAGGAAAACGTAATTTGGGTTGCAGTATATGTTGTTGTTTCATTTTGTTTTTTAATTAATTTTTACCTTTTAAGTTTTGCACTTCGACAAGCTCTGTGTGACAATCTTTTTTAGAGATGTTTCGACAAGCTCAACATGGCAGGCTCCACTTCGACAGGCTCAGTGTGACATTCTTCTTAGAGATGTTTCGACAAGCTCAACATGACAAATGATTAAAAAGGTGTGGGTATCTGTAATTCATCACAAAATGAAGCTAACTTTCTATCTACTTCTGATAACTCGGTATTAATAGCTTTTAAACGCTCGGTTACTTGGTTTACGTCTATAGCTTCTTCTTCTTCAAACGTATCTACATAACGTGGTATGTTTAAATTGTAATCGTTTTCGGCAATTTCTGCTAACGTTGCTATGCGGCAATATTTTGCTATTTCTTGTCGGTTGGCATACGCATCTACAATACGCTGTATGTCTTCGTCGCGCAATTTGTTTTGTGTACCCTCTTTTATAAAATTGCCTTCGCCACTGGCATCAATAAACACGATGTTATCGTCGGCTTTGCGGCATTTCTTCAATACCACAATACAGGTAGGAATACTGGTTCCGTAAAAAATATTAGCAGGTAAACCTATAATGGCATCAATGGCGTTCAATTCTTTAATAAAATATTCGCGAATAACGCCTTCGGCAGCACCGCGAAACAATACGCCATGCGGAAATACAGAAGCAACGGTTCCGTTATCGGCTAACTGATAATACATGTGCTGTAAAAAGGCAAAATCGGCTTTGGTTTTAGGTGCTAATTTTCCGAATTGGTTGAAACGAACATCAGATGCATTCAACGGATTGGCATCGCCTTTCCAATTTGCCGAAAAGGGCGGATTGGCAACAATAGCTTCAAAACGTTGGTCTTTGTGGCGCGGTTCTTCTAATGTATCGTCTTGCTCAATATTAAAACGCGAGTAATGCACGTTGTGCAAAATCATGTTCATTCGAGCCAAGTTATACGTGGTTGGGTTTAACTCTTGTCCGTAAAAATCAGCTACTTTGGTTTGTTTGGCTACACGTAACAGCAACGAGCCTGAACCACAGGTTGGGTCGTAAACCGAACGAATTTTGTCTTTTCCTAAAGTTACGATTTTTGCTAAAATGGTCGAAACTTCCTGAGGCGTATAAAACTCCCCAGCCGATTTTCCTGCTCCCGCCGCAAATTGTTTGATTAAGTATTCGTAGGCATCGCCCAAAACATCCGATTCGATATCTTCTAATCTAAAATCGATTTCGTTCAATTTGGTAAGAATTTCAACAATCACTTCGTTACGTTTATCAGGCGTTTTGCCCAATTTAGTAGAAGCTAAATCTACATCTTGAAACAACCCAATGAAATCTTCTTCCGATTCGGTTCCCATCGTCGATTGCTCAATGTAATTTAGGGTTTGTTCTAGTTCTTCGATAATGTAACTATTGGCACCTCTTTTAATAAGTGCTTCTAACAATTGCTCGGGAGCTAAATAAAAACCCAATTGCGCTAACGATTCTTCTTTAATCGCTTCTAAAGTTTCGACATCGGTAATATTTGTATATTCTTTTACGCCTTCATCAACCAATAACGTATTGGCGTAAAGATGTTGTTTTTCTGACAGGTATTTAAAGAAAATAAATCCTAAGATATAATTACGGTATTCATCTGCATTAATTCTTCCGCGTAGCGTATTGGCAATATCCCACAGTTTTTGTTCCAGGATTTGTTTGTTATTTTCTGACATTGTTTTTGTTTGTTTTGCAGTAAATATACAATTTCAAAATGTATAAAAACGTACAAAAATGGTGAATTATGGTAAATTTTGAGTGAGGGTTTACCCTACTTTACATCTTTATTAATTACATTCTTTGTTATTGAATGTAAATATGATTTACGAAAAAGACAATACATGACGTTTTGAATTAATTTGTGAAAATTTTAAAAAAGAAATAGTCATTTTGAATATTCCTGATTTGTATAAATACTACCAAAAGGAATTGATTCAAATTTTGGAAGAAAAAACAAAGACCTATTTAACTTAATAATATTCAGTTAAATCGAAACCTTTTTAATCAACTAGTTGAAGATGCTACATTCGACATATAATTAGTAAAGCCTCCGAAGTTGGAGGCTTTATTTAATATGCTTGAATTAGAACTTCGGAAGG
>NZ_RQVQ01000079.1 GCF_003865405.1 Paenimyroides tangerinum
GTTTTTAATTATTCATCTATGAGAATTTGATGATATTTAAGTAAAGAATTATAATCATTATACAATTATGTGGCAAGGCGAAAATGCGCATCGCAAATACCACGTGCAATACCGCAAAGCCCATGTTGATAATGCCGAGTGGTTTGAAACCTATACGGTAAACACCCAAATGTTTCTGCAAGATTTAGAACCTGGCTTTACGTATGAGTTTCGAGTAGGAGCCACCTGTGAAGCCGAACAATATGGTGTAACATCAAGTTATATCTATTCTGGTATTCAAACCTTTAGCATCGATGCTTCTGAAAATGCAACTGTTTTTAACTGTGGTATTGTACCCGAAATTGAAATAAGCAACCAACAACCGTTAACCAATTTAATCATTAACGAAACCTTTATGGCGGGTGATTTTTCCGTAAAAGTTATTGAGATTAGTGGTTCAAACGGAGTATATTCAGGCAAAGGATTTATAGAAGTACCTTATTTATTTTTTGTGAAGATTGGTGTTGAGTTTACCAGCATCCGCATCAATACCGATTACAAACTGATTGATGGAGTGGTAGAAACTACTTATGATCCAGATTGGAATAATGTGGAGGATGTGACGGATTTAATTGAAGATATTAAGGCAATTGGTGGAGATATTAGAGAATTTTATGAAGCTTTAGTAAATGGTGATTTTGATAATAAATCAGATGAAGAGAAAGAGAAAATAATTAAAGACAATAATGATAAAATTGATCAAAATATTGAACAACTTACCGAATTAGTTAATCAAGGTATTATCTCTCAAGAAGAAGCCAATGATTTAAAAACTCAATTAGAAAACAACAAACAATGTTCGGAAGAAGCTATTAACTGTAAGCCTTCTGTAATAGAAGAGGGTACTTCAACATCTGGACCTTCGATATATTTTAAATATTATGATAATTGTATTGATAAAAGAGAAAATTGTCAGGACGCTGCAAATAATGCTCTTGATAAAATTGATAATTATAATAATCAATTACAATCAAAAAAAGAATTAATAGATTATCTTAAATCTGAAGGAATAACTGAATTTGTATATAGTACATTTTGTTACGGAGTTGATTATTCAAATAAGTATGTAAGATACTATGGAAAATTTCAAGGTAACGAGCTTATTGTAAAAAAACGTGATTTTGGTTTAATAACAAATACGAATGGTGAAGTTATTAGCAATGATAAATTATTGGATTTAACTGGAATTAATAATTTAGACTCAAGAGCAAATTTCTTAGTCTTTAAAAAAGACAATAAATGGATATTAAAAAACACCAGTATACTTACCCTACAAAGCAATAATACCTGTACAGAAATTGACACAAAAGTTACAGGCAAAGATTTAGAACAAATATATGATGAGTTTAAAACTTTACAAGCAAATGAGTTAGGTGTTTCATCTGAAGAGTTTAACGAAATTTCAAATAATCTAAACGAAATTTCAAATAATTTACGTGGAAATCAAAGTGCAGAATTAGAAAAATGGATTGGCAATAAACTTAAAATTTTTGCAAAAGAAAACGGAAAAATTGTTGAAGTTAAAAAAGCCTTATCAGATAATCAAATTGATAACGGAGATTGGACTGATACCAAAATAGATACTAAAATTAGATATACTTTTGATAAAGGTGTTATTCAAGTAAAAGCATTTGGTATAAGAAATAACATACAAGTATTTGAAAATAAAGCAATTAACCAACAAGTACAACAGTTAGCACAACATATAAAATCGCAAACAAATAAGTTTTTATTAGAAAATAATGTAAACAGATACGATTTAAAAGGAAATTTTAGTAGTGATGATACTTTTGCCGATGGTAAAAAAATAGAAGTAAAAGGAAAATATGTTAAAATAATTTCAGAAGGTATTGGTTTAACAACAACCTTACTAAAAACTGGGGAAATTGAAGAACCTACTTATTCAGATACTTCAACTGCAACTATAAAAGCACCTGGTTTAGTAACTGGAAGTTTTGAAGTTGTAGCACAAAAAGTGACAGACATTACAGGTTTGGCAACCTTAGCTTATGATTTATCTACAGATAAAGAAGTGCGTAATGCATTAGGGCAACAATTCTCTGATATAAAAACTCAAATTGGTAACGACCCAAAAGAATTTATTCCTATTTTAGGCCAGGTAGTTGTTACGGTCTTATCTGGCAATACAACAGATGAATGGAAAAGTGTTTTAAATACATCAGACCAAGGTAAACGAGGACATTTGGTTACTCGTGGTACAGGTAATGCTATTATTTCTGCTATGTCTGGCGCAGCTTTAGTTAAAAACTTACCAGAAATTGCTGATAAATTAGCCGAGAATATTAAGAAGGTTAAGAAATCTGTTACGAATATTTCTGAATTAGTTACAGATATTGTTACTAATAGAAATAAGATACGTAATGTTCTTGATACAGATGCTGGAAAAGCTTTTGCTAAAAAATATTTTGATAAATTTGAAAAAGGAAATTTCGAAGAATGGTATGAAAATACGTTTAAAAAATACGATTTAGGAGAACCTCTTAACTTTGAAGTGCATCACGTAATTCCAGTAAAAGTATTAGAAAATAATAAAGAACTACAAGAGCTATTATTATGGGCGAAGAAAAACGGGAAAGATTTCGATTTTAATAGTATCGATAATGGTATCCCATTACAAAAAAAGAGTGTTAAATTTGAGCAGTCTGGGCATACAAATCATCCTAAATATGATAACGCAATAGCGGAAAAGATTAATGATATTTTGGAAAAAGCACCTTCAGAAGAAAAAGCTTTTGAAAGAATACAAAATTTAATAAGTGATACAAAAGGTAAATTAGAAGCTGATGTTTTATTAGGCAACAAGGATGTTAATCAAATTGTAAATTTTTAAAAATATGATATATTATAAGATAAAAATAAAGAAACTTTATGAAAATGAAATGATAGCTCCCAGTGCAAATGGTAAAAATGTCCCAAATAATGAAGTTTATTTTAACAAAATGAGAAAAGGAGAAATAATAAAAGACACACCTGTTTTTGATTATTTTCATCTTGAAAGCTATGATTTAGAACAATACTGGGAGTGGAATTTATTCGATGCTTGTGATGGAATTGGAGATTATCCTGGAAACTCTAATTGGTATATTTCTAATAGATTTAAGTTATTATTCGAAAGTTTTAAAATAGCTCCAAAATTTCATTTTTATGAAACCCGTCTTTTATATAATGGAGAAAAGCTAAAATATTGGATATTTCAGTTTCTGGCACCTTATAGAAAATTAAATAAAATGGAGCACATTAATTTTTCTAAAAGTAATTTTTCATTAAATAAAAAAAAATATACTTTTTCATCATATAGCGATTGGTCCGATATAAATGAAGGTATTTATGATGAATATAAAACAGATTTAAAGTTAGTTAAAGTTAGTTTAATGGATTTTTTTGACTTTATACCCTTAAATCCAATAAGTTCTGATATTATTTGTTCAGAAAAACTTAGGCGAGCTATTGAAGAAAATAGAATAACAGGTTTCGAGTTTTCGGAATTAGATTATGAGGTGGAAGTGGAAAATAGATAAAATAAATATAACGCGGACATTTGGTTACACGATCGCCCGGATTTTCAACCCATGTATATTAAAAAAAGCACAGACTTCAATTCAAAAGAAGTCTGTGCTTTTTTTTGTTAAAATATTGTAAATTACCATTTGGGTTTTAAATAAAAAATGGTAATTTAAGTTTTTATAATTCTAAAAACCAACCTATTATGGCAGAAAGTAAAAACAACATCGTAACCCACGGTTTAAGTGGTAAAGTTGGAGATATCTTAGTATTTAGCCAACGAAATGGAAAAACCATAGTATCTAAAGCACCTAAAGAACGTACTGGCGAAGCTTCTGATAAGCAAAAACAGCAAATTGCAAAATTTCAACAAGCGGTTATTTATGCAAAAAGTGTGTTACAAGATCCAATAACCAAAGCAATATATACAGATGCTGCTACTCCCGAGAAAGGAGTTAGTACCTATAACGTTGCAGTCGCAGATTTATTGAACGCTCCTAAAATTGAAGAAATTGATTTAAGTAACTATAATGGTGACATCAATGATACAATTTCAGTCACAGTTACAGACGACTTTCAAGTAGCATCAGTAAAAGTTATCATCAATAATGCTGATGGTAGTTTGGTTGAACAAGGCAATGCAACACTTCAAGGGTCAAAATGGGTATTTGTTGCAACAGTAAACAATAGCGATTTAGCAGGTGACAAAATCACCATTCAAGCAACAGATATTCCAGATAATTTATCCGAAAAAACAGAAACAATTTAGAGCTAAAGCAAAACTTTTTTCGACGGAGAGATGACGGAACGACGACGGAGAAACCCTATTTATAAACAACGCAAAAAAGCATTTTAAATTTACGGTTTAAAATGCTTTTTTTATATTCAAAAATTCAATGAATCTACTAATAAACTACTAAACGTTCATTGACATAAACCGTAAACTTCCCAATCGACAGTGCCGATAACATTACCATAAACAACGGCGGCGAAATTGTAGTAACCGGTCCAGACGGACAAACCGAAACCTTCCCAGGAGGTAAAGACACGGTAATAACCGATAGCGAAAATAAAAACTATTATGTAGATGCTGATGGTAATGTTTCAGGTCCACTAGAATCTGCAGCTGGCGGCAAACCAACCCCTGAAAACACAGATGGCGTAAACAAAAACGGCGAAGTAACCGAACTTACAGCCGAGGGTGTTCGTGTGGTTTTTGAAAAACATTCAGATACAAAATTCGCCTTTGACCAAGTAGCTTACAACAAAGAATTAACCAGCGATTACAAAAAAGTAGGTGATGCGTTTGTGCCATTCAAAGCTGTTCCAAATGGTTTAACCGATAAGCTTTGGGCAAAAGTA
>NZ_RQVQ01000008.1:0-17503 GCF_003865405.1 Paenimyroides tangerinum
CCATTAAATTTGAACATCTAAATTCCAGTCAGTTAGCTTTGTACTAATAATCGAATTCAGGTTTGAAAATAATAAAAAGGGAATCGCTTTAGGAAATATCAAGACAACCAATATTAAAGATGTTTATTTTAAAATTACGGACTTATATGAAATTGATAAAAATAACATTAAGCTTAAAAAAAACAATCTCAATCGAAAAATAATAAAATGTGGAATTCCAATCGGATATCTTTCTGAGGAATACGTGGGTATAGAAGATTATTTCAATTATGGAATACAGGAAAAAACTATAAAAACAGAAATAGTCACAACCAGTCCTTCTGACTTAAAAGGAATGTGGGCTATAATTTGTGCCAATGAATTAACAGAACTTGATATCGATAAAGACGAAGGTTTTTTATCTTTATACAGTATAAACGATATCTATATCAATCTTAAAATAGAAAAAAATTCAAACAAAAATGAATATATTCTAAAATATTCAAGTATTTCTTCACAACGTAATTACTACGAAAATGAATTAAAAATAGTTGATGAAGATATAGACAAAAACAAACCTATTGGAAAATTAATAATATTAGAAGATGGTAAAGCTAAATTAGAATGGATTGGTTTGTATAATCTTAAAAAGCAAAAACTAGAGTTTGTTGGAAAAGATTTCCTTCTTATTAAAGAAAACGGAGGAAAACTACCTCTCATTCTTGAAAAATGCGAGTAATTAACAGAAATAAATAAAACTACAAGATATATTATTTTCGTTGTGTAAAACGTTAGTAAATCAAGTGTGATTAATATTAACAACAACAAATAACGAAGAAATACTTATACCAGATTTATATTCAAGGATTTAACCCGAAAATAAAAAAAAATAAAATGAAGAATATAACAAATATTATTTTGATTCTTTTTTCTCTGTTTACAATCGGATGCCTAGAAAAATCAAATGATAAACTAAAACTTAATAATACAACTATAGATGATAATCTAAAAAATGGTATAGACCTGAATAATTCTTTTATTGAAGATATTGAATTTAAAAAATATAGCTATAATGATATACATATAGAACAAATTCCCGTGGATTCACTGCTCAACCAAAATTACAGAACAGCTTTTTTTGACTATTTGAATAAAAAGAGTTTTGAAGAAAATGAATACGAACAAACTTTTTTCATTAAATTGATTCTAGTTCGAATACAGCAATCAGATGACATACGTTCCTATAAAATCTTATCAAATATATTTAATGATGATAAACTAGGATATTATTTAGAAAGTTATGACTTATTTTTATATCAACTTTTCCTATACAAACCTTATTATTTTATCAAAGGAGATTACGAATATAAACAAAATGAATTACTAGACTACATTAACCAAAGTCTTCCTCTAGCTATTCTCACAAATAAAGAATATTTTAATAATAATATAGCAAGTATTAATATAGAAAAGAATTCATTACTTATCAAAGAAAAACTAGTAGATGATTTTACTATCAAAGAACTAAAAAGTGAACTAATCAAAAAATCAGACAAAATAGAAGCATATTTCTCACCTTCTTATGAAACAGACTGGAAAAATGAAACAATAACATATTATAATATATATTCTTATCTAAATAACCTTATAATTGAAAATCTCAAAGCCCCTGAACTGTTGATTTATGATGTAAAATACAAACCTTTTTTCGAAACATATATTTATACTATTCAAAATCAAATAGCTATAATTCAAGACTCAGACGGTTTTACCAATCTCAGAAAAGACAAAACAGCAACTTCTGAAATATTACAAAAAATAAAATCTGGTTCTGCAATTGACGTTCTAGATAATACAGGAGATTGGTGGTTTGTACAAACTAAAGAAGGTAAAAAAGGTTATGTACACAAAAGCAGAATTGTGAATAATTAGTTCTAGTTTGAAAACTATTTATTTTTAAAATAAGATTTATTCATTTTTAATATCACAATCTTAACGGCAAAGATTCAAGCGAATATTGGACAGTAAATTTTAAAGGATTTAATCCAAAAATAAAAAATACCATTTCCTTAAAATATGACATTATCAATATTAAAGAGAACTCACTTATTCAAAGAAATTATTTAGGTTTATTAGGAGCTTCTAATAAATCTAAAAAAAAGGTTTTAATTGAATTAGTTTTTTTAATTAATCCATTGGATGCAAAAAATATTATTTTAAATAAGGAAAGAATCGCAACTATTTTAGTAAAAGCTATAATTAAAAACATCAATCATGATTAAAAACATCATCCTCATTTTGGTTATTCTGATGAATATATCTTGTAAGAAGTGTATTTCAACTCCAAAATTAGCATTTATTGAACAAACGAATATCGACACTTTAGAAATAAATTATTATTCTAATAAAAAAACTAAGAATCTTTTATTATCTGAATTTGAAGGAAATAAAAATGTAAAATTACATTATGATGAAGAAGGTTTATTGAAATTAAAAACGATTAATTATAACAATTATCCAGAAATAAATATCGAATTCAATGAGAACGAAAAAAAAATTCATCAATGGACAATCGATGACATTGGAGGTTGTATTGGAATAAAAGGTAAAGAATTTTATTGGAACAATAAAGGAGCCATTATTAAAGAAATTTATCATTATAGTACTGACACATTTTGTAGTGAAAAGGTTATTTATAAAATTGAAAAAGAATTTTATGAAAATTCAAAAATAATAAAATCAATCACAAATCATCATGAATCTTATGAAGGCAGTGAGGAATGTCCTTGTGGAGAATGGATAAATTATGACGCAAGTGGAAAAGAGCTAAACAGAAAATCATATGTTCCTTGTAATACTTTACCTTCTTGTCTTCTAAACGACGAATAAAATATTATATAAGATAAGTCAAAAATAGCATTTGAAAACATTTGAACTAAAAGTCAAATATTCGAGAGATTTTGTAATAAAAATATCCGAAGTGCATTATCTAACAAGATTAATTTTTGGGTTGTTTATATTTCTATTAGAGATATATTTATTAGTTGAATCTAAGATTAATTAACATTTTAAAAAATGAAAATGAAACATCTTAAATTTATTTTTCTATTGCTATTGATAGTTTGTTTTTCTTGTAAAGAACAAGAAAAACAAACAGAAACCTCCTATTTACCTAATTATGAATACAATAACAACATAGAAGATAATTCAAACTTAATTAATAAATCATTTGTTTTTAGCTGTGGTTCGGGATGTGCAATGAGATATTCTGTAGAAAACATTCAGTTCAAAGAACAAATAGCAACGGTAAAATTCAAAATTGAAACTTTCATTGATGAAGAATTATCCGAAACATTTCAAGAATCATACGATTTTATTTATGATTCGAAAAATAATATTACGAAAGTATTGAATAAAGACAATCAAAATGTGTTAGAAACTTTACCAAATGGTGCAAAAGAATCTTTTATTGAGTTTAGCAAACTATTGTTGAAATCTAGAAGTTAACAATCGAAGATTCTTTAAAATAAGAAAAAATTGAATAGTTATGAAAGCATTCTTCCTTTTTAAATTGATGTTTTTAATATCATTTGTTTCTTGCAATACAAGTGATAAAAAATTCATTCCAAATAATAATACAGAAAATAGCAACAAAGAAATTGTTGTAAAAAACATAGATAAAACTTGTTATAAAAATGTTTCTGATAACATCATAAACTATATGCTTTGTATAGATTGGAATTTGAATGAAAGTGACATCCAAGAAATAATTGAACTTGGAGAAAAAGAAACATATTCAGAAATAATTTATACTGGTATTTTTTAAATTACAACCAAAACGAAGATTTATTATCTAACAAAGACATATTTTTAAAACAAAAAAACATTTAAAAAAAAAATCATATTTATTCAATCAAAAATCAAAGTTGTTTCACAATAAAAAATAAAACACTATATTTGCACACTTAAATAAACGAGGTCGGGAACCTCAATTAAATCAATAGATTATGTCTGTAAAAATTAGATTACAAAGACACGGTAAAAAAGGAAAACCTTTTTACTGGGTAGTAGCTGCTGATGCACGCGCAAAAAGAGATGGTAAATTCTTAGAAAAAATCGGAACTTACAATCCAAACACTAACCCTGCAACTATCGACTTAAATGTTGATTCTGCTGCAAAATGGTTATTCCAAGGTGCTCAACCTACTGACACAGCTAAAGCTATTCTTTCTTACAAAGGTGCTTTATTAAAACACCACTTAAACGGAGGTGTTCGTAAAGGTGCTTTAACTCAAGAGCAAGCTGATGCTAAATTCGCTGCTTGGTTAGAAGAAAAAGACGCAAAATTAAACACAAAAACTTCAGGTTTAGCTGATAATAAAGCTGCTGCGAAAGCTAAAGCTTTAGAGGCTGAAAAAGAAGTTAACGCTAAACGTGTTGCTGCTGCTTTAGAAGCAAAAGCTGCTGCTGAGGCTCCGGCTGAAGTTGAAGCTCCTGCAACTGAAGAATCTACAGAAGAAACTGAAGCATAATTTTTAAAGCGATTTTAAATGCGTAAAAAAGATTGTTTTTATTTAGGTAAAATCGCTAAGAAATTTAGTTTCAAGGGCGAAGTGCTTGTTTTTTTAGACACAGACGAACCCGAAATGTATGAAGATTTGGAATCAATGTTCGTTGAATTCAACGGACAATTGGTTCCATTTTTTATTGAAAACGCTTCCATTCACAGAACAAAATTTCTTCGCGTTCTTTTCGAAGATATGAGTTCTGAAGAAGATGCCGACAGAATCATCGGTTGCGAAGTTTACTTACCTCTTTCTATGTTACCTAAACTTGAAGGCGACAAATTTTATTTTCACGAAATTATAGGATTCGAAGTTCAAGATCAACGTCTTGGATTTATCGGAAACATAACTGCCGTAAACGATTCAAATGCTCAAACGCTATTCGAAATCGAATACAATGACATTCAAATCTTAGTTCCGATGATAGACGAATTTATCATTAAACTAGATCGTGAAAATAAAACCATTCATTTAAATACACCTGATGGATTAGTAGATTTATACATCAACTAAAATCTATTTTTTATAATTATCTTTTTGAGTTTATCACAAACATCAAACATGTTTACATTCAAACAATTTACAATCAACCAAGATCGCTGCGCAATGAAAGTTGGAACCGACGGAGTTTTACTTGGCGCTTGGACTCCGTTAATCAATAATCCCTACAATGTTTTAGACATTGGAGCTGGAACTGGATTAATTGGTTTAATGATTGCTCAACGCAGTAACGCAGAACAAATCGACGCCATTGAAATTGACGAAGATACTTACGAACAATGTGTAGAAAATTTTGAAGTAAGTCCTTGGAATGACCGTTTATTTTGTTTTCATGCAGATTTAAATGAGTATACCGAAGAACTTTTTGAAGAGGAAGAAGAATATGATTTAATCATATCAAACCCACCTTTTTATTCAGAAAATTATTCTTCAGGAGATGAAAAAAGAGATCAAGCACGTTTTCAAGAAGCACTTCCTTTTGATGAGTTAATCGAATCAGCTCAAGCTTTATTATCAGACAACGGAATCTTTTCTGTTATTATTCCATTTAAGGAAGAAGAAAATTTTATCGCTTTAGCTAAATCCGTTAACTTATTTCCTCTTAAAATCACTAGAGTAAAAGGAACACCTTCATCAGAAATCAAACGAAGTTTATTAGCGTTTTGTCGTTTAGAACAAAATCCTTTAATTGATGAATTGATTATTGAGATTGAACGACATAATTATACCGAAGAATATAAAAATCTAACTAAAGATTTTTATATAAAAATGTAAAAATCAGCTTTAACAGCTGATTTTTTTTACTCAACCAAATAAAAAACAGACAAAAAAACCAAAAAATTTCATAAAAAAAATAACATATTGACTTTTTTTTCATAACTTAACATAAATATAAAAACTTAAAATTATGAAAAAATTACTACTTAGTGCTCTTTTATTAGCTTCATACTTGACAACTCAAGCTCAAACTACCGTTTTTTCTGAAAACTTTAATGCAACCCCGATTTCAATGCCTAGTGGATGGACATTAGTTGATTCAGATGGTGACACATTTAATTGGTCAGTTGTACAAATTACAAATGAAGGAGTACCTGCTATTGGATATCCAACACCATGTTTAAGATCGACCTCTTGGAGTGAATTCATAGGTGCCTTAACACCAGACAACTGGGTATTCACACCAAATATCAATCTTTCTAATTATTCTGGACAAACAATAACTTTAAAATGGAAAGTTTCAGCTGCAGATGAAGAATATGATGAAGAGAAATACAGCGTTTACGTAAGCAACTCTAACACAACTTCTTCTATGTTAGCTTCTACAACTAATTTTACAGAAGAATCGTTAGCCGGCATAAATACTTTTACACAACGAACATTAGATATTAGCTCATTTGCTGGACAAAGTATTTATGTAGCATTTAGACATCATGGTACTTCAGATGTTTTTAGTATGGAAATAGATGATATAGAAGTAACCGCAATTACTACTGCATCAAACGAGGAATTCTTTAAAGAAAACTTCACAATTTTCCCTAACCCAACTTCTGGAGAATTAAACATCTCAGCTGTAAACGGATTAGAGCTTAATGAAGTTTCTATATTTGATTTAACCGGAAGAAAAGTAAAATCTTTCCAAAACAGCTCAACATTAGACGTTTCTAACTTGGCAACTGGAACTTATGTCATAGAAATCAAAACTAATGAAGGAAGAGGAACTTCAAAATTCATAAAAAAATAATTAAAACTAAAAAGTCGAACAATAGTTCGACTTTTTAGTTTTAATTATTTGAATAATAATACATAGTTCGACTACCATTATCATAACTTCCACTTTGCACAACTTCAGGAAAACCTTGTGAATTTACTTGTATTTGTTGATAATAATTAGCTGCTGATTTAGCTGAAAAATGAGAAAAACCTCCTTGAGATTCCCCTAAAACTAAAAATGAATAAAAATTCTCAGGAAATAGATTTGCAAAGGGATTAAAAATGTTTTTTGGATAAAAGAATTCATCTTTAAATTCATATAAAGTACTAGGCTGATAAATATATCGAGTTAAATTATTGAATGAGTCTAAAAAGTATATACTATTATATTTCCATTCACTTTCAGATGAAAATTGCTCAATTACTAACTGGTTATTACTTCTTTCAATCTTTTTTGTCCAATCATTCTGAATCACTTCTTTTAATACATTTAAATTGGTATAAAAAAATTCTTTTTGATTAATAATTGTTTCTGAATCATTCGTTTCTTGATAACCACTTGTTATTAAATTATTCTGATTGTCATAATCGAAAACTCGTATATATTGAAGCTCCCCTGTAACTGATAAATCCACATCTGTATAATCATAGTTAGAATATGAATAAATAGAAGTTAATTGTTTGTTTTCGTTGTAATGAAAATGATCCGAACTTCTGTGAGTAGGCTCAGGAGGTGGCGGAGCGTAGGCTTTATCATGTGCATTCAATGCATTTGAATCATAATCACTCAAATTGGTTATAGGATTAAATTTATAATAACGAATATTAACAACAGAATCCAATCTAACATTAGTTGGCGTAGCAGTTAAAACGCTAGATGCATTATTAAAATTAGTTTGATCTAATTTTTCAAAAGGAAATTTCGGAACATATGACTCCTCTTCCTTAATATCTACAGAATCATCAATTGTACAAGAGAAAACCGTAAAAGCTAGCATTAATAAAATGTATTTGTTTTTCATAATATAAGTTTTTATGAATTTACAAAAAAAATCAAAACCAGCAATTGTTTTGTAAAAATTCATCAAATCAACAAAAAAATACACTTTCAATAAATAAAAATTGTATTTCTACTAATTATAAGTATTTTTGTAGCTCAACTAATTAATTTATTATTATGAAACCGGATTTATTTCAGGCACCAGATTATTACTTATTAGACGATTTACTTACAGAAGAACATAAATTAGTACGTGACTCAGCAAGAGCTTGGGTTAAGAAAGAAGTTTCTCCAATTATTGAAGAATATGCTCAAAGAGCTGAATTCCCACACCAAATTGTAAAAGGTTTAGGTGAAATCGGAGGTTTTGGACCATATATTCCAGTTGAATACGGCGGAGCTGGTTTAGACCAAATTTCTTATGGATTGATCATGCAAGAAATTGAGCGTGGAGATTCAGGTGTTCGTTCTACATCATCGGTTCAATCTTCTTTAGTAATGTATCCAATTTGGAAATACGGAAACGAAGAACAACGCATGAAATATCTTCCAAAATTAGCTACTGGAGAAATGATTGGGTGTTTTGGTCTAACTGAACCAGATTACGGATCAAACCCTGGTGGAATGGTTACGAATTTTAAAGATATGGGTGACCATTATTTATTAAACGGAGCTAAAATGTGGATTTCTAACGCACCTTTCGCAGACATCGCTGTTGTTTGGGCTAAGAATGAAGAAGGTAGAATTCATGGATTAATTGTTGAACGTGGAATGGAAGGTTTTACAACTCCAGAAACACACAACAAATGGTCGCTAAGAGCTTCTGCAACTGGAGAATTAATTTTTGACAACGTAAAAGTTCCTAAAGAAAATTTATTACCTAACAAATCTGGATTAGGAGCACCACTTGGTTGTTTAGATTCGGCTCGTTACGGAATTGCTTGGGGAGCTATTGGAGCTGCAATGGATTGCTACGATACAGCTTTACGTTATTCAAAAGAACGTATTCAGTTTGATAAACCTATTGGAGCAACTCAATTACAACAAAAGAAATTAGCTGAAATGATCACTGAGATTACGAAAGCTCAATTATTAACTTGGCGTTTAGGAGTTTTACGTAACGAAGGTAAAGCAACAACTGCACAGATTTCAATGGCAAAACGTAACAATGTTGATATGGCTTTAACCATTGCTCGTGATGCACGTCAAATGTTAGGCGGAATGGGAATCACAGGCGAATATTCTATCATGCGTCACATGATGAATTTAGAATCTGTAGTTACTTACGAAGGAACACATGATATTCACTTATTAATCACAGGAATGGACGTAACAGGTTTCCCTGCTTTTAAATAAGAATAATTGACATAAAGACAAAATCCTGAAGTTTTTAAGCTTCAGGATTTTTTTTTATTAAATCGTAATGTTAGTCATCTAACTTATCTTTTTCGAATTTTGAAAATTTTGGATAAAATTTCACAAACCAAATCCATAAACCAATTATTGAGAAAAAAACAACAATTAATGTTTGGTCGATTTTATGCCATTTATCATACAAATCGTTAGACCAAATAACGAACAAAACACTTAATGACAAGAAAATATGAACCATCTGCAAATAAAGATAAAAATCATATTTATCATTTAATAATGACGCTAATTCCTCGTTACTCAATAACGCAATAAAATATCCTACAAATAAAATGGTTAATAGATACAATCCCCATTTCATATATTTAAGCAACATTTTCATTTTTATACTTTAAAAAAATCTGTCAAATGTAAGTAAATTATTATTTCCTTAAACTTTATTTGTATATTTTAAATTAAAATCAGTAAAAAAAACTTTTTAACAAAAAATAAAACACTTTAAAAACAAAATACAACAAGAACTTCAATTATAAACTTAATATTCTAATTTCATAGAATAATCAAAAATCAAAATCTTAAATTTGATTAAACAATAAACAACATGAATATTCAGAAAGTCAACGAACTAATCAAAGAAGAACGTAATCTATTATTAAAACATTCACTCTATAAAAAGATTGAAAAAATTGAAGATTTACAAAAATTCTTAGAAGGCCATGTCTATGCCGTTTGGGATTTTATGTCGCTTCTAAAAGCACTTCAACAAAAATTAACTTGCACTACAACACCATGGTTTGCAAGTGAAAATCCAGAAACTAGATATTTAATAAACGAAATCGTATTAGCCGAAGAATCTGATTTAGCAATTGACGGTAGTAGATTGAGCCATTTTGAGATGTATATCGATGCAATGAGAGATTCAAATGCAAATACAACAATGGTTCTGAATTTTATTAATGAAGTAAGAAATGGAAATTCAATTTTTGAAGTTATAGAAAAAAGCGAATTACACCCAAATATTAAGTCATTTTTGAATTTTAGTTTCGATGTAATAGAAAGAGGAAAAACTCATGAAATTGCTGCTGCGTTCACATTCGGTAGAGAAGATTTAATTCCGGATATGTTTACAGAAATATTAAAAAACTTTCAAATCAATTTTCCAGAAACCGATTTAAGCAAACTAATTTATTATTTTGAAAGACATATTGAACTTGACGCAGACGAACACGGTCCGATGGCTTTTAAAATGATTGACTATTTATGTGGCGAAGACGAACAAAAATGGCAAGAAGTGCTTTCAATTTCAAAAGAAGCTTTGGAAAAAAGATATTTACTTTGGAATGCAATTGAAGAACAAATTGATTAAAAACAAAAAAAACGAATCGCATTTTCGCAATTCGTTTTTTTTTCTGTAAAAATAAAATAAATCCAATAAAAAATCTAAAACAATTCTAAATCATAATACTTTTATAAACTTAGTGTTTTTGAATTAAAATATCAAACTTTTTGTTAATAATTTTTAAAATTAATTTTCTGGAGCTAACTCTACCTTCAAGCCTTCGATTTCTGGAGTGATATGAATTTGGCATCCCAAACGGCTATTTTCCTTTACATTAAACGCTTCAGAAAGCATAGCATCTTCATCATCAGATTTTTCAGGCAAATCAACATCATTCAGAATATAACATTGACAAGAAGCACACATTGCCATTCCGCCACAAATACCAATCGTTCCTTCTGGCGCTAATTCGTAAGCACGAACCAATTCCATAATATTCATATTCATATCTGTTGGCGCATCAACTTCGTGAGAAATGCCATCTCTGTCTATAATTGTAATTTTAATATCGTTCATTAAAATTTTAGTTTTCTAATTTAATCAATCGATTTAACAACTGCTTTTTCAGCTTCTTTACGTGTTCCATCAAATCCATCAATTCCAGAAACTGTAGTATATTTCAATACATATTTTTTTCCTGGATTGATTCGATTATAAACACTTTGACACATTAATGTTGCTTCGTGAAATCCACACAAAATCAACTTCAATTTTCCTGGATAAATATTCACATCGCCAATTGCATAAACGCCATCAATATTCGTTTGATAATCTAAAGCATTATTAACTTTAATCGCGTTCTTTTCGATTTCTAATCCCCAATTTGCAATCGGACCTAACTTTGGTGTTAAACCGAAAAGAGGAATAAAATAATCGGTTTCAATTTGCTGTTTATCTTCTCCAATCTGAAGTGTTAAAGCACTTACGTGATTTTCTCCGTGGATTTCAACAATTTCAGCTGGAGTTATTAAATTGATTTTACCTAGTTTTTTTAATTCCTGAACTTTCTCCACAGAATCTAAAGCTCCACGAAATTCATTTCTTCTATGAACTAAAGTTACGCTCGAAGCGACTTCTGCCAAGAAAATACTCCAATCTAAAGCAGAATCACCACCACCAGCGATAACGATTTTCTTATCACGGAATAATTCAGGGTTTTTAACAAAATATTCAACACCTTTATCTTCGTAAAAAGCAATGTTATCAATTAAAGGCTTACGGGGTTCAAAACTTCCTAAACCACCAGCGATTGCAACAGCTTTAGCGTGATGTTTTGTTCCTTTATTTGTTGTAACAATAAAAGTTCCGTCTTCTAATTTATCAATCGTTTCAGCAACTTCATTTAAAGTAAAACCTGGTTCAAATTGTTTAATTTGTTCCATTAAATTATCGATTAACTCTGCAGCTCCAACAGATGGATAACCAGGAATATCGAAAATAGGTTTTTTAGGATATAATTCGGTTAACTGTCCTCCAGGTTGAGGTAAACCGTCAATTAAATGGCATTTTAATTTTAATAATCCAGCTTCGAACACAGCAAACAAACCAGTAGGTCCAGCTCCGATTATTAATATATCAGTTTCAATCATCTCTTTAAATTTTGGCAAAATTAAAAATATTCAAACATAAAAACAGTGATAAATATCAGCTATTCATCACTGTTTTGAATCAAAAATTTCTTATTCTTCGCTTATATTTACAACTGTTTCAATTTCTGGAGCGTACTTTTTAATAGTTGTTTCAACACCAGCTTTTAAAGTTGTTTGATTCACACTACACAATGTACAAGCACCTTCTAAACGAACAGTCACGTGTTTATTGTCTTCAATAGAAATTAGCGAAATATCTCCTCCATCAGAATTTAAAAATGGGCGAATTTCCTCTAATGCTTTTTCTACATTCAATCTAATATTTTCTGCAGACATATTTTTATATTTAAATCTTAACGATTATTTTTTAACTGAAGAACATCCAGCCATTGTTGTAATTTTCACAGCTTCTGTTGGCGGAAGTGATTCGTTACGATAAACAACTTGTTCAACCACATTACGAGCAATTTGAACAAATGCCTCTCCAACTGGAGAATCTTGTTGCAAAGCTGCTGGACGACCATAATCTCCTGCTTCACGAATACTTTGTACAATTGGAACTTCTCCTAAGAAAGGAACTTCTAAATCTTGCGCTAAATTTTTTGCACCTTCTTGTCCAAAAATATAATACTTGTTTTCTGGTAATTCAGCAGGTGTAAAATACGCCATATTTTCAATAATTCCAAGTACTGGAACGTTAATACTTTCAGCCATAAACATTGACACTCCTTTTTTAGCATCTGCTAAAGCAACCGCTTGCGGAGTTGAAACTACAACAGCACCTGTAATTGGTAATGATTGCATTAATGATAAATGAATATCACCTGTTCCTGGAGGTAAATCTAAAAGCAAGAAATCTAATTCTCCCCAATCTGCGTCAAAAATCATTTGGTTTAATGCTTTTGAAGCCATTGGACCTCTCCAAATCACCGCTTGGTCTGGACTTGTGAAAAATCCGATTGAAAGAATTTCTACACCATAGCTTAAAATTGGTTTCATTTTAGATTTTCCATCAACTTCAACAGAGATTGGACGTGATTTTTCTACATCAAACATAATTGGCATTGAAGGTCCGTAAATATCCGCATCTAAAACTCCAACTTTGAATCCCATACTTGCTAAAGTAACAGCTAAATTTGCAGTAACTGTAGATTTACCAACACCACCTTTACCAGAAGAAACTGCAATAATATTAGAAATACCTGGAATTGATTTCCCTTTGATTTCAGGTTTTTCTGGAGCTTCAACTTTGATGTTTACTTTAACTTTAATATCAGCAGAAAATTTTTCGTGAATTAAATTTGTGATATCCGATTCTGCTCTTTTTTTAATGTGCATTGCTGGTGTTTGTAAAGTTACATCAACAACAACCTCATCACCGAAAGTCATAACGTTTTGAACCGCACCACTTTCTACCATATTTTTACCTTCTCCAGCAATAGAAATAGTTTCTAATACTGAAAGAATTTCTTTACGATCTAATTTCATCTTTTATAGATATAATTTATCTTGTTTTTTACTTGAAACCAAGTAGTTATATAGAATTATTTTAAGATACAAAGATAACACGAATTTATTGAACTATAAAGTTAATAAAGTGCAAAAATCTACGAATAAACACTTGATTAAATTAGCAAAACAATTCTCTTAAAAAACTTTTATAAAAAACGTTAAATAAAAAAAAATATTTATATATTTATAAACCAACAACTTACAAACAAATGAATTATCACAAATTAAAACTACAATACCACGAAAATATAGTAAGTGTAGCTTTAAAATATGAAATAGACAAAGAAGAACTACGTCTATTTCATAATGCGCATTGTGCCTATCTAGAAACTATTTATGGGTATTTCCCTCAATACATTGAATATATTTATTTACCCATAGATAGATATGAGAATTATTTAAAAAGCACACTTTCAGAATTTAAATTAAATGCTCCAAAAACATTTAGAAAAACAGAATATGGAGTAGTTTATCAAAATAAAACCCAGGATAAAAAAATTCACTATACTATCGATATTGAAAAACTACATCAAAATCTTTTTCAAATTAATAAAAACACAACGTATTTAAACAATTCACGAGTTGATAAAGTAGTAGAAGAATTATTTGAAAAAACAGAATTGGCAATTTATCCATTATTAATAAGGACGAATAATTATCAACAGATATTAGAAATTAAAAACCAAGAAGAAATAGCAAAACGTTGGCAAAACGACACATTTCCTAAATTAGAACATTACTATGACAGTATTGTCTTTCGCCAAATCACCGAATTGATTGATCCATTTTTTAAAAAACCCAATAATTATTTGAAAGAAATTTTTTCAAATCTTTTTTACACATTTTATTTCTTACCAATTTATCGTGCTTATCCAAATGGTATATACAATGATTCAATTAATTTAAAAATACCCTCATTAAATCATCCAATTAGTTTAAACATCCAATTTAATTTACAAGAAAAACTTACTCGAGCTGGATATATTCTATTAAAAGTAACTGGTGAAGAATCATAGACAATAATAAACAATAAAAAAAAGAAAAATAAACTTGTTTCAAGTTACAGATTAGATGTAATCACACATAAAATTCATTCAATATACGGTACAATAATTTGTAATGATGAAAATAATCAAGAGCAAGAAATAATTTTTGAAGTTTATGAATTAGATATTATACATCAATAAACCAATCCTATAATTATGAGCAAAAAACACCTCGTATGCCAAGGCGCTATTTGTGAGTGTCAATATGGCAATTTTCCAGATAAGTTAAAAGTACTTACACAGTCAAAACACTATATCAATGACAAAAATGCGACATCTAAATTAGTTGTTACCCATGTTGATATAGGGATGACTTTCGAAAACAACACCTTTGGTTTGTGCAAATTACAACCAACAACCTTTGGTTACAAACCTTGCATTCCCATTTTACAAGAATGGACAGGTCAATATAAAAAAATTACTTACAAAATAAACAATGGCAATCCCTTGTTAGAAGATAGTAAAGGAATATGTGCTATTAGTGGTAGTCCAAGTATAAAAATAAATGATCATGGACAAACAGCCGAACTAACACAACAAAACATTGACAATGCAGATAATGACATTTTAGTTGAATTTTTGCCTTTTGTTAATTTAAAAAAAGTTATTAGAGATTCAGATCAATTAGATAATTAAACAAATGGAAAAAACACCCTTAACTCCGATATTATTGGATACCAAAGTTGGAGAATTCAATTCTGTTTATAATTCGTTAACTGTTACAAAAGAGACTACATTTGAAATTGGTATAAAAGAGTATATTGACGCTATAAACAATAATCAACTTGAAATTAAAGCAATTGAAAAGAATATAAAAGATCTAGATTTAGCTTTAAGAATAGAAAAAGATTATCTATCCAGACAATCTCAGGAACGGTATAAAGAAGGCGGAAAATGGATAAAAGCCGAGACATATGAAGGAAAAAGTATCTCTTTTGCCGAAGTTAGCTATAAAGAAAATTTAAAAATCGCTGAAAAGAAATTTAATAAAAAAGTCAAAAAAGAAAATGATAAATTAAAAGAGTTAAAAATTGAAAAAGACAATATAGAAACCTATTTTTCAACTGTAGTTTGGGGCTATGAATTATCCGATAAAAGTAGTCTAAAATCTGTTGCTAGGAATAAAAAAATATCAATTGGAACTAAACCGCTTAAACGTAGTTTGAGTAATCAAGCTCTAGGTGGCGGTTTTATAAAAGTTGAGCCTTTTTTTGAAGAAGCTTCTCCAACTAATAATCCAAAAAACACCCTTTACATCCACTCGAAACCAGAAGACCCGAAAATCATTGCGGCAGAATGGTATGGTTTTGATGAAAATAAAAATATAAAAAAAAATCGAAAATACGGTTTCCACATTAAGCAAAGTAGAATTGCATATCTACACCTATGATTTATATGGACAAAACATAAGAATTGAGCTAAAAGAAAATGGCAAAACCTTAAAAGCAAACTCCTACGAAGAAGGTTTTGTAATAAATTCACATAAAGACAATGCTAAGTCTAAAGGTGATGACAATGCCGAAACAACTTATGAAATCAATGAGTCTGAAGATTTTTTTTATTCGGAAATTGATATCTATCAATTCTCAAAAGATGATGTAGCACAACCTCCTCTTGGGGCAACAATTGGTTATTTAATTGACCCAAGTAAAGAAAATGACAATGAGCAATTAACTAAAAAAAAGGAAAATAATATCGAAATAATCAAAACTAGTCTTTCTGTACAAAAAGCTGTATTAACCTTTTTTATAGATCCTGCTTGGTTTAAGAATCAGCATACAATTGTGATACATCCAACCATACATTTTTTTGGAAAAGCAGTAACACTAAATTGTCCTTTAAGAGCTTCATTAAATGTAATACCGGATTTTCGCATGCCTGAAATGGGAAACAAACCTGTTTTTGTAGATAATGTGGAAACCAATATTGAAGCTTTTCAACCTTGTCGTTACAATTTTTTTAAAGTTAACGATGGCAGTAGAGAAGTCGATCTAATAGAAGATAAATCTATACCTCCAATCAATGTTTTTGAACTCGTAGCAGGGACTGTCAATAATACATCAAATATTTCAATATCTTTAGATACAGACACTACAAAATGTAATTTTGAAGGCACGCCTATCGACCACGAAGGACGTGTTATCGAAATTATCGAATATCCTGAAAAAGTGTTCGAAGGCATCACGGAAAAAGAAGAAAAAAGCAGTATTTCCGGAAGCAGCTTTTTAAATGTACAAATTGGAGGTAAAAAGACAAATGTAAGTTCAAAAACAGAAATCACGTTAAACAAAAGCCTCGAAGTTTATACAAAAACAGATAAAGAGCTGAAATTTAAAGCACGTTTTATTTATGATTACAGTCCTATTAAGTTTTGGAGTATCTCTGTAAACCCTATATTCAGATACTTTTGGTTAGGCGAAGGCGTACCTTCCAATACCTATAAAATACAAACACATACTTGCGGGTGGCAACATGCTGTTGCCATAAAAACCTATCCAGATGTCACATGGAATCTAAAGTTATCTTATAAGAACTCTAAAATAGAGAAAGAACTTATCAACAACCAAAGATACAAAGATACCAACAATGCAAAATTTAAAAGAGAACCGCAAAAATGGACATCTTCGAAAGATAGAAGTATTGGCATTTCTCTATCCGCTACTTGAGACAAAAAAGAATATTACAATGCTACAGGAGATATTACCAAACAAGTATATTCTCTTTTAGATAAGATGGGGGCTATTGGCAGATTTGTGAATAAGGTTTTCTTAGGTGAAGAAAACAGACCCCGATCCGGATGCTCAACAGCCAACAGAAGCCCAAAGAGAAGCCGCAGAAAGAGCCGCAGAAAGAGCCGCAGAAAGAGCCGCAGAAAGAGCCGCAGAAAGAGC
>NZ_RQVQ01000008.1:17513-112512 GCF_003865405.1 Paenimyroides tangerinum
AGCCGCAGAAAGAGCCGCAGAAAGAGGTAATAGAGAGTTAGCGACCTCCAGACGACACCTTGATGAGGCAAGATCGCGATACTCTAAAGCAACCACAGCAAGACAAAGATAAAAAGCAAAAAATGATATGGATAACCTACAAAGAAGAGTAGATAGCCTATCCAATGAGCATAAAAAAAACCTTACCCGTTCTATTGCGAGTAAAGAGGTCGAGAAACCTAACATAGAAGCCCAGTTCGAGTGGTTTTTAGAAAATATAGATCTCCACGGCCCTTACTACAACCAGACAGGCGTGATCTTGCAGGGAGTTTTGGAGCTTTCTCCTCTGGTGGGGCTAAAAATAACTCTAGATTTTTTGGCATTGGCACAGCGCGCCCATCCTGTAGCGATGGCAGTAATCGCCGCTGCAGACATTACCTTGGCTATAATGGGAGATGGGAGTAAAATTACTTGCGAACTTAGCGCAGAAGGCTCTTTTGGCGGCAAAATACAAGGTTTCTTGAATACCAAAACCAAAGAGAATAGCTTTAATAAAGAAGACCGCAATGCCAACGATAAACAAGTAGGTGAATTAAAATGCGATATCGAGTTTAAACTGAAAATAGCCATTGAAATAAAAATTAAAAGAAAAGTACCTTTTGTTAGAGTAATTTTAACAGGTGAAGGTAAACTAGGAGCAGAAGCAACTGCCAAATGGACAGGTAAGGCACCGATAGATGCGGATGATAATGGTTGGTATATAGACCCTGAGTTAACCTTTGAAGGTTTGGAAGTAAAAGGATATTTGGATTTAGAGGGTAAGACAGAAACAGGTAATGGAACACCAATAGGCTCTGTTTCAAGTAAAAATGAGTTTAAATGGCAGGCAATAGATGCTTGGAAAGAACCTAAAAAATTTGAGAAATTCTATTTCTCTTCCAATAAAGAATAAATAATCAATATAATAATGTACAAATTTTTAATTTTAATCATCAGTGTAATCAGCCTACAAAGCTGTGCGCAAAATACAAAATCAATGAACAAAGAAGTAAATGATATTTTAGGAAACCTATATAAAGAAGTAAAACATAGAGATAAAGCAATTAGTTATAGAGCAATCTATTTTATAGGGGGGTGTAATTTTGAACTTTTAATTAACGATTTTCCTATTATGACCTATTATGGTGAAGGAGACGGATCTCTAAGCGAAAGCGCACCCATTAATACAGCTATTTTAAAAAAAGGAGAACAAACATGGAAAATAAGAGTGTATCCTGTACATGATAAGAAAGAGATTGATGGTAAAGTAGTATCTATAACAAGACCAGCAATACAAGATGGTGCAAGAGTTGAGTTGGCAATAGAAGGCATAAAATTTAAAGAAAACGGAGATATAGAAAAAAGATTCGGAAAACTCTTTGAATTTGAAGCTCCATTAAAAAAAGATGAAGAAACAGGGAAGAATGTATTTGCAGACGCGGGTAAACCTTATGTAGAATATTCAGGAACTTTTTATGCAGATGTACCTTATGAGGTAGAAGGTTGGCAAAAGAGTGTAGATTTATCTAAAGAAGATCCTAAGCTATTGCAAGCTGAACTACTTAAAGAGTATGAAAAATATAAAAAGTGGATTCAAAACCGTGAACTTGATAAAATTGCAGAATCTAATTTAAAATCTGAAAAAGAATTTGCTAATGTAAATTTTTTTAATGCAAATTTGAATAAAGAATATGTTGATAATTTTATTGATACATGGGGAAGAGAAAACTCCAGAACACAACCGTTAGAGAATTATTCTTTAAAATATTACGGAAACGGGAAAATTATTGAACTAATTAACAACTCGTATAAAAAATCAACACTTTGGGTAAGTTTTAAAGATAAACAAGGAATTGATAAATATACTTTATATACTTTATACTTCCATCGTCCCAAAGCAGGAGGTCCATTAGAAGTTATTAGATAATGAAGAATATATCAGTGTTTTTCAATTTATTGTTTTGCCTGCAAAGTTGTGAGCAAAATTATTTATACTAGTCAAAACCTGACATTAAACAACAACTTTTTTTAATTATAAAGTAAATCAAATCATGGGAGTATTAATATTGTTTTTTCAATTTGTAAGTTTAGTTTTTTATTACAAATTTATTTCTAGCGAAGAACTTTATACCTCTAGCGCTAGCGATACTTCAATTTTTTGGGTTGAAGGATGTTTATGGTATTTTATATCAGGAATTAATGTTTTATTTATAATTAGATTTATCTATGTCCAAATCTTGTATTCGTACAAATGGTTCAATCAAATTATAGAACTCGTTTCATTTGGAGTTGCTTGTGCGATTGTGATTCCAACAATTTTCTATATTCGTAAAAAATATTTAAAAAATAAAAACCAAAACTCGTGATTACATTTAGCTTATAAAACGATTTAAACAAAAAAAAGAAAGCCGAAACTTTCTTTTAATTAAATATTTTAAATGCTGTAAAAATGGATATAAAACCAGTAATCGAACCAATAATAAAATTAATATTCTTGAGAATAAAACTTTCTTCCATTGACTTGTTTTTAAAATAATTAAGATACATTAAAAAAACAAAACCTGAACCTAAAGTTACACCCAATGAAATCAAAGATGTAAAGGGATTTCTAAATTCAAAATTCATATATTGATCAGCAGTAATGCTCACAAAAACATAATACGGAATCGGAAACATATTTATTGTTGCCAAAAACATTCCGTAAAAAAAACGCCTTTTTCCACTTTTTTCCTTTTTAATTTTTACTTTTTTTGGTCTTCTTGCAAAAATCAAAAAATACAAAGTAAGAATCGTAAAAATGGCTAATCCGATTTCTTGGATAATTTCTGATGCAACTTCGCTTTTATCAATTAATCGAGCAAAATTTACAGCTAAATAGGTTTGAAAAAAAATAACCAATAAAACACCCGAAGTAAATATATATGCTTTTTTACGTCCTTCATTAGCAGCAATTTTTACAATGGTAGCATTAAGCAAACCTGGTAAAGCTGTACCAACAATGGAAGCAAATAATCCAACTAAAAATGGATAAACATATAACATTATTTTATACGGAATTGGATATAAGTTATCGCTTTATTTATTTCTAAATATTGCGATTCATAAAACGTTTGAATTGTGGTAACTACTTCAGGTGCACCTTCATTCTTATATACATCGTGATTTGCATAAATCACTTCATGTCCTTCACCATGCAATAATCCCAACGTATAACCGTGCATAAATTCGCTATCCGTTTTTAAATTTACAACTCCCGTTTCGTTTAAAATTTTTTTATAACGTTGTAAGAATTCAGCGTTAGTCAAACGATGTTTGGTTCTTTTGTATTTGATTTGTGGATCTGGGAAAGTGATCCAAATTTCTGAAACTTCGTTTTCTGCAAAAACATCTTCGATTAATTCGATTTGTGTACGAATAAAAGCAACGTTATTTAAACCGTTTTCAACCGCTGTTTTTGCACCTCTCCAAAAACGTGCACCTTTGATATCAATTCCGATAAAATTTTTCTCCGGATAACGAGCCGCCAATCCAACAGAATATTCACCTTTTCCGCAACCTAATTCTAAAACTATCGGATTATCGTTTTTAAAAACATCTTTATTCCAATTTCCTTTTAAAGGAAAAACAGTATCAACGATATCTTCACGAGTTGGTTGAAACACATTTCCGAATGTTTCGTTTTCTCTGAATCGTTTTAATTTATTTTTACTTCCCACTTTTTTAAATTTTATGCAAAAATATAAAATAAATTTCGCATTTAATTGAAGTCACAAAAAACTCTGAATTTTATGACATTGCTGATTTTTGAATCGTAAAGGAAAATTCTGAGCCCGAACCAAGTTTACTTTCTAAATAAATATGCTCATCATGGGCTTCGATAATGTGTTTTACAATGGAAAGTCCTAAACCAGAACCACCAACTTCACGAGAACGACTCGATTCGATTCGATAGAAACGTTCAAAAATTCGATTGATGTGTTTTTTATCAATTCCTAAACCATCATCGGTAACTCGAACCATTAATTTATTATCGGTCAAATGAACAAAACTAACTTCTGTTGTTCCTTTTGGTTTTCCGTATTTAATCGAATTTTCAACCAAATTAACAATAGCGCGACTGATTTTTTCTTTATCTGCTTTGACAAAAATTTTGCGATAATTTTCTTTATCAAACATTAAAGCGATATCTTTTTCTTCTGCTTTTAGTTCAAACATATCAAAAACATCTTTGAAAGCTTCAACGATATCAAAACGGGTAACATCCAATTTTAATTCGCTCGATTCCAATTTAGTAATCATATCTAAATCGGCCACAATTTCAATCAATCGCTCTACCCCATTCTCAGCACGTTTCAGATATTTTTCAATTATTTTTTCATCTTCAATTTCACCATCAATTAATGTAGAAATATAACCTTGAACAGTAAACAAAGGCGTTTTAAGTTCGTGAGCAACATTCCCAATAAATTCTCGACGGTATTCTTCTCGAACTTTTAATGATTCTATTTCAATTTTTTTATCGGTAGCAAATTTATTTACCTCGCTCATTAAGGTTTGCATATCTGTTGTAATTGGATTGCTTCTAAGTACAGATTTATCAAGAATTGAAACTTTATTGAAAATGTTTTCAATTCCGTGATAAATAAATTTTTCAACCCTAAATTGAATCACAAAAAAAGAAAAAACAAAAAATAAGACAGCGAAAACTAATGTGAAAAAGAAATTAATTTCAAAAAACAAATATTGCAAAAACAACAAAATCACAATTGAAAAAATTGTGATTAGTGAAGTTGATTTAATCGCAAAGCGATAAGATTTTTTATATTTTAACGTCATTAAATTTCTAATTTATAACCTACTCCTTTTATCGTTTTAAATAAGTCGTCACCAATTTTTTCTCTTAACTTTCTGATATGAACATCAATCGTTCGTCCACCAACAATTACTTCGTTACCCCAAACTTTATCTAAAATTTCTTCTCTTTTGAAAACTTTACCTGGTTTTGAAGCCAACAAATAGAATAATTCGAACTCTTTTCTTGGTAAAATAATTTCTTTACCATCGCTAACAATTTTATATTCTTCGCGGTTTATCTCAATATTACCAACGTTTAAAACATCGTTAATTGGTTGTTCTTCTTTAACTCTTCTTAATAAGGCCTTAACTTTACTAACTAATAATTTTGGTTTAATCGGTTTAGTAATATAATCATCAGCACCCGAATCGAAACCTGCAACTTGAGAATAATCTTCACCTCTAGCAGTTAAAAACGTAATTATTGTACGTTTCAATTCTGGTATCTTTCTTATATTTTCACAAGCTTCGATACCATCCATTTCTGGCATCATCACATCTAAAATAATCAAGTTAGGAATTTCTTTTTTAGCTATTTGAACCGCTTCTTTACCATTATGAGCTTTGATAATTTCGTAGCCTTCTGCTTCTAAATTAAATCCTACAATTTCTAAAATATCGATATCGTCATCGACTAATAATATCTTAATATCTTTATTCTTCATTCGTTTTAGTGTTGTTATTTGATTGTAAAGTTAGAGATAAATATGCTTCAAAAAGTGAGTTTACAATTATTTAATATAGTAACATTAACCTTACATTAACTGAACAAACTCTTAATTTCCATGTAACGTTGTAATAATAAATATGCAATTCCTTTGCTTCAAAATTAACAACACACACACATGAAATTTAGATTTTTATTATTAACTCTTTTATTATGTTTTGCAACTTACGCACAAAACGTCAAAACAATAAAAGGATCAATTACAGATCAAGGTTCTAACAATGAACCTTTAGCCTACGCAACAATTGTAATTAAAGGTACGGAAATTGGAGCTAGCTCTGACGAAAATGGAAAATTTATTTTAGATGCACCAGAAGGAATTCACACTTTAGAAATATCTTATGTTGGATACAAAACAAAAGAAGTTTTAATCAATACAGCAAAAGACCAAATTATTACAGTTTCATTAGAAGCTGAAGATAATAGTCTTGAAGATATTATTATTACCGTAAAAACAAACAAAGGAAGTGAATCAGCTTTGCTAAACGAGCAACGCAAATCATTAGAAATTAAACAAAACATCGGTTCGCAGGAATTATCTCGAAAAGGAGTTGGTGATGTTGCAACTGCTGTTACAAAAACGTCTGGAATCAGTAAACAAGAAAGTTCAGGTGGTATTTTTGTGCGTGGTTTAGGTGATCGTTACAACAGCACAACAATGAACGGCTTGCCAATTCCATCAAATAAACCAGACACAAAAAACATCGATTTGAACATTTTTTCTACGGATATCGTTGAATATATTTCAATCGACAAAACATATTTAGCTCGAAACTATGGAGATTTTGCTGGAGGAAATGTGGATATTATTTCAAAGAAAAATAATTCGAACGGCTTTTTCACAATTGATTTAGGTGCAAATATTAACACAAATGCAGTTGGTCAAAAAGATTTTGCATTGCAAGGCGGAAGAAATTATTTTGGATTCTCGAAAAACAGTCAACCTGCAAATGCTTTACAAGGATTTAATTTCAATCATCCATATAAATTAAAATCAGTTGCTCCGTATGCTGGTAATTTAGGTTTAAGTGGCGGGAAAAAATTCTTTATTGGAACAGAAGGAATTTTAAACACATTTGCAACTTTATCATTTTCTAATGACTACGGATTCAAAGAAGGAATTAACAAAACGGTTAATGCACAAGGAATTGCCATTAACGATTTATATCAAAAAACATCGAGCTACAATACCAATACAACAGGAATGTTCAATGCAAATTACGACATCAATTCAAACAATAACATTTCTTACAACTTTTTATTTGTAAATACTTCATCTTTAAAGAATGACAATTTAAGAGGTTATATGCGCGATATTGCAGAAACTGAAGAAGGAGGAATTTTAAACAGAAATACTTACGAACAAAACCAATTAATGGTTAACCAATTATTAGGTAAACACATCTTGTCAGAAAAAACAACTTTCAATTGGGGAGCTGCATACAATCACATCAAAAGTGATATGCCAGACAGAACTCAAAACAAATTGATGTTCAATGAAAACATTGGTGGATATGGATTGGTAGGAAAAACGGCATCTGACAATCACAGATATTTCCAAAATTTAACAGAAAAAGAATATGCTTTCAATGCATCACTTGATTACAATTTTGCAAAAAATGAAGATGATTCTTACAAAGGAAAATTAGTTTTAGGTTACAACGGACGTTTCAAAGAACGCAATTTCGAAGCAAATCAGTTTATTTTGAGATTAGCAAATGCATACAAAGAAAACTATTTAGTTGACGAAAATAATTTAGACGGTTTCTTCAATCAACAAAATTACGAAGCTGGATATTTTGATATTGAAACTTTCCGAGGAAACAAAAACAATCCAAATGCTTTAGAGCCGCAATATTACAATGGTAAGCAATCAATCAATGCTGGATTTGTGAATTTAGAATATCAATTAAATTCGAAATTATTTGCCGTTCTAGGATTGCGTTATGAAAACATCAATCAAAAAATTGACTGGAAAACACAGTTAGATTTTGCTGGAGGAGAAAACACATTGAAGAAAAATGCCTTTTTACCAAGTTTAAATTTAAAATATGAATTAAATGGAACGCAGAACTTACGTTTTGCATTCTCAAAAACATATACGTTACCACAATTCAAAGAAAGAGCTCCGTTTATTTATGAGGAAGTTGATGAAGTAGAAAGCGGAAATCCAAATTTATATGCATCAGACGATTATAATTTTGATTTAAAATGGGAAATGTTCCCACAAAATGATGAAGTTCTATCTGCAACAGCTTTTGGTAAATACATTCAAAATCCAATTAACAAAGTTACAATTTCTTCTTCTGCAAATGACTTAACATTTGTAAACTCAGGAAACTTCGGATATGTTTATGGACTTGAAATTGAAGCACGTAAAAACCTATTCTATTTTAACGATGATGATAATAATAAATTATCTGCTGGAGTTAATTTAGCAATTATGAAAACACACCAAGAATTAGACAACGAAAAAATTAAGCAAGAAACAAATTATTCGGCTCAATTTACTAATTCAACAAGTGGTTTCACAGGAGCTTCAAACCTATTATTAAATGCTGATGTTACTTATTTTAAAGAGTGGAACGAAAGAAACATTATAGCAACTTTAGCATATAATTACAATTCAGACCGTTTATACAGTATCGGAACAGAGCAAAAAGGAAATTTAGTTGACAAAGGTTTCGGAAGTTTAGATTTAATTTTCAAAACAAAATTAAACAAGCATTTCACTTTAGGATTAAATGCTAAAAACTTAACAAATCCAGCAATTAAAAGAATGCAAGAAAACACGAACGAAGACATCTTAGTAAGATCTTACAAATTAGGACGTTTCATAAGTGCTTCAGTAAAATACACATTCTAATCTAAAAGCAACTCGACAATGAGTTGCTTTTTTTTATTTACATACCTAACAATTTATTTACACAAATAAAGCATTTAATTAAAAATTCAATAAAGTTTAGATAACTCCAAAAGAAACAAACTTTTACATCTTTGTATCACACAACACAATAAAATATTTAAACAAAAAAACAATGAAAAAATCAATCAGAAACGCATTCGGACTTTTATTATTAATGTCAGCAGTAACATTTGTAAGCTGTAGTAGTGATGACAATTCGTCAGACAACAATCAAGAACAACCTGGAACAGGATCAGAATTTGTTGCAAATCCACAAGATTTCAAAGGAAATATCAAATCTGGAAAAGTAACATTAGATGCAACAAAAACATATAATTTAACGGGAGCAATCACCATTGAAAACGGAGCTACATTAGTAATTCCAGCAGGAACAAAAATCGTAGGAACAGGTGGAACTTCATCATACATCGCAGTTGCTCAAGGAGGAAAAATCGAAGTTAACGGAACAGCTACAAATCCAGTAGTTATGACAAGTTCTAATACAACTCCAGGAAGTTGGGGAGGTTTAGTAATTTGTGGAAAAGCACCAATTAACAAAGCAATTCCATCACAAGCAGAAGTAACAGGATTGGCTTATGGCGGAAATGATGCAAATGACAATTCAGGTTCAATTAAATATTTACGAATTGAATATGCTGGAGCTAATTTTAGTTCAGAAAAAGAATTTAATGGACTTTCTTTATTCGGAGTTGGTAAAGGTACAAAAATAGAATACGTTCAGATTTTCAATTGTTCTGATGATGGAATTGAATTTTTTGGAGGAACGGTTGATACAAAATACATCGTTTCGACAGGAAGTGAAGATGATTCATTTGACTGGACAGAAGGATGGAACGGAACAAATGAATATTGGTTTGGACAACAAAGAGCTGACATCGGAAATCGCGGAGTTGAAGCTGACAATAATTCAAGTAATCATACAGCTACACCAATTTCAAATCCAGTAATTTCTAATGTAACTTTAATTGGAAGAGGTGAAGGAAGTGAGCCAGATGCATTCAAATTAAGAGTTGGAACTTTAGCTACAATTAACAATGTTGTTTTAAAAGATTTCTCTGTAGGATTTAACGTAGAACATGACGAATCGATCGCAGGAATTGAAAACGGAACTTTAAAGATTACAAACGTAAAGTTTGAAAACATTGCAACAAAATCAAAAGGTAAAAACACAGCAGGAACTTCTGTAGATGTTTCTGGAGTTTATACCGAAAGTGCTTCAGCAACAGGAGCAGGAAACGGATCTTCATTACCAACTTGGGCACAAGGTTGGACTGTAGGTTTATAACATAGTTATATTTATTTTTCATTTAACTCGCTAATTTTCTTAGCGAGTTATTTTTTTGGTATGTTTTTTGAAAAATAATTATTATATTTATATCGAAAATTTCAACTATGAAACAAAAATACATCCTATATATACTTTTTTCTTTATTCATTTCTGTAAGCGGAATCGCACAAGAAAAAAAGAATACCTCCACAAAAACTGACGGTATTGAAGGTTTACAGATTTTTCCAAATCCTGTAACTAATGGTCGAATTTATATTTCAACAGATCAAAACTCGAATTCAAGAGAAGTAGAAATATATGATATGTTAGGTAAAAAAGTCTATGAAGTTACACTTTACGGTAATAACAAAGAAATTAATATCAGCAATCTAAATCCTGGTATTTATTTAATTAAGGTTAAAGAGAACAACACAAGCGCTACTCGTAAATTAGTTATTAAATAATTACTGAATTCTTATTGACAAGAACATCATAGGAAGTTTGATTTCATTAATAACAATTACTTAACATTATTTTATATTAAATTTATGTCATTTAAAAAAAATAAATTATTTTTGTATAATAAAATTTAAATCAAATTGATCATGAAAAAAATCTACTCTTTAGTTGCAGTTTTAGCTGCTACATTAACGGCAAATGCACAATCAGAAATCATTACTCAATGGAATTTTGATGCAACAGATTACACATTAGCTGTTAACCCTACAACTGGAACAGGAACTTTTAGCATTATTGGTGGTGTTGAAGTTAATTTAACTTCAGGTGCAATGCCAGAAGGCTTTAATGCTCAAGGAAAAGCATATAGTATTAAAACCTTTCCTGCTCAAGGTGAAAACAGCGGAACAGCAGGTTATCAATTTTCATTAAGCACAAGTGGTTATGAAAACTTAACACTTACATTTGACCCTAGATCTTCAAATACAGGATCAAAATGGATGCAATATGAAATGTCTACAGACGGAACAACTTGGACAATTTTAGGTAATAACAATGGAGCTTTAGCAAACAATTTCAATAATCCAGTTTCTTTAACTTTACCTGCAACGGCTAACAACCAAGGTACAGTAACATTCAAATTAGTTTCTATTTTCGCTCCTGAAACACAAGCATACGCCCCTGTTGGAACATCATATGGTGTAGGTGGAGCATGGAGAATTGACAATTTAACAATTAGTGGAGAAGAAATTGACGACACTGCTTCAATCGTTGAGAACAACATCGAAGGTTTAAAAGTATATCCTAACCCAGCTTCAGATTTAGTAAACATCGTTTCTAACGAAATGGGGACTAAAACGATTGCTATCTATGATATGTTAGGTAAAAAAGTTTTAGAAACTTCTACTGAAGAAACAGTAAACGTTTCTACTTTAACTTCTGGAGTTTACATCATGAACATTACTCAAGATGGTAAAAAAGCTTCTAGAAAATTAGTTATCAAATAATTAAATTTATCATAACTTAAAAAGCATCAACAATTGTTGATGCTTTTTTTATTTGTACTTTTGTAAAAAATTCAACATCGTGTTTACAGCCGAAGATATCATATCTATACATACAACAAAAGAATTTCATAGAACAGCCATGAAAATCTTTCGTTATCAATTTGAACATAACGAAGTTTACCAAAAATATTGTTTGCTTCTTCAGAAAGACCCTTCAAATGTGAAGCATTTAAACGAAATCCCTTTCTTACCTATCGAATTCTTTAAATCAAAAGAAATTCTTAGTTCAAACGAATCTATTCAAGAAACATTTACAAGCAGTGGAACAACAGGATCCGCAGCATCTAAACATTATGTAACTGATTTATCTTTTTACGAATATAGTTTCAGAAATGGCTTTTCTAAATTTTATGGAAACATTGAAGACTATGCTGTTTTAGCACTTTTGCCATCTTATTTAGAACGAGATGGGTCTTCATTAATTTACATGGTAAACGATTTAATTGAAGGATCAAATCATCCTGACAGCGGTTTCTATTTAAACGATTACGAAGCTTTAGCTCAGAAATTAATCGAGTTAGATTCAGACGGACAAAATGTAATTTTAATTGGTGTTACTTATGCCCTACTTGATTTAATTGAATTACAAAAATTCAATTTAAAGAACACCATAATTATGGAAACTGGCGGAATGAAAGGCAAACGTAAAGAAATAATTCGTGAAGAACTACATCAAATTTTGAGCGAAGGATTTGGAGTTCCAAAAATTCATTCAGAATATGGTATGACCGAATTACTTTCACAAGCATATTCATTAGGAGACGGCATTTTTGAATGTCCACCTTGGATGGATATTTTAATTCGCGATACCGAAGATCCATTAACGATTCTTGAAGATGAAAGAACAGGTGGAATTAACGTTATTGATTTAGCTAATTTTAATTCATGTTCATTTATTGCAACACAAGATTTAGGTAAAAAATATTCAGATTTTAGCTTTGAAGTTTTGGGACGCTTTGACAGTTCCGATATTCGTGGTTGCAATCTATTAGTTTTAGAATAAAACAAAAAAAGAGTTTCAATTGAAACTCTTTTTTTTTATAAATTAAACGAAACGTAATACAAAATAGTTTTTCTTTCCTTTTTGTAATAAAACAAATTCATTATTAATTAAATCGTTTGTTGTTAAAGTAAATCCTTCTTGAACTTTTTCACGGTTTACAGAAATTGAATTTTCTGTTAATGAACGACGCGCTTCTCCGTTTGATTTCATAAAGCCTGATTTTTCATTTAAAACCGTAACAATATCCAAACCGGCTTCCAAATCTGCTTTTGTAATTTCAGCTTGAGGAACTCCATCAAACACATCTAAAAACGTTTTAGAATCTAATTGTTTTAAATCATCAGTCGATGCATTTCCGAATAAAATTCCTGAAGCTTTAACAGCGTTTTCGAAATCTTCACGAGAATGAACCATAACCGTAATTTCTTCAGCTAATTTCTTTTGTAAAGCACGTAAATGTGGAGCTTCTTGATGTTCAATAGTTAACTTTTCGATTTCTTCTTTAGATAAGAATGTAAAAATCTTAATGTATTTCTCTGCATCAACATCTGAAGTATTTAACCAATATTGGTAGAATTTGTATGGAGAAGTTCTTTCTGCATCTAACCAAATGTTACCACCTTCCGATTTTCCGAATTTTGTACCGTCAGCTTTTGTAATTAATGGACAAGTTAAAGCAAATGCTTTACCAGATTCCATTCTACGAACTAATTCAGTTCCGGTAGTAATATTACCCCATTGATCTGAACCTCCCATTTGTAAAGTACACGATTTATCTTTATATAAATGTAAGAAATCGTAACCTTGAATTAGTTGGTATGTAAATTCTGTAAACGACATTCCGTCCTGTGCTTCACCGTTTAAACGTTTTTTCACAGAATCTTTTGCCATCATATAATTTACTGTTATATGTTTTCCGACAGTTCTAATAAATTCTAAGAATGAAAATTCTTTCATCCAATCGTAGTTATTTACAAGTTCAGCAGCATTTTGTACATCAGACTCAAAATCTAAGAAACGAGACAATTGTTCTTTAATCGCATTTTGATTGTGACGTAAAGCAGCTTCGTCTAACAAATTACGCTCTGTTGATTTCCCTGATGGATCACCAATCATACCAGTTGCCCCACCAATTAACGCTAAAGGTTTGTGCCCAGCGATCTGAAAATGTTTTAATAACATCACACCTACTAAGTGTCCAATATGCAATGAATCCGCTGTTGGGTCAATTCCCACATACGCAACACGCATCTGCTCCATCAAATGTTCTTCTGTGCCTGGCATTACGTCGTGGAGCATACCTCTCCAAGTCACTTCTTCAATAAAATTTTTCATATTGTAAATTATTTTATGCAAATATAACCGAAAATAAAAAAGCATAAAAAGATTATGTGTATTTTAGGCAAAGAAAAAAAACTTAAAAAGCAACACTTTGAAAAACATAAAATACGCAATCTTAATTTCATTCCTTGGTTTAAATTCTTGTAAAGAACCATTAGCGAACTTTACCGAACCACAACCGAGTGAAAAGAAAAACATCTCACAATTTCCAAAAAAATTTTTAGGAAATTATTCAAATCCGGAATTGGGTTATAAACTGACTATTGAAAATGAAATGATTATTCGAACTTTTTCAAATACAGATACAGTTTCTTTGAACGAGCTAAACAGTACAGATAAAGAAAACATAACCATTTTAAACCAACTTTCAGACACACTTTACATTGCAGAGTTTAACATTAAGGATACACTTTTTAGTTTAAAGAATGGTGATGTTTTAAGAAAATTAAATCAAAATTATTTTCTGAATGTAAAAAACTCAGACGAAAATTGGAATGTTTCAAAAATAAATTTCAAACGAAACTATTTATCTTTAAGCGAAATAGCAAATGAATCTGAAATTGAATTATTGAACGAAATCACCAATCAAACAGCGACAGATTCGATTTATCCAAAAACCTATAATCTAAACAAAAAACAGTTTAAAGAATTTGTAAAGAAAAACGGATTTACTGAAAACGAGATTTACATCAAACAATAAAATCGTTAAACTCAATTATTTTAAATTCCAAAAATCTAAATTTGCATTATGATATTAGTTACAGGCGGAACCGGTTTAGTTGGCGCACATTTATTATTGCGTTTGGTTGAGAAGAACAATCAAGTTAGAGCTATTTACAGAAACGAGAAAAACATTTACAAAACAGAAAACTTATTCAAACTGATGAATAAGTTAGATTTGTTTTCTCAAATTGAATGGCTTGAAGCTGATATAAATGACATCCCTGCATTAGAAGAAGCTTTTATTGATATCAAAGAAGTTTATCATTGTGCAGCAATGGTAACTTTCACAAGCTCTGAAAACGAGAAAATGCAAAAAATCAATATTGAAGGAACTGCAAATATGGTTAATCTTTCTTTGGTTTTTGGTGTTGAAAAATTCTGTCATATCAGTTCAATTGCAACTTTAGATGAAACAATTATTGGAACGAATTTAATTGACGAAACCAGCAATTGGAATCCGAATGGAAATCACAGCGATTATGCTATTTCTAAATTTGGCGCTGAGACCGAAGTTTGGCGTGCTGCACAAGAAGGACTAAATGTGGTTATTGTAAATCCGGGAGTTATTTTTGGAATTGGATTTCCAGATCAAGGTTCAGGAGAAATCATCACAAAAATGAAAAGTGGATTTCCTTTTTATACCGATGGAAAAACCGGAATTGTTTCTGTAAATGATCTAGTTAATTGCATGATTGAATTAATGAAAAATAATATTTTTAATCAACGGTTTATAATCGTTTCAGAAAATATTTCCTACAAAGATCTTTTTGAGAAAATCTGTGAATTATTAAACAAAAAAACAAATTTCTTAGAAGCAAAAAAATGGATGTTAGCAATTGCATGGCGAATGGATTGGTTGTTAACCGCAATCATTCCAAATAAAAAAAGAAGCCTAACAAGAGATCTTGCCACAGCTTCTTTTACTAAAGATTTATATAAAAATGATTTGATAAAACAAACCTTGAATTTTGAGTTTGAATCTTCTGATAAATTCCTAAAAGAGATTATTTCAAAATCGATTTAAATTTACTAATCTTAATAATTTGGTTATTGGTAATTGTATCACGAGGATCTTCAGGTAAACCTTCGAAATATTTGATTCTATCTTGCAATCGATTATTAATTGAATCATAAATTTCCGCATAGATTTCTGGATGCTGAATGTAATAATTATTCAACTCAACGAAGGACAAACTATCTAAATTATATTTACCTAAAACATTCTGAGGTAATACAGTTTTAAAAATTGAATCTTGTGAATAGTTTGAACGTGATGCCGTAAGCAAAGACAATTCAAACATTAAATTTGTCATCTCGTCTTTTTCCAAAAACTTTTCAGGTTTTTCGATTTTTTTACTGCATCCAAACAATGAAAGTAAAAACAGAAATATAGTTATCTTTTTCATTTTATCTATTAAATAATAAACGCTGTCCGAATTTTCCATCAGAAATTACGCCGTTTTTCATTGCAAAATTTCCATTTACAATCGTTGAATCAACTTTTGAAGAAAATGTTTTACCTTCAAAAGGGGACCATCCACATTTAGCAACTACATTTTCTTTTGTAACTTCCCAAGGATCATTTAAATCAACAATCGCTAAATCTGCAAAATAACCTTCTTTAATAAAACCACGCTCTTCGATTTTGAAAAGTTTTGCAGGATTATGAGCCATTTTTTCAACCACTTTCTCGATTGAAATTTTACCTTCTTTCACAAATTCTAACATCGCAACTAAACTATGCTGAACTAAAGGTCCACCTGATGGAGCTTCTGAATATTTTTTTGATTTCTCTTCAATTGTATGTGGAGCGTGATCAGTTGCAATTACATCGATACGATCATCAAGTAAAGCTTCCCAAATTTTTTCACGGTCAGAAGCTGATTTTACAGCAGGATTCCATTTGATAAAATTTCCTTTAGTTAAATAATCTTCATCAGAAAAAGTCAAATGATGCACACAAACTTCTGCAGTAATCATTTTTTCTTCAAGCGGAATATCATTTCTAAACAAATCCGTTTCGATTCCAGTACTCAAATGAAAAACATGTAAACGAGCTCCCGTTTTTTTAGCTAATTCAATTGCTTTTGAAGAAGATTTATAACAAGCTTCAGCACTACGAATTACGGGATGTTGCGTAACCGGAATATCATCACCAAATTGTTCTTTAGCTTTCTCTAAATTTTCACGAATCGTTTGCTCATCTTCACAATGTACAGCGATCAACATTTTAGTAGAAGAAAAAATCTTTTCTAAAACATCTTGATTATCTACCAACATGTTCCCAGTTGAAGAACCTAAAAACAATTTAATTCCAGCAACATTTCTTGGATTTGTTTTAAGAACTTCCTCTAAATTATCATTAGTTCCGCCCATCATAAATGAATAATTGGCATGAGAAGTTTGACTTGCAATCGAATATTTTTCTTCTAAAATTTCTTGAGTAACCGCATTCGGAACCGTATTTGGTTGTTCGATAAACGATGTTGTTCCTCCAGCAATTGCGGCTCTAGATTCTGAATTGATATTTCCTTTATGCGTTAAACCAGGTTCTCTAAAATGAACTTGATCATCAATTACTCCAGGAAGAATTACTTTATTTGTTGCATCAAAAACTTCGCAATCTGCAATCGAATCAATGTTATCCGAAATTTTAGAAATTCGCCCGTTCTCTATTAAAATATCACTTTTAAAAACAGAACCTTCATTAACAATCGTTCCGTTTTTTATTAAAATTGATTTCATTTATATTTTGTTTAGTAGTTTTTTAAATCTTAATTGTAGTACACCAAAAACAGCTTCTTTAAAAATACCTTTAGACATTTTCGATTCTCCTTTTGTTCGGTCTGTAAAAATAATTGGAACTTCTTCGATTTTAAATTGTTTGCAATAAGCACGATATTTCATTTCGATTTGAAATGCATAACCAACAAATTTGATTTTCTTTAAATCGATTTGCTCTAAAACATTTCGTTTGTAACAAACAAAACCAGCAGTCGTATCTTGGATATTCATTCCTGTAATAAATCGTACGTAAACTGAAGCAAAATAAGACATCAAAACGCGACTTAACGGCCAGTTTACAACATTCACTCCAGTCACATATCTAGAACCAATGGAAACATCTGCCCCATTTTGACAAGCTTCCAACAAACGAAGTAAATCATTTGGATTATGAGAAAAATCGGCATCCATTTCAAAAATATAATCGTACTTTTTTTCAATCGCCCAATAAAAACCGTGAACATAAGCAGTACCTAAACCATTTTTTTTCAGACGTTTCTCTAGAAAAATACGATTCGGATAAATGGTAGCAAACTTCAAAACCTGTTCAGCTGTTCCGTCAGGAGAATTATCGTCAACCACTAAAATATCAAACGAAATTGGCAAACTCAAAACCGCCAATAAAATGTCCGATATATTTTCAATCTCGTTATAAGTTGGAATTACAACAATATTTCTACTCATTTAATATCATATTTACATGCAAAAATAAACTTTTATTACAACTAAATCTTAATATCAATGCAATAAAAACTTGTCTAATAAATTATTAACTTTACATCGAATTATGAATATAGATTTTATACCAAGGTTAACGAGCTCTGGAGATTGGGCAACCTTACTTTTCATTTTAACATTTGTACTTTTGACTGTAAACAGAAATGTGTTTGCAATGCGTTTTAATGATTATATCCGATTGATATATTCGGATAAATACTTGAAAATCTACAAGGATTCAAGCAACCTAAAAAGCTGGTTTACGATTTCTCTGTTTTTTATTCAACTGATATCCTTTTCCTTTTTTATACATATAACCTTAAGCTATCTAGATTACAGTAATATAAATTCTTTTATTGACTTTTTGAAAATATTTAATTTTTTAACCTTTTTCATAGTTGGAAAATATTTAATAGAAAAAATTATAGCTAACTTTTTCAATATTAATGAATTTACAGATCAATATAATTTAATAAAAGTTAATTACAGAACATATCTAGGTTTGTTAATCCTACCTGTATCAATGTTTCTTTTTTACACAAAAACACAAGAAATATACATCATTTACGTTGTTTTATCTATTATTTTACTAACAAACCTAATAATGTACAGTGTTATTTTAAAGAATCATCAAAAATTAATACTAAAACATATTTTGTATTTTATTTTGTATCTTTGCACTTTAGAAATAGCTCCGTATTTATTAATTTATAAATTACTAGCTACTTCAAAGTTTTAAAGAATTTTTATCATGAAAGTGAAAACAATTTTGGTTTCTCAACCAGAGCCTAAAGTAGAAAACTCTCCATACTTTGACATACAACAAAAGTATAAAGTTAAAATCGACTTTAGACCATTCATTCACGTTGAAGGCGCAACAGCAAAAGAAGTTCGTCAACAGAAAATTGACTTAAATAATTACACATCGATTATTTTAACTAGTAAAAATTCTGTCGATCATTTTTTTAGAGTTGCAGAAGAAATGCGTTATAAAGTTCCTGAAACTCTGAAATATTTTTGCCAATCAGAAGCAATTGCTTATTATTTACAAAAATACGTTGTTTACAGAAAACGCAAAATTTATGTTGGAATGAAAGATTTTAAAGATTTATCACCTTTAATTAAAAAATTCAAAGATGACAAATTTTTATTACCAGCTTCTGACAAATTAAATGACGATGTACCTCAAACATTAAACGAACTTAATGTTGATTGGAAACAAGGAGTATTTTTCAGAACTGCAATGAGCGACTTATCTGATTTAAGAGATGTTAAATATGATGTTTTAGCATTTTTTAGCCCAACAGGAATCAACTCTCTTTTCATGAATTTCCCTGATTTTGAACAAAACGAAACTCGAATTGCAGTTTTTGGTAGTACAACACAAAAAGAAGCTTTAGACCACAACCTTAGAGTTGATATCATGGCACCAAGTGCCGAATCACCTTCTATGACAATGGCATTAGATAAATATTTAGCCAAAGTAAATAAATAAAAAAATCGCTCTTAATATTTTAAGAGCGATTTTTTATTTTCTAAACAAGAAAAAAGCCAATCAAAAAAATTCGATTGGCTTTTATTTTATAATTTAGGACCTGCCTCAACTAAAGCTTTACCTTCTTCGTTATCTGTATATTGAACAAAGTTTTTAATAAAACGTTCTGCTAAATCTTTTGCTTTAACTTCCCATTCAGTAGCTTCAGCATAAGTATTTCTAGGATCTAAAATATTAGTACCAACACCTTCTAAATTTGTTGGAACTGCAAAATTGAAAATTGGAATTATAGTTGTTTCAGCTTTTTCCATTGAACCATCTAAAATACGATCGATAATAGCACGTGTATCTTTAATAGAAATACGTTTTCCTGTACCGTTCCATCCTGTATTTACCATATAAGCCGTAGCTTTATGCTCTTCCATTTTCTTAACTAATTCTTGACCGTATTGTGTTGGATGAAGAGATAAGAATGCTTTTCCGAAACAAGCTGAGAAAGTTGGTTCTGGTTGAGTTACTCCTCTTTCAGTTCCAGCTAATTTTGCTGTAAATCCAGAAAGAAAATAATATTTAGTTTGTTCTGGTGTTAAGATAGAAACTGGAGGCATAACTCCAAAAGCATCAGCAGTTAAGAAAATAACTTTTGTCGCATGACCTGCTTTGGAAACTGGCTTAACAATATTTTCGATATGTTCGATTGGATATGAAACACGTGTATTTTGTGTTACAGAACCGTCTTTAAAATCAATTTTTCCATTTTCATCTAAAGTAACGTTTTCTAACAAAGCATTTTTCTTGATAGCACCAAAAATATCTGGCTCGTTTTCTTTACATAAATCAATGGTTTTAGCATAACAACCTCCTTCGAAATTGAAAACACCATCATTATCCCATCCGTGTTCATCATCACCGATTAATTCACGTTTTGGGTCTGTAGATAAAGTTGTTTTTCCTGTTCCTGACAATCCGAAGAAAACAGCAACATCTCCATCTTTACCTTTATTTGCAGAACAGTGCATTGAAGCCATTCCTTTTAAAGGTAAATAGTAGTTCATCATAGAGAACAAACCTTTTTTCATCTCACCGCCGTACCAAGTACCACCGATTAATTGCATTTTCTCAGTTAAGTTGAAAGCAACGTAAACTTCTGAATTTAATCCGTGAGCTGCATAATCTTTGAAAGAAGTTTTCGATGCGTTAATAACAACGAAATCAGGCTCTCCAAAGTTTTCTAATTCAGCTTCTGTTGGACGAATAAACATATTTTTTACAAAATGTGCTTGCCAAGCCACTTCCATAACGAAACGAACTTTTAAACGAGTATCCTCGTTTGCTCCACAAAATGCATCAACAACGTAAAGTTTTTTACCTGATAATTCTTTAACTGCGTTTTCTTTTAATGCATCCCAAGTATTTTGAGAAATTGGCTTATTATCGTTAACCGCTTTTTCAGAAGTCCACCAAACGGTATTTTCTGTAACAGCATCTTTAACGATGTATTTATCTTTAGGTGAACGACCAGTAAAAACACCAGTCATAACATTCACTGCTCCTAATTCAGAAACTTGACCTTTTTCATATCCCACTAAACCATCTGCTGTTTCTGCTTCAAATAATTCGTCATAAGTAGGATTGTAGATTATTTCTTCTACATCAGTAATTCCGTATTTATCTAAAGATAATGTATTTAAAACATTCATATCTATAATTATGTGTTGTGTTATTTTGCTACAAACTTATGAATTTATTTAAATAAATTTATATTAATTATTATTTTTTTGTTTTCCAACACAAAAAGCCACATAAATCCAACTTATCATAATTAAAAGGCCTCCAATCGGAGTAATCGGACCTAAAAATTTAAAATTGATTCCAGATAATTCTTGTGTAGCCAAAAGATAGATTGAACCTGAAAAAAACAACACTCCAATAGATAAAATAATTGTAGTTATTTTCTTTGCTTTATCCGTTAAAAAATTGGTTGTTGCTACAAATAACAAAAACAAAGCTTGATACATTTGATATCGAACTCCCGTTTCAAAAGAAGTTAATTGTTGTTCTGATAAAACTGCTTTTAAAGCATGAGCTCCAAAAGCACCTAAAATAATTGAAATTAATCCAAATACAATTGCGATTCTAATAAGCTTGATACTCATCGTTGATTTTTTTTGTAAATATAACTATTTCAAACAGCAAGAGAATTAAAAATAACGTAAAAAACACCCCTATTAAATATAAAATTCCTATTTTAGCAACCCAAAACCAAACAAACTATAAAATCATAATGAAAAACATACTTATAATTGGCGCAGGGCGCTCGGCCACTGCATTAATTAAATACCTACTTGATCATTCTGAAACAGAAAACTTAAAACTAACTGTTGCTGATTTAAATATTGAGCTTGCTAAAAAAAGCACTTTGAATCATCCGAATGCAACAGCAATTTCATTAAATATTAGCGACGAAATCGAAAGAAGAAATGCAATCGAAAAAGCTGATATTGTAATTTCCATGTTGCCTGCTTTTATGCATATTGAAGTTGCAAAAGATTGTATTACTTTCAAGAAAAATTTAGTTACTGCTTCATACATCAGTAACGAAATGCGTGAACTTGACGAAGAAGTTAAAAACGCAGGTTTGATTTTCATGAACGAATGTGGACTGGACCCAGGAATCGACCATATGAGCGCAATGAAAGTTCTTGACAAGATTCGAGAAGAAGGTGGAAAACCAATTCATTTCGAATCGTTTTGCGGTGGATTAGTAGCTCCTGAGTCTGATAACAATTTATGGAATTATAAATTTACATGGAATCCAAGAAATGTTGTTCTTGCTGGACAAGGTGGAGCCGCAAAATTTTTACAACAAGGATCATTTAAATACATTCCGTACCAACGTATTTTCCGTAGAACAGAATTTCTAGATATTGAAGGTTACGGACGTTTTGAAGCTTATGCAAACAGAGATTCATTAAGCTACAGAAAAGTTTATGGTTTAGAAAACGCACATACTATTTATCGAGGAACCATTCGAAGAGTTGGATATTCTAGAGCTTGGAATTTATTTGTTCAATTAGGATTGACAGATGACACTTATCAAATTGAAGGTTCAGAAAACATGACCAATCGTGAATTCATCAACTCCTTTTTATATTATCATCCAACGGATTCTGTCGAAGTTAAATTCCGTTTGACTTTAAGTATTCCTCAAGATGATTTAATTTGGGATAAATTGGTTGAATTAGATTTATTTAATGATACGAATAAAATCGGTTTAGTAAATGCAACTCCGGCTCAAATTCTTGAGAAAATTTTGGCAGACAAATGGACCCTTGAACCAGATGATAAAGATATGATTGTTATGTATCATAAATTTGGATATGTAATGAATGGTTCAGCAAAACAAATTGATGCAACAATGGTTTGTATTGGAGAAAATCAAGTACAAACAGCGATGGCAAAAACAGTTGGTTTACCAGTTGCAATTGCTACTTTATTAATCTTAAACAATAAAATTTCTACAAAAGGTGTGATTATGCCAATTGAAAAAGAAGTTTACAATCCGATATTAGATGAACTTGAAAAATATGGAATCATCTTTAAAGAAATTGAAGTTCCGTATGAAGGCGAAATAATGTAAAGTAAAAATCCCAATTCGATTTGAATTGGTTTTTTTTTTGAAAAGAAACTCCCTAAGCAAATTGAAACAGAAAAACCCCTGAAATCAGCTATTTGCAATTATTTTGATTTTAATAATTTGTACAATTAAGAAATTTAATAAATCAAAAAAAATAGTTATGAGAAAAATTGGTTCTTATTTAATGATTTTAGGCGCTATAACCATTGTAATGAGATTTGCGAATTACGTACCTCGAATTCTTACATGGATTTACAATTGGGGCGAAAACACAGCTTGGGGAATTAAGATTGGTATCGTTGTTGTTGGAGCAATTTTATATTTTGCAGGAGGTAAAAAAAGTAATACTTCTACTGAAGCCTAACTAAATAAAAACTCCCGATTTGTTTGAATCGGGAATTTATATTAGGTTATTAAATCTTCAATTCATCAAACAATTTAATCAACGCTTCATCAGATGGTCGTGGTGCATCGCCTGAAATGATATTTCCATCAGGTCCAATCAAAATAAATCTTGGAATTCCTTCGATAACATAATCTTGTACAAATTGAGATTGCCAAGAATTATCAGCATACAATTGCGTTCCAACTAATTGTTTATCTGTCACAAATTTTTTCCATTTGTCATAATCTTTTTTGTCATCAACAGAAATGCTCACAAATTCGATATTTTTTCCGTGATATTTTTTCTCAACTTCTTTCAAAGCAGGAATTTCTGCAATACAAGGTCCGCACCAAGTTGCCCAAACATCTACATAAACATATTTTCCTTTTAAATCGTCCAAAGAAGTTGTTCCGCCTTTGTGATTTTCATAATTAAATTTTGGAGAAGGTTTTCCTTTTGTAACCAACTTCAATTTATTGTATTTTTCGGTCAAATCCTTTTTGAAAGTTTCGTCCGTAGAAAGTGATAAAAACGCATTATACATTCCGTCTAAGTTTTCACTTGACAATGAAACATAATAACTTGATTTTTCTACCAAATCATTTTTAATGTTTTCGCTCTTAATTGTTTTCAATTTCGAAATCAAAACATCTTCATTTTTTCCACCTTTGTCAACTTCATCCTGAACTGATTCATCAAAATTAAATTGAACTAAATCACGGTAAGCCGAAGAGAAATTATAATCTTCTGCGTTATCGTAATTGATATTCGCATCAACTTTAGGGAACGATTCAGAAACTACAAAACTTTCATTTTCTGTTACATATCCGTGATATACTGGATAAGTTTGCAACAACGAAGCTTTACCATAATCGATATTTTTCGTTTCTAAATTTTTAAAATTCTTTGATTTGAAAGTTGAAGTGTTAAGTAAATCGGTAGATTTCTTGGTTACATCATTAACCTTATCTAAATACGATTTTTCATCTAAAGCATATAAATCTTGACGCTTAGTTCCTAAAACTTCTTTACGAATAGCTCTTTTCTTAACAATATATCCATTTTCTGCAGCTAAATCTCCAGTAAACGTTATTGCATCTGGATTTTCAATATCAAGAACAAAATTCAAAGTTTGATTAGGTTCTAAATAAATGGATTGATTTGCACCTTGAATTTGATACGTTCCACTGTAAGGCAAACTCAAAGTATCTGTAAAAGTTCCATCCTGATTTAATGTAATTTCCTTTTCGAAAGCATTTCCTGTAATAGAAAATTTTCCATCAGTAGCTCCAGTTACGGTTCCGGAAATTATGGTTTGTTCTGTAGTTTTAGAATCTTTTTCACATGCGAACAATCCTAAAACAAAAATGAAGGCGATTATTTTTTTCATATTTTTAAAATTTTAAATGAATTTACGAAAATACATCAACAATAAATAACTTAACACCAAATAGTTAAAAACTAAAAATTTAAATAAGCTAATGAAACCGTGAATATTCCAAAATCATCAATCAACATTTGTTGCTTCTCGATATTATTAAAAGCAAATAAACTATCCAGCTCTTTTTGTGAACGTCTTCTCATAATCCAATCTTTATTCTGATGATTGTTTAGAACGTACGCAATCATTTTCAATTGCGGATGCCAAGGTTGTCCCGTATAAACAATAACCGACTGTTTCTCAGAAATTGAAGCAACACCTTGAATGGCTTTATTTGCCAATTCGTTATCTCCAAAAAGCTCAAAAATTCCAGAAATTATGGTAATATTTGGTTCAAAATTAATTTTCTGATAAGTAAAAAAATCAAAACAATCGAAATTCGTAAAACGTATTTTTTGATATTTTTTATCTTTAATTACTTGCTCTCCTATCTCAATATTTGACGTAACAAATTCGTTAATCACAATTTCAACATCGGGATATTTATCTTTGATATCAAAAAGATAATTTCCTGTTCCACCAGCAATATCGAGAATTTTAACCGCTCTGCCTTCTTCTTTCAATTTGGATATACTTTTTTCTAAAAGCTGAATCAAATGTTGTTTACGGATACGAATTCCAGTCCAACCAATTGCTTCGAGATAATTTTTATCCATAATTTTTCCAAAACCTAATTTCCCTTTTGGTTTGTTTTGATATACATAATTTAAAGAAGCTCCAGAATCAAATCCATACTTTAATCCAATTGCCATTCCGTTGCTCATTTTCCCTAAGCTACTCAACATCATTTTTTGCATCTTGAAATTCAGATTATTCCCAACATTATTTTGCAAATCCTGAAATTCATTAACCGAAAATAAATCTTGAGAAAGCGATGGCTTTTTAGGAATTTTATCAAAACATTTTTCTGCAAAATCAACAATCATGTCATACACCTTTTCTCTTTCTGTATCGAATAAAATTCCGTGAAAGAAATTAGGCAAAACTTCAAAATGTTTAAGCTCCGTATCTAACTTTTCAAAAAACTGTTTTTGGTCTTTATTAAAAACAACATGGTCTTTTTCTGCAGCCAAAATCAAGGTAGGCGTATCAATTGCACATGCATCTTCAACAACTCGCTTTCCTGCTTTTGCCAAATCAATCAACAAAGCAGCATCGATAGAACGCGTAATTAACGAATCCGAATCATAAGCTTTTTGCTGCTCTAAATCATGAGTTAGCATTTTAGATTTTACATAACTTTTGATAATCAAACCTTTTTTTAATTTTGTTCCCAAAGTAATCATTTCGTTAGCTAAAGGAACAATTAAATTAATACGGAAAGCTGGAGCCAACAAAGCCATTCCTGCAATTTTTGGAGCAAAATCATGTACCCAAGCAGATGCAACAACACCTCCAATACTATTCGCTAGAACAAAAATATCATTGGTTTTTACTTCATACTTTTTATTTAAAAATTTAGAAAAAGCTTCTAAATCTCGAACATAATCCATAAAAACAGAAGATGTTGCCGTTTTGGTATAACCGTGTCCTCGAAGGTCAAATGCAAAAATATTATATTTAGAAAAAGGTTTTGATTGTGCAATTTCATTCAATCTTTCTGAATGTTCGTGACCCCGATGAATGATAATAATACTTTTTTGATTGGATTGAAAATTCCATTTACGATAAAATAATTCATTTCCGTCAAAACTTTTAAAAAAGCCCTCGTTTTTCATATGTTAACTTTTTTCATAAAATTGAATAAATAAGAATGAATGACAACGTATTTATTTCTACTTTTCACAATTATCAAAACTTCTTCTAAAGTTAAAGATAAAACTTTTTTCATTACCAAAATTCCAATTACAGAACTTCTCGTAAAACCCATCGTACAATGAATCAATATTTTATCGTTTGACTTACGTTGCTTATATTCAATAAAAATCTGATTGACTAAATTTTGAGTAGTGATTAAATCAAAAGTTCCAATATCTAAAAACGGAACAGAATGATATTTTTTATTAACTTTTAACTCTTTGATTTCCTCAAGTTCGGCAGACAAATCATAAACAATAATATTACATTCATCTTTATTGAATTCATTTAAATCGGATTGATTTAATCTCGATGAAACATACAAACCTGAAATTAATTCAACAGGTATTTTATTCTTTCGAAAAAACTTCCAGAAGAACCAATAAACAATCAAATACGGTAAATAAAAAAGTTTTTTTAGTAAAGGAATCGTTCCAAATTTATCTTTTAGAAAACGAGTTTGATTTTTTTGATAATGAAAACCAATAACGAAATTCATCAACGAAATCCAAAGGAAAATAAACCCAAAATCAGTTACAAATTGCTGAATTATTAATGCCAAAAAAGCAAAAATCCAAGCAAATAAAAAGTAAAAATTAGCAACTATAAAATTTCGAAATTGAAAATCATTCTTACGAAATGGAAAAATCACAAAAGTTAATTGAGCTAAAATAGCACCAGAAAAAACATCGATTAAATGATGTTGATAGGTTGTCAATGTAGAAATTCCTAATAGAATTAACCAAATGATGATATATCTTCTTCCACTTTTAAAATTTCTAAATACCGACCAAAAAACAAAAGCAAATGCAATGTGCAAGGATGGCGATTGATTGAAAGGCGAATCCATTTTTTGTAAAAACAGAAACGGAATTTCTAAAATCGAATTGTTTATTTCTGGTTTTGCAATTGAAAATTTCAAGGGAAATAACATAAAACAAATGCCACTAATCAAGATTATGAAAAGCATTCTTTTGGTTAAAACAATCAATTGTTCTTTGGTTTGAACGACAAAAAAAACAGCACAAAAAAAGATTCCACTTGTCATGTACGGAATAATACTCGAAGCTATAAAGGGAATATTTTTTTCTATTTCAAAAACAAAAGACGGAACATTTTCAAAACTTGCTGCATACCAAGCAGTAAAATTATAAACTATCGCAAAGACGATAGAACATAAAATTAATCCAAAAATTTTTTGCTTAATATTTATTTGCTTTTCATCCATTTCGCTTTTTTAAACATAATAACATTCAACAACGCAGAAGGCAAAACAGAAAGTGAAAGCATTAACCATTTCATTTTTGATGGAAAGATGACAAACTTTTTATCATTTTCAATTGCATTAAAAATGATATTAGTAGCTGTTTTTTCATCAACTAGAAATGGCTTTTTACTTAAATCATTAGCATTCAAATTTCTCAATTTCTGAGTATCTACATATCCTGGAGCGATGGTAATCACTGAAATTCCAAAAGGTTTTAAAGCCCGATGATATGCTTTTGCAATTTGAATAACAGCCCGTTTTGTTTTTGTATATAAACTTGAATTTTCATAATCCAAAATTCCAGAAACAGAAGCAATCACAGCAATTTTTCCAGATTGTTGATTTTTCATAATTTTACGAGCCACTTCAAAAGCATTTACTGTTCCTAAAACATTGGTTTGTAACATTTCTTCAGCCTGTTGATATGAAATAGAATCGGCAACATCTTCGGTATAACATCCTGCACAATTGATAAAAATATCTATTTTTTTTTCTTTAGAAATAAATGATTCAATAGTTTCGTGAAGTTGAATATAATTGGAAACATTGGTTTGAAAAACTTGAAAATTTGACTTTTGTGAATCTGAAATTTTTGAAATATCGCGACTGCAAATTCCCACAACAAAACCTTTTTCAAGATAAAGTTGCGCCAGAGAATATCCAATTCCTGAAGTTCCGCCAACAATAAAAACATGTTTCATATTCAAATTATTGATTATATGTTTTTAAACTTTTTATGGTTAGATTAAAACCATATTGCCATTGTTTTTCAATATCTTCTTTAAAACTTTGATAATTTTTCGGATATAAAAAATCAATTTGAAATCGTTTCCAATCGATATTTTTTTCTAAATAATGTCCTTTCAAATCCGACTTAATAGAACTCATATCAATTTGAAAATCAGGAAAAGCATTTTCAATTTCTTGCAATCTTTGATTTCCATCATAACCTAAAACAGAACGAACAAAAGCTAATTCGGTTTTACTATAAATCTGTTTTTTTTCATAAAAAATGTTATTCGAAAAACTTTTTGCAAGTTCAATCGGAATTAAATCAATCGCACCTCCAGCAAAATAACGATTGTCAAAAAAAGCAGGAGCAACATAAAACATATCCGAAATGGAAACCCGAGTACTTTCTAACATCGAAAATTTCGTTTCAATTTTAGGATTATTGTCGATGGTACTTTTTTTATAAATATCAGAAATTTCAAAAATTAATTCAGGATTAATTCGATTTTCAGTTTCAGAATCTGTAAAAAAGACCTTCCTATATAATTTTCTTTCATTTCGCTTTTTTGAAGTTTCAGAAGGATTAAATAGAATTTCTGAACCTACAATTACCGTTGGAATTTCTTGAGAAAATCTCACATTCTTTAAACTTGGAAAATAAACTGACAAATCTTGATTCATTTCAACCAAATATCTTGAGAAAACATCTTCGATAAATGGCGCATTTGTATTATTTCGAATTTTACTCAACGTTAAAAGTCCAATTTTGTGAAGCTTTCGAAAATTAGTAAGTTTTGTATTTGAAACAAATTGATAATATTCTTCCGATTGTACATATTGTTTTCTGGAAAAATTATCTGGAAAAGCATTAATTACTGTTGCTGCAAAAGCACCGCCACAAGAAGCAATAATCACATCTGGTTTTATTCCGAGCTTTTCAAGAGCAGCAAACATTCCGAGATAAACAACCAATCGAGTTCCTCCTCCAGAAAAAATTACGGCATTATTGAATTTTTGATTCATATTTTACAATTTTAAAACATAAGGTAAAATCCAAAAAAAGATGGGTGCGTTGAATACCAAACTATCCATTCTGTCTAACAAACCGCCGTGCCCGGGCAGAAGATTTCCTGTATCTTTTATGTTTGCTTTACGTTTTAAATAAGACATGAAAACATCTCCAAAAAAACCAAAAAGACCAATAATTAATCCTAAAATTGAATTAGTTATAATACTTGATTTTAATATTAAAAAACCTAAAATATTACATAAAACAATGGTTAAAAAAACACCTCCAAGAAAACCTTCAAGTGTTTTATTTGGACTTATTTTTGGAGTAATTTTATGTTTACCGAAAAACTTTCCCATTAAATATTGAAAAACATCATTTAATTCGGTGGTAACTACAATGACAATAATCAAATTTAATCCTTGTAAATTCGTTCGGATAAAATATAAAAACGGAAAAGAAAAAAGGCAAATTGCTAGTGCTAAACCAATATTGAAAATTTTAGAAAATGAAACTTTCGAAAATAAAAAGCAACTCAAAATAATCAACATCAATGCAGCATTACAAAGAAAAAATGCTTGAAAATCTAGGAAATTCAAAAACAGAAGTTGAGTAAATCCAACAAAAACGGAAATCATCAATCGATTTGTATCTACTTTGAACATTCTAAGAAATTCAAAAAAGCTTTGAAATATTAACCAAGAAACAAAAAAAGTCATTGCAATTGGATGTGAAATTCCAATCGCAAAAGCAATGATGATAAAAACCCACGTTTTAACTCTTATGGGAACATCTGCAAATTTGTTTTCGGATTTATTCATTCAGTACCTTTTTTAATCTGACAAAAGAGCTAATTAATAGAAGAATTATTAGAACTCCGAAAACATAATTAGAAATCGCCGAAATAGAAACACCAAAAAACATCAAAACTCCATATAAACCAAGGATTAAAGCTCTGTCACTTTTTCCCATCGGTCCATCATTTCGTCTTTCATTTCCAACAATTTTGCCAAGTAATCCGCAAAATTCATTTATCACACTCAAAACAATGAAAACAACTATTAGATATAAACTTTCTGGTTGGAATATCAATAATGGAAAAAAAATAATGACATCTGAAACAACATCTCCAATTTCATTTAAGACTTCACCTAATTTGCTTGTTTGATTGTAAGTTCTCGCCATCATTCCGTCAAGCGCATTCATTGCCATTCGAATTAATAATCCGATTGGCAAACTTAAAAATAACCATCTCGAACAAGTTGCGTTCCAAAATAAGAATCCAATCACAATCGAAAGTAAAATAGATGCGATTGTAATTTGGTTTGCAGTTATTTTATTTTTGTGAAAAAAAATCAAAATCGGCGTAAGTAATTGCTGAAATTTTGATTTAAATTTATATACAGAAATCATGCTGTTTTATTATATTAATCAAATATAACTAAAATAACACTTGGTTTTTATCTTAATATTCTAAAAACAAATTAAAAATTTAACACTTACAAACTATAGCAATTAAATCCCTTTCGGAATCGCATCAATTAATTTCTTGGTATAATCTTTCTGAGGATTCGAATAAATAATATCGGCATCTGCCATTTCCTCGATTTTCCCTTTATTCATCACAACAATTTGGTCTGACATATATTTTACAACAGCTAAATCGTGCGAAATAAAAATGTAAGTAAATCCAAAATTTTCTTTTAACTCATTCAATAAATTCAAAACCTGAGCTTGAACCGAAATATCTAAAGCTGAAACCGATTCGTCACAAACAATCAATTTTGGTTGAAGCGCAACCGTTCTTGCAATTCCGATTCGCTGACGTTGACCACCAGAAAATTCGTGCGGATAACGGTCAAAATACGATTCGTCTAAACCAACACGTTCTAGAATTTCAATTGTTTTTTGTTTACGTTCATTATCATTTTTATATAATTTATGAACTTGCATCGGTTCCATAATCGCTTTTCCGACAGTAATTCTAGGATTTAAAGACGCAAATGGATCTTGAAAAATAATCTGAATTTCTTTACGTAACGCTTTAATTTCTTTTGCTGGAAGTTTGGTTATATCAACTCCTTTATAATAAACAGCACCAGCAGTTGGTTTATCCAATTGAAGAATCGCATTTCCTAAAGTTGATTTTCCACAACCACTTTCACCAACCAATCCTAAAGTTTCGCCTTCATAGATTTTAAAACTTACATCGTTGACCGCTTTGAAACCTTTCTCTTTTCCGAATAACCCAACATTAGAAAAATATTCTTTTTCCAGATTTTTCACTTCCAATAAAGGCGGCTGACTATATAATTCTTCTAAATGATTTTGACGTTGTTCTGAAGTGATGATTTCGGTTTGCACCGAATCGTTTAAAAAATCTTGAATCGTAGCTAGACGTTTCAAACGAACATCCATCGAAGGACGAGAAGCAATCAAAGCTTGCGTATAAATATGTTTTGGATTTTTAAAGATTTCTTGACTCAAACCTTGTTCTACAATTTCTCCTTTAAACATAACCAAAACTCGATTTGCGATTTCAGAAATCAAAGATAAATCGTGAGAAATAAACAAAATACTCATTTGCGTTTCTGCTTGAATTTCTTTTAAAAGATGAATAATTTCTTTCTGAACCGTTACATCTAAAGCGGTTGTTGGTTCATCGGCGATTAGTAATTTTGGCTTGCAAGCCAATGCCATCGCAATCATTACACGTTGTTTTTGTCCGCCTGAAATTTGATGTGGATATTTATTAAAAATCTCTTCTGGATTCGGAAGTTTTACTTTTTCAAACAACGACAAAACTTCTGTTTTAATTTCTTTTTCAGAAAGTTTTGTATGTTCTTCAAGCATTTCGGCAACTTGCTTTCCGCATTTCATTGATGGATTTAACGAACTCATTGGTTCTTGAAAAATCATTGCCATTTGATTTCCACGTAATTTTCTGAAATCGTGTTGGGAAAAACGGGTAATATCTTGGTTATTGAAAATGATTTTTCCTTCCGAAATTTGAGAAACTTCTTTTGGTAATAATCCCATTAAAGCCAATGAAGTAACGGATTTACCAGAACCTGATTCACCAACAATTCCAACAATTTCGTTTTCATAAACACAGAATGAACTTCCTTTTATAACGGGATTCCATTCGTTATCACGCAAAAAAGAAATTACAACATTTTCGACCTCAATTAATTTATTCATCTATAAAAAATTACGAATCTAAATTAGTTCTATTTTATCAAAAATCATAAAAAAACTGCCTTTAAGGTGACTAATCTCAAAGGCAGTTCTAAAAAAACAAACTAAACACTATTTTATGTGCAAATACACAACATTATGCCACTTTTGGAACGTTGTAATCTTTGACAACCGTCATCACAACAGGCGTTGCGTTGGTTAGATTATCATAAATTGGACAACGTGCTTTTACTTCATCCATCCAAGATTTGATTTCTGTTAATGAAGCATTTGTAGAAGGTTTTATCACCACATCGATTGACTTGAAGCCAGCACGAGAACGGGTTTTTAAACCATCTGATTTTTTAGATTCAATCACTCCAGTAATTTCGACCTGAATTGATTTTAAATCAAAACTTTGTTCGGCAGCTACTTGATTACCAATCGCATTTATAGCTCCAGCAATACCAGCTAATAAAAATTCAAGAGGTCCATTTCCTTGGTCTGAAGTTGCCCCATTTAATTGATTGTTTATTTTGATGTTTAAGTCTTTTGATTTCACTATGAATTGCGAATCATTATTTGAAAAACCTAAAACTGATATATTTCTTAAACTCATTTTACTTTATAAAAAAAATCCTTTTGAAAAAGCTCAAAAGGATTGTATTAAACACTTAACTGATTAAATCACAACACATTTGAACATCACATTCGATATTTCGAACAATGCCACATCATCATAATATTTTTATTATTTTTTATCATAATTTTATTTTTAGTGCAAAAAAAAAATCCTCTACGTATGCAGAGGATTTTTTCGATTAGCTATATTTTAGATATTTATTTAGCACATACAAAACCTCTGTCGGTAAAAACCCACATATTCTTCATTGTATGATGTTTAATAAAATTCATTTTTCTCTTGTTATTTGATGTTACAAAGCTCTATAACATTTTTTAAAAATAGATAAAAAATCCAAGTTTTAACTTTTCTTTAACTTTTAAACTTATACAGAAATTACCTCATCATTTGTTAAAATAGGCAGTCTTTTAAACTTTAAAAGAACTTGAGCGACCGCAAGAACATCTTTTTCGCAATAGATAATTATTCTATCAATATCGTTTTCTACATAATAAATTTCTGCTACTTGACTTCCATCAATATCATCTTTTGGCGAAGAAATTCCTAAAATATGCGTTAATAATTTTAGAGCCGTAAAGTGTTTGTAATCGCCAAATTTCCATAATTCCATCGTATCCAAATGAGGAATTTCCCAAGGTTTTTTGCCAATTGAATTTAATTTATTTGGAATTTCAAGTCCGTGAATAATCATACGACGACCAATAAATGGTAAATCGAATTCTTTTATATTATGTCCGCATAAGACAACTTGAGGACTGTTAAAATGATTTTGCAAAAGATTCGTAAAATCTTGTAAAATCTTAATTTCATCACCAAAAAAAGAAGTCGTTCTAAATTGTCGAATGTCATTTTTAATAACAAAATATCCAACAGAAATACATACGATTTTACCAAACTCAGCCCAGATACCAGCCCGATGATAAAATTCCTCAGGAGAAACATCTTCTTTACGCTGATAAGCTGTTTTGTCAGCAAAAAGTGATTGCGTAGTTTCATCTAATTCATTGAATTTATGAACTTCTGGAACTGTTTCAATATCTAAAAAAAGAATATTTTGTAGGTGGATTTTGTCTAACATTTTACTTCTGATTAATCATTTTTTGTGCTTCATCAATATAAATATAAAAATCTTCGCTGTGTGGGTCAGTTTTGGTTTGTAAACCTTTTAAATGTCCTAATCGAACAATTATCAAATCATCTTCTGGTATCACAATTACAAACTGTCCTAAATGACCACGCATATAATAAATTTGTTTGTTCTGATAATTTGATAACCACCAACCGTAACCATATTGCGGACTTTCAGTAAAACGAGGATTTATTGATTTTTGAATAAATTCTTCAGAAAGAATTTGTTCTCCATTCCAATTTCCATTTTGTCTAAACAACTTTCCGAATTTCGCAAAATCTCTTGCGTTACTAGCAATACAACAATACGCTTTTTCGATTCCATCACCTTCGTGGTCAAGTTGCCAAAGCGCATCTTGCTCCATTCCCATCGGCTGCCAAAAATACTTTGAAACAAAATCTGACAATTTCATATTCGTAGCTTTTTCAAGAACCATTGCCAATAATTGTGTATCGCCACTTTGATAAATAAATTCCTGTCCTGGCTTTTTATCGACACCTAAACTTAACATCAATTCACGAATATCCTTCTTAAAATATGCTTGAGATGTTAAAGAAGTTGGACCGTAATAATCTTCAACCCAACTGTGACCAGAAGCCATTGAAGACAAATCTCCAACCGTCAAATCCTTTGCATATTGACCTTTTAATTTTGGAAGATAATCGATTACCTTAGCATCAAGATTTGGAATCATTTTCAAATCAATCGCTTTCCCTAAAGCAGAAGAAACGATACTTTTTGCCATAGAAAACGAATTGGTCTTAGCCGTTTCGCTTCCAATATCATAATAACTTTCGTGCCAAATGCTATCTCCTTTAATGATTAAAAATGAAGTAGTTCCTAAATCTTTATTAGTTTGATTTAATTTTTCAGTTGTTGGAACTTTGTTATAACCTTTGGAAATCTTCCAAGGTTGAGCGGTTCCTTTCTCAATAGTACGATTATCGAAATATTCATAATCCTCTAAAAAGGCAGTTTTGTGCCCTGTCAAATAGGTTACACGCACACCACGAACTAAATATCCATATCCGAAAATATATAAAAGCGCAATAATTATAGCTAATATAATTACAAACCACTTGATGATTTTTAATAAAATCTTAAAGATTTTTTTCATAACGATAAAGGTTAAAGTACTAAAGATAATAAAAAATTATTCATCATCTAACTGAAATAATTCATTTACGGTCACACCAAACATTTTGGACATTCTCAGAACTACCAGTCAAGTAATTTCCATTTAAATAATCAATTTTATTCAAGTACATAGAATTAAGAACAACTTTTGATTATTTTAGCAACTCATACTAAATCAGCATATTTTGAAAAATATTTTTCTATTATTTATCATTATAAATTCATTTTTATCCAATGCACAACTCAATAAAAGTGGAGATGTTATAAAATTGAACGAACTTATTTCATTAAAAAAGACCGAAAAAGGTTACGTTTTTATTGGCTCTAATGGCAAAATTTCAAAAGAATATACGTATGTATATCTTAAAGACTATGGAATTATTGAAACGAATATTGTTACTCCTTTTGACCCAAAAGCAATAATTTTTAGAGAATCTACAAATAGATGTTATGTAAATGGCAATTCAAATCGTAGAAATTATCATGTTTTTGAATTGATGAAAGAATTAGGTACAATAGATGATTATCATTTTGAAAGAGAATTAACTTTCAGTAATATAAGAGACGGTTTATCAGGTGATTATGGATGGATTTCACAAAATGAAAAATACGCAATGGCAAATCCACAAGGAGTGTTTGTTACTGAACCGAAGTATGATAGGCCTAGTTGGTTTGACGAAAGGGAAAGCCCTTATGGCTTTTACCGTGATCGAAAATTACTTTTTAATCAACGAACAAAAAAAGGTAAAAAAGTTACTGTTATATTAGATAAATTTACTGGGAAAGAAGTGTTTGCTACAAAAGATAGCATTGTGAAATACTGGAATGCAGAAAATTACTTGATAAAAAAATCTAATAATAAATACTATCTTGTCTATAAATCTAAAAAGCAAAAAGTTCCTAAAGAGTTTATCAATTTAGATGGATTGCCTATCGAAAGTTCAATTTTCACGAATGTAAAAGCCAGAAAAAATGCTCTTTTTATGGATATAAATGGAGAAAAAATAAAAAGTGACTTAATACCGTTGACGAATTTTTATAAAGGATATGGTATCGTTTTAGAAAAGATTTTGGAAGAACAAGAATTTAATTATTATGGAGAACCATTGTATCGCAAGGAAACAAACACAGTTAAAATTATAAATGAACAATTTGAAACCATAAAAATATTAGAAACTTTCGAGCAAAGAGAACATTTAGAATCTAATAGATATAACGATTATTTTAATGATTACGGACAGATTATTGTTTCTAATCGGAAAAAATCGTTTGTTATGGATTATATGGGAAATACCATTTTTAAGATTGATAAAAAAGATACCAAAATTGAAGAAATTTACAAAGGAATATATGAAGTAAGCGATTATGAAAGAATTTATTCAAATTTTTACAATCAAAAAGGAGAAAAGCTAATCAATCAAAAACTTCTGAATATGTACAGATTTGATAATTTTAAGTTTAAGGAAGGAATAAATGAAAATTATTTTACATTATATAATCACCCAAATTTCCCATTGATTAAACTAAATAAAAACAATGACATAATTTTTTCAGAGTATCAATAAAAACTTTCATAACAAAAAGCCCTATAAAGTTTTCACCTTATAGAGCTTGTGATTTTATGTCTAAAACTAATTATTTAGATTATAAATTTTGGAAGAAATCATTTCCTTTATCGTCAGTGATAATGAATGCAGGGAAGTTTTTAACTGTAATTTTACGAACGGCTTCCATTCCTAATTCATCAAAATCAACTACTTCAACTTTTAAGATATTATCTTGAGCTAAGATTGCTGCTGGCCCACCAATTGATCCTAAATAGAAACCTCCATGTTTTGCACAAGCATCTGTAACCTGTTGTGAACGATTTCCTTTTGCTAACATAATCATAGATCCGCCAGCTGCTTGGAATTGGTCAACATAAGAATCCATACGTCCGGCAGTTGTTGGCCCGAATGAACCTGAAGCCATTCCGTCTGGAGTTTTAGCAGGACCTGCGTAATATACTGGGTGGTTTTTGAAATAATCTGGCATTCCTAAACCATTATCTAACATTTCTTTGATTTTAGCGTGAGCGATATCACGAGCAACAATCACCGTTCCGTTTAACATTAAACGAGTTTTGATTGGATGTTTCGTTAACTCAGCTAAGATACTTTCCATTGGTTGATCTAAATCAATCTCAACTGGAGCTTCTAAATGTGGAGCCGATTCTGGTAATAAACGAGCTGGATTTGTTTCTAATTGCTCAACAAAAATTCCTTCCGAAGTGATTTTTCCTTTGATATTTCTATCAGCAGAACAAGAAACTCCCAAACCAACTGGACAAGAAGCAGCGTGACGAGGTAAACGAATTACACGAACATCGTGCACTAAATATTTCCCTCCAAATTGAGCTCCAACTCCAGATTCCTGGCAAATTTGTTTGATTCTTTCTTCCCAAACTAAATCGCGGAAAGCTTGACCAGCCATATTTCCTGTAGTAGGTAAATTATCGTAATATCCAGCAGATGCTTTTTTCACAGTTGCCAAAGTAGCTTCTGCAGAAGTTCCACCGATTACTAAAGCTAAATGGTAAGGAGGACAAGCAGCCGTTCCTAAATCCATAATTTTAGCTTTAACGAAAGCTTCTAATGATTTTTCGTTTAATAGCGATTTTGTTTGTTGGTATAAGAATGTTTTGTTTGCAGAACCTCCACCTTTTGCTAAGAATAAAAATTCGTAAGAATTTCCTTTTTTAGAATAGATATCGATTTGCGCAGGTAAGTTTGAGCCTGAGTTTTTCTCTTCGAACATTGAAATTGGAACGATTTGAGAATAACGTAAGTTTTTGTTCACATACGTATTAAAAATACCTTTTGATAAAGCTTCAGCATCATCAGCTCCGGTATAAACGTTTTCACCTTTTTTACCCATAACAATTGCAGTTCCGGTATCTTGACAAGAAGGTAATTCACCGTTTACAGCAACCGCAGCATTTTGTAATAAATTGTAAGCTACAAAACGATCGTTATCTGTTGCTTCTGGATCATCAATAATCGCACGTAATTTTTCTAAATGCGAGGTACGTAACATAAAAGAAACATCAGACATCGCCACTTCAGCTAACAATTCTAATCCTTTTGGATCAACTGTTAAGATTTCGCGATCACCTAATTTTTCAACTTTTACGTAATCTGAAGATATTTTGCGATATTGTGTATCGTCTTTTTGAATAGGAAATGAATCCTGATATATAAAATCGATCATTTTAATTTAGTTTGTGTAAGACATACAAATTTACAAAATCAAAAATCATTAATGATTTAGAACTTGTCTAAATTATCTGAATTTAACAAAAGTTATGAATTTAATTCAAATTAGAATTAAACCTTCACATTAATCAAATCTTTAATATCTGTTGTATAGGATTTGGACAAATAGGCACGTTTCATTACCCAAGTTTCACCTAAAGATTGCGAACCTAATCTAATTTTATTATCGCGATATTTTTTATTCAGAATATCCATCACTTTCATAATCGGACGATGTTTGATGTACTGATCTTCGGTAAACAAATCCATTTGACGATCGGTTTCTGGTACGATTCCGCCAATTACGATTCCAGCTTTTTTATATAAAAATCCGTCTAAATAAATTTTACTCAAAGCTAATTTTGCCGCCTTACTCCACTCGATTGCCGAATTGGTTGGCGTGGGCAAACTCACCGTAAACTGATTTACATATTGTTGTTGTCCTTCTTTTTTGGTATTGGTTCGAATAAAAACGGTTAACAAAGAAGCACACGATTTTTGACTTCGAAGTTTTTCACTTCCGTGAACTGCAAAAGTTGCAATCCGTTCTTCCAATTCTTCTTGAGTTTTACAAACTTTAGCAAAAGTTCTACTGACACCAATGTTTTTTCTGGTTTTAGGAAGTTCTAAATCCAACTGTGGAATTCCACGTAATTCATACAACATACGAACACCAACCACACCCATTTCTTTACGAACCAAAGATTCTGGAAGTTGCGAAAATTCCCAAGCGGTTTTAATTCCTTTAGCTAAAAAACGTTTTTCTAACTGACGACCAATTCCCCAAACATCACCAATTTTCATCCATTTTAATGCTTTTTGAATTTTCTCGTCCGAATCTAAAACATAAACGTGATTGGTTTGAGTTGGATATTTTTTAGCAATTCGGTTCGCAATTTTAGACAAGGTTTTAGTTGGCGCAATTCCGATTGATGTTGGAATTCCGATTCCTTGTTTTACAAAAGCACGTAAATTTTCGCAATGTTTTTTTAAATCGATATTTTGATAAGAAGAAAAATCCATAAACGCTTCATCTATCGAATATACTTCTACATCGTTACAATAACGACGAATGATATTCATAATTCGATTACTTAAATCGCCATATAAAATAAAGTTTGCAGAAAACAACTGAATTTGATGTTGTTTAAAAGCTTCTTCATATTCAAACGCAACAGCGCCCATCGGAATGCCGCAAGTTTTAGCTTCTTCAGAACGTGCGATTACACAACCATCATTATTACTTAAAACACAAATTGGTTTCCCGTTTAAATGCGGTTGAAAAACACGTTCGCACGAGGCGTAAAAATTATTGCAATCTAATAGTGCGAACACGGCTTAATATTTAGTTATAGCATAAGTTAGAATTCCCCAAATTAGAAAATCGTTTTCTGGAGAAACTTCAATCGGAGAAAAATCAGCATTTTCTGGGCAAAGTAAAATCTTCTTGATTTCACCAGCTTCTTTAATAATTTCTAAACGTTTCAAAGTGAATTCACCATCGATATAACAAACTGCAATTTTTCCGTTTGAAGGTGCAATAGAACGATCTATCAAAATTAAATCGCCATCATAAATTCGCATATCTTGCATTGAACTTCCAGAAACACGAGCCAGAAAAGTGGTGTCTGGATCTTTGATTAACTCGCGATTTAAATCAATTGTATCGAAAATAAAATCTCCTGCGGGACTTGGAAATCCAGCTTTTACTCCTGCGTTTACTAGAGCAATTTCGTTGTTTTCGGAAGTTTCTAATCCGAATATTTCTAAATTTTCTGAAGCGTGAAGTGATTTCATTTGCATATCGAAAGTCTTATTAAGAACACAAAATTAGTCTAAAATAATGACAGAAGATGTCGCCAAAAAATAATTGTGAATATCTTTTTATTTGATTTTCGAATGATGATTGAAGAAGTATGAATCGTGTAAAACATCGGGATGTAATACAACAACGCCATTGTGTTAGGGATTGAAGCGACATCCTTTTTTGTTCGTTCTTGAACGAAACAAAAAAGATACAGCGGAAAGCCCGCCCGAAGGGAACACCCAAATAAAGATTATTATAAAAAAATAGCTGTTTTGAAATTAGGTTTTAAGAAAATTCTAAGATAAAAACAACCTGAAATATTTGTACCTTTGCAGAATATACAACACAACAAATGAAAAATACTTTAATCGCTCCGTCTGTGTTAGCCGCAGACTTTGCAAACCTTCAACGCGATGTTGAGATGATCAATAAAAGTGAAGCAGATTGGTTTCATATTGATATTATGGATGGTGTTTTTGTTCCGAATATTTCTTTTGGAATGCCAGTTTTAGCAGCCATTTCTAAACACGCAAAAAAAACAATCGATGTCCATTTAATGATTGTTGATCCGGACAGATACATTAAAACTTTTAAAGATTTAGGTGCTGATATTTTAACGGTTCATTACGAAGCCTGCAACCATTTACACCGTTCGTTACAAGCTATTAAGGCTGAAGGAATGAAAGCTGGGATTGCTATTAATCCGCACACAAACGTTGCTTTATTGGAAGATGTGATTAATGATGTTGATTTGGTTTGTATCATGAGTGTGAATCCTGGTTTTGGTGGTCAATCATTCATCGAAAACACATACAAAAAGGTAAAACAATTAAAGGAAATCATTGTTAGAAATAACGCAAATACTTTAATTGAAATCGATGGTGGCGTTACTAGTAAAAATGCAAAACAATTAGCCGAAGCTGGAGCTGATGTTTTGGTTGCTGGAAGTTTTGTTTTCAATGCAGAAAACCCAATTGAAACCATTGCTGATTTAAAGAAAATTACAACTTTATAAAATACAAAAAGGAGCTTCGATATTGAAGCTCCTTTTTTTTTCAATCTAACAAATTTGCATTTAAATCGCCCAAAATAAATACATGTCAGTTAAAAATCTACTAAAAAAAATTGAGTAAATTTTAATTTGAATTCAACAAAATACTAGAAAAAATATCTATTTATTCAATCGCCCAAAAGAATAAATAAAAAATCGTAATTACCCGTTAAATTGAGAAAGTAAAAACTTAATCAAATCGGTTGTAGATAAAATACCTACTAAATTTTTATCTTCATCAACAATTGGCAATGCTCTAAATTCACTTTCAGAGAATACCTTTGCTGCTGTTTTTACATAATCATAAAAATATAACGTTTCAACATTTTTGGTCATCACTTGTTCTAGCGTGAACATATTATAAACGGTTGAAACTACACATTCATCGTTATCATCCACATCTGGAATGGCAATTTTCAACATATCGGTATAACTTAACATACCTACAATCGAATTTCCAGAAACTACTGGAATGTGACGAATCTTATTTTCTTTAAATAATTTTTCTGCTTTTGTCAAAGAATCATTTATATTCAACTTAATCACATTTGAAGTCATTATGGCTGAAATCAAAATACGTTCTTTCATCATTATCATGTTTTGTTGGGTCAAATATATATTTATGGAATAAAAAAAAACATGACGAATATCATGTTTTTGAATTTATTTTTGGATGTTTAATCATACTTCCTGTTAAAAGATATAAATCAGGGAAAGTTTGCTTAAATATATTCGCTTTTTCGAAGAATAATTCAATCAAAACCGAAATTAATTCTAAACGATCCGTATATGCATATGTTCGTAAAAAATTAGATTGTTCTACAGAAAATCGATTCTCAGGTACAGAAAACCATTTTTGAATTCGTTGAAAAAACTTTTGAAAATTTTCAGCATTTGGATGTTTTGCATTTGTTTGTAACATTTCAAAACAAAGCGCATGCGTAAATTCATGTAACGCCACGTCCTTACCATCAGCATTGAAATAAATATCGCGTTCATATTCATCCAAAGCCAACATAATTACTTTCATTTTTGGATTAAAATGTCCGGTATGTGTTTCGTTTAAATGTGGAAAATATTGAGCCGTTGGATAAACAAGTATCGAATGAAACGTATTTACTAAATAATTCGTAAAACCTAAGGTCAACTTGATATAACTAGCCGCAATTGAAATTTTATGCGCATTGGTTAACTGTACATTTTCTTTTTCAACAAACTCGTATTGTCGTAAGAAATTCAAGATACGTTTGGCAAAATTTAATTTGAATTTATGAGGCAAAGAAACAAACTCAGGAAAAACCTTTAGAATATCGTTTGAAAACTGATAAATCAACTGTTCTTCGGTAATTTTTAAAACAAAATTTCCTTTAGGAGAATTTAATCGATAACGATCATAAAAATGTCTTGAACCAGAAAAAAACATATTTAAATTTCTTGTTAAGATACTAAAAATGTAATTAAGTAACAAATTCAGTTTTGTGAAAGTCTTCAACTCCGTTTCATTTCAGGCTGTATGGATTTGCTTTTTTAAATTGGTTTTTAATGTACGAGTTTCAAATCTGCACAATGAAGATTGTTTTCTAACAAAAACGTATTTGAAACATTATCTTTAGTTTTTTTCTTTTTTAAAATATAAGAGAAATTTTTCTTCTCCTCTAAATAAAAAATACATTTTATCTTTAACATAGACAATTGTATCATTAGGTTTTAAAGAAACAACATTTTGATTAATTGTATCTACTCTTTTAATACATACAAAATTAATATCTGAATTGTTATAAATAAATTCTTGCTTAAAAACATCATCTTTAGATAAATAATTTAAAAAATATCCTGTGGAATCGTTAGTAAAAAACAATTCAATTTTATCACTAGGTAATTTAAGTTTAGGATCAGACATGTAAGTAACGTATTTATAAGGATATTTTTTTGCTTTACAGCCAAATAATAGAATCCCAATTAAAAGAAACGATACAAAATAAATATACTTCATAAATTTAAATTAATAATTGAAACATTAAAAAGAGATTGAAGTTTAAATAATTCAAATAAGCTTTATTTTTTATCTAAATGCAATTGAAAATACGTTTTCGAATCTAAACAATTACATTTTTATCAACATCATAAATATATTATTTCTTGTATATTTAGCATATTGACGTTTTCTTTAAAATTGCTATATAAAACATATTTGAATTTATTCTTTTTTTCGAAATTATATAAAATAGATTCTTCTTCCCTAATCCATTTTTGATCAACATTTTCAATCTCAAAATCAATTTTAACTAAAGTAAAACTATCATATACTTTATGTTTTTTCAATTCAGCGTTTTTCAAAATTTTGAAATAACTAGGGTTGTCCGATTTAACTGAAATTAAAATACCATTAAGGGTTGAATGTTTAGCTAAATAATTCTCGACATTCTGATTTGCATCGTATTCTGATAACATTATAATTCGTAGAGTTTTAAAATCAGAATTAGTTATGTAAGATAATAGTGCGTAACCCGTATAACTATTCTTCTTTTCTAAATTACAAGAACTTAGAAAAAACGAAATTATTAAAAGTTTTAAAACAATATTTTTTTTCATAATCCATTTAGCTCATATTCCATAAATATACATCTTTATTCAAACAAAAGACTGCTAATTCAAAATCGATACTATTTTTGATTACTTTTAGACAATTCATTTATTTCTGCGAGATAAAGCATTTAACTGAAATTTAACTAGATAACGTAACAAACTAATCTAATTTTGCATAATTTATAATCGAAAACAATGAATACAATAAAAAACTTCTTTTGGTGGTGCGCTGGAGTTCATAAAGAAACGCTTCAGAAATATCCAGAAGAACATAGTAAATATTTTAGCATTGGAGCTACTATATTTTTCACAGGACTTTTTGCAGCATTAGCTGGTGGTTATGCCTTATATTTTATTTTTAGCGGAAGTGACTTTGCCGTTTTCTATGCAGCCCTTTTTGGATTGATTTGGGGATTGGCTATTTTTAATATGGATAGATATATTGTACTGAGTATTGATAAATCAAAAAGCAATTACAAACAATTTCTGCAAGCTTTACCTCGTATTATTCTTGCTGTTATCATTGGTATTGTAATATCAAGACCTTTAGAGCTAAAAATATTTGACAAGGAAATTCGCGAACATCTACGAACCGAATATTTAATAAAACAACAAGCTACGATAGATACATTGAACAGTACTTTTGAGAATAAATATCAAATAGAATACACACAATTAAACAAGTTCAAAACCGAAGCTGATTCGTTAGATGTTAGTATTAAGGATGACAGACAGAAACTAAATCATGAAATATTTGGTACTAAAACTGCCGAAACTTCAGGAGTAATGGGATATGGTCCGTTTGCAAAAAGAAAGGAAGAATTTTTAAACAAACAAGAAATCTATTTAGATTCGTTGCGTTCTAAGATTCAGAAAAAAGAAACCGAGTTGTTTGAAAGAAAAGAAAAAGAAGGTTTACTGGACACCAAGATTTTATCGGATGCTGCTTTAGACAGCGTAGTGAACATCGCAGGATTTTCTGACCGTAATACAGCATTGAGTAAATTACACCTGAATCCGGATGGAAGTAGTAACGATTCAACAAAATATGCGGTGATTTTTATCGCTTGTTTGTTTATCTTTTTTGAATGTTTACCTGTATTTGTAAAATTGATGAGTGGTAAAGATTCGTATGATATTGAAACTGCAAAACAAAGAACTATCCACAGTTACGAGTCGACATCGGATATTGACATTGAAAAAAATGCTTTAGACCAATTAACTGAAAAAAGAACGGAAATGTCGGTTAGAAGACGAACCAATCAATTAGAAAAAGAATATTCGGAAAATGAAGATATAACTTAATTGAAATGCCCTGCTAAATAGTAGGGCATTTTTTTTACAATTAAATTTTAAAAAAAGGATCGGATTACAAATCCGTACTATCGGTATTTTAAATTGATTACACCTATTGATCCAAATTACTTTATTAACTAAAACAACTAATTCAAAGAAGCTGTGTTTTCCAAAATTCTTTCAGTCGAATAAAGTTTTTGTTTGAACTTGTTTTATTAAAATACAATTCACCCATAGAAAAATATTTTGAAAGAACAGAATCAGATTGTTTGACAATCAAAAGATTTAATCTATCTGATGAACTCTTACAGTTTTCATAATAATAAGCTTGTTCCATTAATAGAATATTAGATTGAAACCATTTTTCCTGTGATTTATCAAGATGAATATTTTTTTCTGAATTTGGATAAACCTGAGTACAGTGCATTTCGTTATTCGTAAATTCAATTAAGATAAATTTCCCGTATTTATGGTTCGAATATTTCGTGTATAACAAAATTCCTTTATTAAGTTTTTCAAATCTATCTAAAACATTTTTATAAAAAATAGTTTCATCGATATTCGAAACCAATTCATCAAAATCAGATTCATTTTCAGTAACAATAAAATCACATTTATCAAATTCTGATTGTGATTTTTGAGTTTTACATGAAATAAAAACAAAAAAAATTATTACATAATGAATTCGCATATTAGATGTTATTTATTAATTATCAAGAAGTTTAAATTTCAGATGGAGCGGATTTACAATCTGTGACATTTAACCCATAAATAAAACAACTACATGTAAATCATTATCTAAACCTGCATAATTTCGAGCCGAACTAAAATAATAATCTTCAGCATTAGCTACTATTTTCTCTTTTACAGGATTTTGATGAATGTAGTTTATTTTTTCCTTAATAAATTTATTTGAGTAAACAGATTCAGCATGATACCCATCTTGCCAAACTTTATAATTTTGCGTTCGTTTTAAATGTACACAAGAATCTTGAAAGTATTCCAACATCCATTCACGTCTGCTTTCTGGTTCGTTTTGTATTGTTTCAATTATTTTTTTACTTGTGAATTTTTTAAAATCACGCATTATTTCAGCAATTGTTAGATTGGCTGTAGCTTTACAAAGTATATGTAAATGACTATGCATTAAAACAAATGCATAAATTTCTAAACCTTTATTTGATTGACAATATTTTAATGCATTAATCATAACATGTTTTTGATTTAAACGAGTAAAAATATCAATCCAACCAACGGTTGTTAGTGTTATAAAATATGCGCTGTTAATATCTGTAGCTTTATATTTTGTGGACATATTTAAAAAGATTAAAAGAAGAACAACATATTTAATTTAAAACTTTGAAACCGAATAAATTCGCTTTTCTAAAATTAGTATAAAAAAGCACGGATTGCAAATCCGCGCTATCGGGTTTCACAACTAATAAAAGTATGGAAGTAAACTGCTGTTGATCGATGTGTTTTCTTTAATCATTGCTTTTCTCATTATATTTATCCTATAAAAGGAACTATTTCATCATAAGGTGTTCCTGTTATGCTACCATATAATGAAACTAAAAATAAAACGAATATAACTAATAACAAAATTGGGTTGTATCGAAATTCTGTACCGTTTTTTTGAGAAAGTCTAAAAGAAAATAATGCGCTAGCTAAAAATATGCTTGTAAAAATAAGCACGGTGTAAGTTGATCTCATAATTTTTGTTTTTAAAAGAATTTTATGATTGTCCGTAATTAATAATAAATTTATTCAATTTAAATCGTGATGCATTATCTAAACGTAGTTTTCAAATTATCATTACACTTCATTTAAATCAATGTGTTAAAGTTTTGACACTAACACAAATTAACCAATAAAACACGAGTTATATTTAACGAATATACAAAATTTTGTGAATACATTTAGTTTTATAACCAAATTACACAGATTTACAATCCATCTATTTATCCAAAAATTAAACCTGCAATATCTAAATCATAAAAAAACAAAAAACCTTCCCGATAAAGGAAGGTTTCGTGACCGCGACGGGATTCGAACCCACATCGTCAGAACCGGAATCTGATATTCTATCCAATTGAACTACGCAGCCAATTATTATGCTGTAAGTAATTTTTTAACTACCGTTGAGATTGTTTTTCCATCTGCAGAACCAGACAATTTAGCATTTGCTAATCCCATCACTTGTCCCATCGAACCCATTCCGGCAAATCCGCCTTCTGAGATGATTTGAGCAACGATTGCTTCTACTTCTTCTATTGATAACTGAGCTGGTAAAAACTGCTCGATAACCGCTGCCTGAGCTAATTCTGGTTCAGCTAAATCTGCACGGTTTTGACCTGTGAAAATGGCTGCGCTATCTTTACGTTGTTTAACCAACTTTTGTAAAATTTTTATTTCGTCTTCTTCTGTTAATTCCACACCAGTTCCTGAAGTTTGTGCTAATAACAATTCAGATTTCACAGCTCTTAAAGATTCTAAAGCCACTTGGTCTTTAGATTTCATAGCTGTTTTCAATGCGTCCATAATTTTAGCTTGTAAACTCATTTCTCTATTTTTTTAGTTTGTACAAAGGTATTAAAAAACCCAAAATAAGCGATGTTATTTTGGGTTTAGTAAATATAAATCTAATCTATAACTAATCTACATTATCATGTAAGAATGAATTATTTGAACGCAATTGCATATCATTGTTGCTATCTGTTCCTAAAGACATTCTTGAAGTCTGAGAAGTTTGATTCGAATATAAATCAACTCCCATTCTTTTGTAAGCAGGTTCTTTTTCCAAATCATTCAATTGTGCATTCACGTTATTGAATTTATGGTTAAAGTCTTTCATTTTACGCTTACGTTCTTCTGCACGACCTTTTAAAATATCGTTAATAGATAAATCGATTGGCGAAATTTCATCTGAAGTTCTGATTGAATTTGGAATAGAAGTTTCTGTACGAACTGTAAATCCGAAATCTTCTTCAACTTCCTCAACTACAACCTTCTTATTTAATTTCTCTTCAACATCCATATAATCATCCAATGAATAACGAATTACTTCATTTGGATTTTTTACTTCTTCGATTTTTTCTTCTTGAACTGGTTTAGCCATTTCTGGTTCATTGTTCGTAAAGAAATTTAATTCTTTGTTTGAAAACATTTCATGCTGCCCCTCAAATTCACGTTCTTGTTGAACAATATCAAACGTAAATTGCATTGGAGCTTCTTCAACAACAGCTTTTGGTTTCACAATAATAAATTGTGGGTCAATTACCTGAATGTCGCGAATATCTTGCGTTTTAATTTGTTTGATTTCAAACTGAGGTTGCTCATTTACCGCTGGATTAACAACTTGTTCCACTACTGGAGTTGCAACCGCATGAGCAACTGGATTAGTAGTTTGAACTATTGTTTTTTTTTCAACGTCGGTATTAGATGTGTTTTGAAAATCATCATCTAATCCGTAAACGATTCTTCCTGAATTGGAAAATCCATTATTCATTAAAGGTTGTTCTGGTGATGGCGCAGAGAAAGTTGGTACATTTGGCTGAGTTAAATTAGCCGTTACTCTTTGTTCATCTCCTAAAACATGAATGATTTTATTTGGTTCAGATGAGCTCACAATTTCTTGTTGTTGCTCAACATTAAAACCCGTTGCAATAATTGTTACAGCGATAGAATCTCCTAAAGATTCATCTTCACCAACTCCCATAATGATGTTTGCATTATGTCCAGCTTCCATTTGGATATGGTCGTTGATTTCACCGATTTCATCAATCGTGATTTCATTCTCACCAGAAACAATTAACAACAATACGTTTTTAGCACCTGTAATTTTATTATCGTTTAATAACGGAGAATCTAAAGCAGAAACAATTGCTTCTTTTGCTCTATTTTCACCTGAAGCTAAAGACGAACCCATTATTGCAGTTCCACTGTTAGATAGAACAGTTTTAGCATCTTTTAAATCGATATTTTGTGTATAGTGATGTGTAATAACTTCAGCAATACCACGAGAAGCAGTTGCTAAAACTTCATCAGCTTTAGAGAAACCAGCCTTGAAACCTAAGTTTCCGTAAACTTCTCTTAATTTATTATTATTGATAACAATTAATGAATCTACTACTTTTCTTAATTTTTCAACTCCACGTAAAGCTTGTTCTTGACGAACTTTACCTTCGAATTGAAAAGGAATCGTAACGATACCAACTGTTAATATATCTCTTTCTTTAGACAATTGAGCAATTACCGGAGCAGCACCTGTACCTGTACCACCACCCATACCAGCGGTAATGAAAACCATCTTAGTATTTGAGTCTAATAATTGTTCGATTTCTTCTATACTTTCTAATGCAGATTGTTGTCCAACATCAGGATTTGCACCAGCTCCTAAACCTTCAGTTAACGCAATACCTAACTGAATTTTTGTTGGAACAGTACTGTTTTGAAGTGCCTGAGCGTCTGTATTACAAACAACAAAGTCAACTCCTTTAATCCCTTGATTAAACATGTGGTTAATGGCATTACTACCGCCACCTCCAACTCCGATTACTTTAATTACATTTGATTGATTTTTTGGTAAATCAAATGTGATGTTTTCAAATGTGTTATCCATTATTATGCGGTTTATTTATTCTGATTTATCGATAAATTCTTTAAACTTAGATAAAAAATTACCAAAAAATCTTCCTTTTATATTATCTACAGTCGAAGGCTTTTCAACTTCGCTTTCGATAATTACTTCTGTTTCTTTTTCTTTTATAACAACTTGTTCTTGTTCAATTTCTGTAACGGCATTAACCGTTTGAGCAACAACATTGGTTTTTGCAACTTGATAATAATCATCATTTTCATGTCCTTTTACATAAATCTGACTTCTAGAATTATTCAAATCACTTTCCATTGTTAAACCAACTCCAGTTGCATACAATGGTCTTGCTACAACTTTTGCAGAATCTCCTGCGATGTGTTCATTTGGAAAACCAATTCGTGTGTCAATTCCAGTAATGTATTCTACCAACTGTTTGATGTGTTTCAATTCAGACCCACCACCTGTAAGAACGATTCCAGCAATTAATTTTTTTCTTGGATTATCATATCCATAAGCTTTGATTTCAGAGAAAATCATTTCAATAATTTCAACTACACGAGCATGAATAATTTTTGAAAGATTTTTTAGAGAAATCTCTTTTGCATCTTGACCACGTAAACCTGGAATTGATACAATCTCGTTATCTCTATTTTCTCCCGGCCAAGCCGAACCAAAACGTGTTTTTAATAACTCAGCTTGTTTTTCAATAATCGAACAACCTTCTTTTATATCTTCTGTTATCACATTTCCTCCGAATGGAACCACAGCCGTATGGCGAATAATTCCGTCTTTGAAAATAGCTAAATCTGTTGTTCCTCCACCGATATCGATTAAAGCAACACCAGCTTCTTTTTCTTCATTACTTAAAACAGCTTCTGCTGAAGCAAGTGGTTCAAGAGTTAAACCCGAAAGTTCTAATCCAGCATCTTTAACACAACGTCCTGCATTTCGGATAGAAGAAGATTGTCCAACAACTACGTGGAAACTTGCTTCTAATCTACGTCCATACATTCCGATTGGTTCTTTGATACCCGCTTCGTCATCGATTTTAAATTCTTGAGGAAGCACGTGAATGATTTCTTCGCCAGGTAACATCGTTAATTTCTGAACCTGATTAATCAATAATTCAATATCTGCATCAGAAATCACATTGTCTGGATTTTCTCTACTGATATATTCGTGATGTTGAATACTTCTGATATGTTGACCAGCGATACCAACCACCACATCTTTAATTTTATATCCCGATTCTGCTTCTGCTAAAGCAACCGCATTCTGAATCGATTGAATTGTTTGTGTAATATTATTAACAACACCTCTCTTAACACCTAAACTTTTGGCGTTTCCAACTCCTAAGATCTCGAGTTTTCCATACTCGTTTCTCTTTCCGACCATCGCAACAATTTTTGTTGTTCCGATGTCTAAACCTACAGCGATATTGTTCTTGTTCATAACTATTTTATTTCGTGCAAATAACTTGTTCAGTAAATCTTAAATTAACGTTCTTGTAATACGGTACGATTGTGTCGTTTTTTGAGTAGTGAAGAAAAGCTTTATAATTATTAAATTTCTTTTCAACTTCTGTTAATCTACCAAACTCAACATTGTAATCGTATTCACGAACCGTCAAATTCAAACTTTGATCTGGATTTATTTTAATTCCAGTAATACTTTTTTTAAGAAAATCATCTTCAAAAATCACATTCAACATCCGAATAAACTCTTGTCTATTCCGATCAGAAACCTTGCCTAAAACCACTGGTACATGCGCACTAAAATGATCTGACAACGGCATCCTTCCACCCTGCGTGTCAATGTAATATGAACCATTTCCTGTAAGAACTCTTGCTATTGCCGTCTTCTGAACTACTTCTGCATTTAAAACTCCATTCGCATCAAAATACACTTGCGATGAAGCAATCATTTCATTTTTTTGCAGTTCTTGCTCCAACTTATTCAAATCTAAATCATCTTTAAATACGTTGTTCGCATTTGGGAAATTTTGTTTCAACAAGTTATTAACCATTTCTTGTGTTATAAAATGGTTATTATTGCTCAAAAATTTCACTTCAATAGCATCAACTGTTCTTTGTTTTGAACGCGATTGCGCAAAAACAAATAGTCCAATTAGCGCAAAAATACTTAGCACTAAATACACATCGAACCAGTTGATTTTCTTTAACATTTTCTTATTTTAATCTATTTTCTAAAATCTCTTTAATTTCATCTACCATTTCTCCAATATCTCCGGCGCCAATAGTAACCAAAACTTCTTCATTGGTTTCAGAAACGAATTGAATCAATTGCTCTTTTGAAATTAAAAATTTATTTTCATTTTTCATCTTATCTAAAAGAACTTGAGAAGTTACGCCTTCCATCGGTAATTCACGAGCTGGATAAATGTCTAACAAATAAATCTCATCGAACTTTGATAAACTCGTTGCAAAATCATCCATAAAATCATTTGTTCTACTGAATAAATGGGGTTGAAAAACAGCAACTATTTTTTTGTTTGGATACAACTCACGAACCGCATCATAAACCGCATTTATTTCTGTTGGATGATGTGCATAATCATCGATATAAACACAATCTTCGTTTCTAACTTTAAATGAAAAACGACGTCGTACTCCACTAAAAGTTGCTAACGCATCTTTGATTTGTTTGGCAGTCAATCCGTATTTTCTTGCCATAGAAATAGCCAAACTTGCATTTAGCACATTGTGTTCTCCTGGCATTTGTAAGTGAATATCTTTGATTGTTTCGCCTTCAAAACGCAAATCAAAAACACGCATTCCATTTTCAATTTTCAAATTTTCTGCAACAATATTTGTATCAGAATTGATTCCAACCTTTGTACCTTCAATCGCAACGTGATCGGCTACAAAAAGATTTTCTTTATCAGAAACTTTATCTGCAAATTCTTGAAACGATTTCTTGATTTCATCGTTAGTTCCGTAAATATCAAGGTGATCCGCATCGTTCGAAATCACACAAGCAATATTGGGGTGCAAATGTAAGAAAGATCTGTCAAATTCGTCTGCTTCAACCACAGTAACTGTCTTGCCTTCGCCAACTAAATTTGAATTATAATTCTCTAAAACACCTCCTAAAAAAGAAGTTACATCAACCTTGTTTTGAAACAAAATATGAGCTAACATACTCGAAGTCGTTGTTTTACCGTGTGTACCTGAAACTGCAAAACAGAATGAATTTTCAGTAATCAGTCCTAAAACTTCGGCACGTTTTTTTATTTCAAAATTATTATCAATAAAATAATTCCATTCGCTATGATTTTTTGGAATCGCTGGTGTAATAACAACCAAAGTTTCTTCCTTATCAAAAAAAGCCTTTGAAATCAATTCTAAATTATCTTCAAAATGAATCGCAATTCCTTCTGCTTCTAACTCATCAGTCAAATGCGTTCGTGTTTTATCGTAACCAGCAACATTTTTTCCTAATCGATGAAAATAACGTGCAATAGCACTCATTCCGATTCCTCCGATTCCGATAAAAAACACATTTTTTAAAGTTGCTATATTCATCTTATTTTATTAATTGTACTATTTGTTTTACTATATCTTTTGTTGCATCTGGTTTTGCAAGTTTTTTCAGATTTTCTGAAAGTGCTTTTGTATGATTTTCATCTGCAACAATTTTTTTGAATTCTGATTCGAAACGTTGGTCTAATTCAGATTCTTTGATTAAAATCGCACCGTTTTTATCTGCAATACTTTTAGCGTTTTTGGTTTGATGGTCTTCAGCTACATTTGGCGACGGGATAAAAATCACTGGTTTTCCAACAATTGCTAATTCCGAAACAGATGAAGCACCTGCTCTAGAAATAATCACATCAGCTGCAGCATAAAGCAAATCCATTTGTTCAAAAAAAGCATTTACTTGAACGTTTTCTGTATTGTATTTTTTATATTCATCAAAATAAAACTTCCCACATTGCCAAATCACTTGCACATTATTTTCAGTAAAGAAATTTAATTTTTGTTCTATCAACTGATTGATTTTTCTAGCTCCCAAACTTCCCCCTAAAACAACGACCGTTTTTTTATTCGGATTCAATTTAAAACTTTCAATCGCTTGATTTCTTTTTGAATCAATCGATAACAAATCTTGACGCACTGGATTTCCTGTTAATTGAATTTTTTCATTATCAAAAAAACGTTCCAATCCTTCATAAGCCACACAAATTGATTTAGCTTTTTTAGCCAACATTTTATTTGTAATTCCTGGATATGAATTTTGCTCTTGAATTACCGTTGGAATATTCATTGAACCTGCAACTTTAACCACAGCTCCACTTGCAAAACCACCCGTTCCGATTACTACATCGGGTTTGAATTTATTTATAATTCCGCGCGATTTAATCAAGCTCGAAAGAAACTTAACAGGAAACATTAAATTACTTAAAGTTAACTTACGCTGAATTCCAGCAATCCATAAACCTTGGATTTGATAACCAGCCGCAGGAACTTTTTGCATTTCCATTTTATCTTGCGCACCAACAAACAAAATTTCAGCCTCAGGAAACTGAGCTTTAAGTTCGTTCGCAATAGCAATCGCCGGATAAATATGTCCGCCTGTTCCACCACCGCTAATTATAAATCTTGGATTCGTTTTCATTTTATTATTTATTAAGAACTGCGTTCATCGGATTATCTCCTTCTAATTCACGTTCTTCTTTATCTGCTAATTCTTGTTCTTCTAACAATCGTTTAAAAGCTTCTTGCTTTGCAGCATTATCTGCCATTTGTCTTTTAATTTCGTCTTCTTTTCGAGAAACACTTAATATGATTCCTAAAGAAAGACAGGTCATCCAAATTGAGGTTCCTCCACTACTTACTAAAGGCAAAGGTTGACCAGTTGTTGGAAATATTTCTACGGCAACTCCCATATTGATAATCGCTTGGAATATGATAGAAAATCCAAGTCCGATGACGAGATACTTTCCAAAGAGATTTGGAGCTTTGTTACTCACCACTAAAAAACGGAAGAGCAAAAGAACATAAACTCCTAAAATCAACATTCCGCCAATAAATCCGAATTCTTCAACAATAATTGCATAAATAAAATCGGAAGATGATTGTGGAAGAAAATTCTTTTGAATGCTTTTTCCGGGACCAACTCCAAAAACTTCACCTTGAGCAATTGCAATTTTAGCATTTTCAATTTGATAACGATCAATATCTTTATCATCAGAACCAAAACGGTCAATACGAGCCACCCAAGTACTTAATCGAGATGGTGCATAATCTGGAAAAGCCTTAGCTGCAAAAAATGCCATAACTCCCATTACCAATCCAAATCCAAGAACTTTACCAAGGTATTTCAATGGATATTTCCCAATAAATAACAACATACAAACCGATGCAAAAATGATGGCCGCTGTTGAGAAATTGGATGGGAAAATCGGCAATATAATTAATCCGACAGGAGCCCAAACCCAAAGTAATGATTTATTGAACGAATATTCTTCATCACTAAATTTCCACAGAAACCAAGATAAATAAGCCATTAATGAAATCCATCCGATAGATGAAGGCTGAAATGACAAATTAATTCCAGGAATATTTAACCATCTACTTGCATTTGCTCCTCCAATCATCATTCCTTGAGCGGCTGTTAAAAACAACAAACCAACAACAGGAATCCAAGCAATTGGTGCAAAATATTTCAATCGATCAAAAGGCATTCTATGAAACACAAAAACAATCACAATTCCGACAAGAATATGAAAGAAATGTTTCATCAACAAACCAATAATAGAACCTGTTCCTACGACGTGTACCAAGTTTGAACTGGCACTAAAAACAGGCATAAACGAGAACAGAGCCAACAAAATAACGTAGGCCCAAATAGCTTTATCACCTTCAAAACGGGATAATAACTTTCTCATAATTGGTTTTTATAATTTATTTACTTCTTCTTTAAATTGATCTCCACGATCTTCATAACTCTTGAACAAATCGAAACTTGCGCAACAAGGTGATAATAAAACCGTATCTCCTTGTTCTGCCATTTTGCTTGCTAACGAAACCGCATCTTTCATAGAAGCTGTTTCTAACATCACATCAACAACACTTGAAAATGCTTGTTTTATTTTTTCGTTATCCAAACCTAAACAAATAATCGCTTTTACTTTTTCGTTAACGAACGACATCAATTCATCGTAATCGTTTCCTTTATCAACTCCTCCAACAATCCAAATCGTTGGCGCATTTACACTTTCTAAAGCAAAATAAGTTGCGTTTACGTTTGTTGCTTTTGAATCGTTGATATATAAAACTTTGTTTACACGATTTACTTTTTCTAAACGATGCGGAACTCCGTCAAAGTTTGATAAACTCTCACGAATAGTTTGTTTACGTACACGCATCATCTGCGCTACTAATGTTGCTGCCATAGCATTTTTTACATTATGTTTTCCTTCTATAGCAATTTCATTAGTTGGAATTGTAACGTTTTCTTCTTTTATCATCGCTATTATGTTGTTATCTTTTAAAAATGCACCTTGCTCTAAAACTTGTGTTAATGAAAAAGGTACTAATTGTGCTTTTGTTTTATTATTTTTTAACCATTTCTGAATTTCGACATCATCAGCATCATAAATCAAATAATCTTCTTCGGTTTGATTCATAGTGATTCTGAACTTGGCATCGATATAATTTTGATATTCGTAATTGTATCTATCTAAATGATCTGGACTTAGATTGGTAATAATTGCAATATGTGGTTTGTAATTTTCGATTCCATCTAATTGGAAACTACTTAATTCAAGTACATAAGCTCGGTCAGGATTTTCTGCAATTTGTTGTGCATAACTATCTCCAATGTTTCCAGCAATTCCGATATCTAATCCGGCTTGTTTAAGAACGTGATGTGTTAGCAAAGTAGTTGTTGTTTTTCCATTACTACCGGTTATTCCAATTGAAATATTTTTAGCAAACGGAAAAGCAAATTCGATTTCAGAAATCACTTTAACTCCTTTAGACAACAAATCTTTTACAATCTGAACCTTATCAGGAATTCCAGGACTTTTCATAACCACATCGGCTTGAAGAATTCGATCAACTGAATGTTGATTCTCTTCCCACTCAATACCTTGTCCGTTCAAAACATTTTTATAATGTTCTTTAATCGAACCTGCATCTGACAAGAAAACTTCAAATCCTTTTTGTTTTCCAAGAATTGCCGTTCCAACACCGCTTTCGCCTCCACCTAGTACAACTAACTTCATACTATCTTAATTTTAATGAAATCACACAAAAAATTGCTAAGAAAATAGCCACAATCCAGAAACGAGTAACGATTTTACTTTCGTGATAACCTTTCTTCTGAAAGTGATGATGTAAAGGCGACATTAAGAAAATTCTACGTCCTTCACCATATCTCTTTTTTGTGTATTTGAAATAACTAACCTGCAAAACGACTGATAAATTTTCTGCTAAGAAAACACCACATAAAACAGGAATCAATAATTCTTTACGAACTGCGATTGCAATAACAGCAATAATTCCACCGATGGTTAAACTTCCAGTATCTCCCATAAAAACTTGAGCTGGATAGGTATTATACCACAAGAAACCGATTAAAGCTCCAACAAAGGCGGCAATAAAAATGGTCATCTCACCAGAGTTCGGAATATACATTACGTTCAAGTAATTTGACAAAACAAAATTTCCTGAAATAAATGTAAAAGCTGCTAAAGCCAAAACCGTAATTGCAGAGGTTCCTGCCGCTAAACCATCAATTCCATCTGTAAGATTTGCACCATTTGAAACAGCTGTTACAATAAAAATTACAATTGGAATAAAAATCAACCAAACGTAGTTCTCGTAACCATCACCCATCCACGAAATCAATTGTCCGTAATCGAATTCGTTATTTTTGAAAAAAGGAATTGTTGTAGCCGTTGACTTTACATCGTATTTACTAATCGTTTCGGTTTCTAATAAAATACTTGGCGTATCACGAACCGTCACACTTGGATGAAAATATAAAATTCCCCCAACGATTATTCCTAAACCAATTTGACCAATAACTTTAAATCTTCCTTTTAAACCTTCTTTATCCTTTTTAAATATCTTAATATAATCATCTAAAAAACCGATTGCTCCCATCCAAATGGTGGTTAAAATCAAAAGTAAAATATAGATGTTATCTAACTTTGCGAATAATAAAACTGGAATTAATGTTGAAATTATAATAATAATTCCACCCATTGTAGGCGTTCCTGCTTTTTCATTCTGACCTTCTAAACCTAATTCACGAACTGTTTCTCCAATTTGTTTTTTACGTAAAAAGTCAATAATTCGTTTACCAAAAATCGTTGAAATCAACAATGAGAACAATATCGCCATACCTGAACGAAACGTAATATACTGAAACAATCTAGCTCCAGGTATGTCGTAGTTTTCTCCTAAATATTGAAATAAATAATATAACATCTTATGCTTTTAAAAATTCTTGAACCAATTCATAATCATTGAAATGGTATTTAACTCCTTTAATTTCTTGATAATCTTCATGACCTTTTCCTGCGATTAAAATAATATCACCAGATTTCGCAAGTTTACAAGCTGTTTTAATAGCTTGTGCTCGGTCTTCGATTGTAAGAACTTTTCTCACGTTTTGAGCTTCGACTCCAGCTTCAATTTCAGAAAGAATCACCATCGGATCTTCATTTCTTGGATTATCTGAAGTAAAAATCACTTGATTACTCATCTCTGAAGCAATCTGTCCCATTTCTGGACGTTTGGTTTTATCTCGATTACCGCCGCATCCCACAACAGTAATTAATTGTTCATTTCTTGTACGAATTTCTTCGATTGTTTTTAACACATTTTCAAGTGCATCTGGCGTGTGTGCGTAATCTACAATAGCCGTAATTTTATCATCAGAAACAAAATATTGGAATCGACCTGAAACACTTTTCAAAGTACTTAATTGCAATAAAACTTCTTCTTCGGACAAACCTAAATTTATTGCAGCTCCGTAAACTGCTAATAAATTAGAAGCATTAAAAGAGCCGATCAGTTGTACCCAAATTTCGTTGTTTTGAATACGCATTAACATTCCAGAAATTTGACTTTCTAAAACTTGACCGTGAATATCTGCAACATTTTTTAGACCGTAAGAAAGTTTATTTGCCTTGCAATTTTGCAACATAAATTCACCATTCTTATCATCTGCATTTGTAATCGCAAAAGCTTTTTTATCTAATTGATCAAAGAAGCTTTTCTTAACATCACGATATTCTGCAAATGTTTTGTGGTAATCTAAATGATCGTGAGATAGATTTGTAAAAAGTCCGCCGTTAAAATCTAAAGCTGCAGTACGTTTTTGGGCAATTCCGTGAGAACTCACTTCCATAAAACAATACTGACATCCAGTATCAACCATTTGAGCTAGATATTTATTTATAGAAATCGAATCGGGTGTGGTATGTGTGGCAGGAAAATTTTCCTGACCAATCATCACTTTCACCGTTGATAACAACCCAACTTGAAAACCAGCTTGCGAAAATAAATTATACAACAAAGTTGCAATCGTTGTTTTTCCGTTTGTCCCTGTTACTCCAACTAATTTTAATTTTGTTGAAGGATTATCATAAAAATTAGAAGCTAAAAATGCTAAAGCTTCATTAGAATTTTCGACTTGAATATAAGTTACCTCCTGATTTAAATCTATTGGTAAAATTTCGCAAACAATCACCGAAGCACCTAAATCAATCGCTTTTTGAATGTAATTATGACCATCAACTTCTGTCCCTTTGATTGCTACAAAAAGTGTCGATGATTTTACAGAACGCGAATCGAAAGTTATAGCATCAATAGCAATATCAACAGAACCAATTATCGATTTTGTTGAAACATTTGCTAATATATTTTCTAATTTTCTCAAGATAATTCTAATATAATTGTTTGTGTTCTATCTAATGTTTGTCCTACTTGAATAGATTGCGATTTTACTTTTCCAAATCCAGTTGTTCTAACTCGAACTCCTAAATTCTCTAAAATTGCAATAGCATCCATCGGACTTAATCCGACTACATTTGGCATTTTATTACCCGTATTTTTTACAGTCGAATAATATTTTTCATATTTCTTATTAATCTCTGGAAGCGTTTTATCAATGTCTTTTATTTCCTTTATCGAAGGAACATCGGTGAAAATCTTTTGTGCCAAACGTTTAAAAACTGGTCCAGCAACATCACCTCCATAATAACTTCCTTTTGTAGGACGGTGAATCACAACGATACAAGAATATTTAGGTTCTTCGGCAGGAAAATATCCAACAAACGAAGAAGCATAATACATTCCACCACCACTTTTACCATAATTCATTTGAGCTGTTCCTGTTTTACCAGCCATTGAAAAATCGGTAGAATATAATCGATGACCTGTTCCTCCTTTTTTCTTCATAACATTCTTTAGAATGTCTTGCATTTCACGAACTACTTGCGGTTTTACAATTTGTGGATTAATTACTTGTGTTTCAAAAACCTTAACGGAATTATTAACATCGCGAATTTCCTGAACAAACTGAGGCTTAACCATTTTTCCATCATTAGCCACTGCGTTATAAAGCGCTAATGTTTGTAATGGTGTTACTAAAATTCCGTATCCATAAGCCATCCAAGGCAAAGCAATCTTACTCCAATTTCGATCTCCAGGAACTGGAATATAAGAAGAAGCCTCTCCTAACAAATCAATTCCTAAAGGTTTATTGAATCCAAAACTTTCCAATTTATCAGTGAACTCTTTTGGATTATCTTTAAAAGCTTCATTAACCGCCTGTGTAACAACAGTATTTGAGGAAACTTCAAAACCTCTAGCTAAAGATATTTTTCCATAACCTCTATTATTCGAATCTCTAACTCTTTTACCTGAAAACGTCACTAAACCATTATGCGTGTCATAAATTGTTGCTGTATCTGCCTTTCCTTCATCAAGTAAAGCTAAATATGACGCCAACTTAAATGTAGAACCTGGATCATGTTTTTCAACAACTGCATAATTTATCGTTTCTGAATAACTTCCATTTTCGCCTAATCCTAAATTAGAAATTGCTTTTATGTGACCAGTTTCGGTTTCCATAACGATTACCGTTCCGTGATGCGCCCCAAAATCTTCTAATGCTTTCAGAAGCGCGTGATGCGCAATATCCTGAATATAAACATCAATCGTTGTAATGATATCTAAACCATCTCTTGGATCAATCTCATTTTCATCGCCGATTGGTTTCCATAAACGTTTAGACATTTTTTGAACCTTACGACGACCTTCTTTACCTGTAAGATAATCTGTAAAAGCTGCTTCAACACCTTTTCTAGTTATCGAACCATCGTCATTAATACGTTCATAACCAATCGTTCTGTTTGCAATCATTCCCATCGGATATTCACGAACATTAACCTGATCGATTATCATTCCGCCTTTATTCTTTCCTAAATTAAAAAGTGGAAAAGATTTCAAACGCATATAATCGGTATAACTCAACTTAGTTGCGATGTGTAAATACCTTTTTTTATTAGAACGTGCTCTCCTAAAATCAGATTCATATTGACCAGAAGTTTTTCTTTTTAGAAACTTAGCTAACGAATCCGATAATGGTTTTATATTTTTTTCAAAATTCTCATCTGTTGGTGCAAAAGGATCAAAGTAAATGGTGTATTTTGGGATTGATGTCGCCAATAAACTTCCATCTGCTGAATAAATATTACCTCTATTCGCAGGAATACTTTCGTCTTTGATGGTTAAACTGTCAGCTTTACTTCTCCATTTTTCTCCATCTTTAAACTGAATGATGGACATCTTAGCAAAAATCCCGAAGCAAATCAGCAACATAAAACCGAAAACTAAATAGGCTCTATTATTTTCGTTTTTGTTAGCTAATCCCATAAATCAAAAAATCCTTTTTCTTCTTTTTCTACAACTACCTTAATTTTTTTAGGCGGAACACTTGATGGAAAAATCTCTAAAGTTTCCATTTTTCTTGAAATCGTAGATTCCATTTTTAATTGCATCAATTCTGAACGGCGATCAACAAATTCAGAACGCATTTCTTTAACTTCTTCATTCAAATCACGAAGATTCATTGTCTTTTGCTCATAAAAATGGTTATTCGCAATCAAAACAAGCGCCCATAAAACCACATAAATAATAAATAGCCAATTATAAATAGAATGACCTTCTACTAAATATTTGGCTTTTATGATATTATATATGTTCATTTATTTTTTTTCTGCAATTCTTAATTTAGCACTCCGTGCTCTATTATTTATTTTAATTTCCTCATCTGAAGGAATAATCATTTTTCCAATTAATTTAAAAGGAACTTCAAAACGACCAAACATATCTTTTTCAGGTTCACCTTCAAACATTCCGTTTTTCATATAACGTTTAACTAAACGATCTTCTAAGGAATGATAAGAAATCACACTCAATCTTCCGTTTGGAGCTAAGATTTCTAAAGATTGTTCTAAAAATTCTTTTAAAACATCCATCTCTTGATTTACTTCAATACGAATGGCTTGATAAATCTGAGCTAAAATCTTATTGCTTTTATGTCCAGGTAAAAAACGAGACAATATTTGTTTTAATTGTTCTGAATTTTTGATTTCATTTTCTGCTCTTGCAGTAACAATAACTGAAGCCATCGCTCTTGCATTTGTCAATTCTCCATATTGAGAAAGAACGCTTGCAATTTGACTTTCGTCGTAATCATTAATAACATTATAAGCAGAAAGTCCACCTTTACGATCCATTCGCATATCTAATTCTGCTTCAAAACGAGTTGAAAAACCGCGTTCTGCAACATCAAACTGATGAGAAGAAACTCCTAAATCAGCCAAAATTCCATCGACTTGTTTAACTCCATGAAAACGTAAAAAACGTTTTATGAATCTGAAATTTTCATTTATTAACTGAAAACGGTCATCTTCAATAATATTAGCTAGAGCATCTTCATCTTGGTCAAAGGCAAACAATTTTCCGTTTGGCCCTAATCGTTTCATAATTTCTCTTGAATGACCTCCTCCACCAAAAGTCACATCCACATAAATTCCGTCAGGTTTAATATTTAAACCATCAACCGTTTCTTTTAATAAAACCGGATTGTGATATTCGTTATTCTCCATTGTCATCTAAATTTCCCATTACTTCTTCGGCTAAATCACCAAAGTCCAAATCATCATTTAAAATATCTTCATACAATTGTTTGTCCCAAATTTCAATAACATTGACTTTAGATGAGAAAACGACATCTTTTGATATTTTTGCAAAATCAATCAGGTCTTTCGACAACAAAAGACGACCTGCATCGTCAATTTCTACCGTTTTTACACCCGCCATAAACTTGCGAACAAACAAATCATTTTTGCGAACAAATCTATTAAGCTTATTGATTTTAACCATCATCAATTCCCATTCAGCCATTGGCCACAACTCAACGCAAGTTTCAAACACAGAACGCTTTAAAACAAAACCTTCGGAAATAGCAGGAATCTGCTTCTTTAAAGAAGCAGGAATCATGACCCTTCCTTTGGTGTCAATTTTACATTCGTATGTACCTACAATTGAATTCAACTTTACCTTTTGATTTTAGTAATAGCAAATGTAAATATTTTTTTACCACCTTTTACCACTTTTTACCACTTTGTTGATATTTTTTTCCACAATCTTAAAAAACGACTTTCAAAAACATAAGTAACTCATTTACAATGATTAAATATTTTTCATAGTTTTCTATCTTTCTTTGATTTATTTTAAATATTCAATCAGAAACAATACAATAAAATACATTCTTATCAATGAAAATACATCTCGAAACGAAATAAAATGTTTATAAAATCGTTAATAAAAAACAAAGTTTTATTTAAAGAAACTAATAAATAATAAATAGAGAGAAAAATAGTATATTTGCCTATTATAGAATAATCGCAAAAAAATTAAATGGAGCGAAAAATAAAAGAAGAAGGAAAATTCAGATACGCAGAATACGGCGAAGGCAAACCAATAATAATTTTACACGGATTAATGGGCGGCTTGAGTAATTTCGATGGAGTTGTCAATTATTTTCCGAAAAAAGGTTATCGTGTAATTTTACCTGAACTACCGATTTACACGAATAGTATATTAAAAACAAGTGTAAAAGCATTTGCTAAATTCACACACGATTTCATAAAACATTTAGGACTTAAAGATGTTATTTTATTAGGTAACTCTTTAGGAGGACACATTGCATTACTTCACACAAAACTTTACCCTGAAAACGTAAAGGCAATGGTAATTACAGGAAGTTCCGGATTGTACGAAAGCGCAATGGGAGATTCATACCCAAGAAGAGGCGATTACGAATTTATCAAGAAAAAAGCAGAGGACGTATTTTACGACCCAGCAATTGCTACAAAAGAAGTTGTTGACGATGTTTTTGCAACGGTAAATGATCGAATGAAATTGATAAAAACTTTGACCATTGCCAAAAGCGCGATTCGTCATAATATGGCAAAAGACTTACCAAAAATGTCAACTCCAACTTGTATTATTTGGGGAGCGAATGACAAAGTAACACCACCTGATGTTGCTGTAGAATTTGAAGAATTATTACCAGACGCAGATTTATATTGGATTGATAAATGTGGACATGCCGCAATGATGGAACATCCAGATGAGTTCAATGAGTTATTAGACGCTTGGTTAACAAAAAGAAAATTTTAACGAATGAAAATAAATACCGCAGAATTTGTAATTAGTAACTCCGATGTTTCTAAATGTCCGAATGAACCTTTACCAGAATATGCTTTTATTGGCCGTTCTAACGTTGGTAAATCATCGTTAATAAACATGCTAACCAACAATAAAAATTTAGCAAAAACATCTGGGAAACCTGGGAAAACACAATTAATAAATCACTTTAAAATCAATTCAAACTGGTTTTTAGTAGATTTACCAGGTTATGGATACGCTAAAGTTTCAAAGAAAACGAAATCGGTTTTTCAACAATTCATTACCGAATATTTTGAAAAAAGAGAACAACTTGTTTTGGCTTTTGTTTTAATTGATATACGTCACGAACCACAGAAAATTGATTTAGAATTCTTAACATATTTAGGAGAAAGCGGAATACCTTTAAGTATTATTTTTACTAAAGCAGATAAAGTTCCAAGAAGTAAAGTAAATAATCTAGTAGCTTCCTACAAAAAAGCTTTATTAGAAGGAGAATGGGAAGAAATGCCTCCGTATTTTATAACTTCTTCTGAAACAGAATTAGGTAGAGATACTATTTTAGAATACATTGACCAAATCAATAAAGATATTTTTAAGAACGATAGTTTTATATAAAAAAAGACAACTTACAAAAGTTGTCTTTTTTGTTACATATATATTGTAAACAATAAAGTTATTAAAACAGCGAAAATAAGTAATGCAAAATAAAACTGTTTTAGAACTTTTAACTTGTTAACACCAATCAATACAATCAAAAATAAGGGAATTAAAAAAATTGCTATTACTGAAATTATTGATGTCATTTCAAATAAAGCTCCAACAATTACAAATCGATACATATCGAAATTTTGAACCACATTCCAATACAAAAAAAGCAAAATACTAACTATTAAAGTTAGATTAGCAAAAGATTTATTTTCAGCTAATTTATTCATAAGTGTGTTTTTTTTATAAAACTAATATATAAAAAATATCCGATAGCTTCAAAACTATCGGATATCTTATTATTTGTGTAACTCAAGTTTTTCTGCAAAATAAGCGCAGAAATCACGCATCGTATCACTCATTTTTTTATCATCTGTTGCACGCTCAAAAGTATCAGCCATTGCTACTAAAGTTTGATGAAAGAACTTCTTCATTTCATCAACTGGCATATCTTTCGTCCATAAATCAATTCGAAGTGTTTCTTGAACTTTACTATCCCAAATTGAAAGTAACATCGCTTTCGCTGTATCGTTTTCAATTCCTCCATCAGGAGCTGTCCATCTTAAAATTTCAGGAACTTTGTTTTCGTCTAATTCAACTTGAATTTTAATTTCAGACTTATTTAATTGACCCATTATTTCTTAGGTTTATATTTAGAATTATCAAATATCTCTTTTGCATCTTTAGCAAAAAGTTCTTGCAAAGTTACATTATTATTTTTCATATACGAACGAACAATTTGCCAACCAATCCAAACTCCAACTCTACCTGGTGATTCTGCATCTAAATCCAAATAGAATTTTGAGAAAGGTGCATTTTGAATAAATCGACCATAAAGCTTTGAATCTGAATCATAAAGCAATTTATTTTCAATAAAATACTTCCACATATGAGATTCATTATCAAAACACCATTGGATTTGTTCTGGAGAATATCCCATTTTCACATCGTCAGAAGCATTCGGAATTAACAAATCTTTAGCGTACATAATTTTCCCAGAATAAATTATTTGAGATAAAAACTGACGATCATTTGGATAAGATAATTGAGTTGTAATAAAACTTTCTGCTAAATCAGAAGTAATTTGAGTAGGTTCAAAACCGCCTAACAAATACGTATCAAAAACTTCATAAAAACGATGGTCTTTACCTAAATACGTATCCAACGAAATGATCGAAAGCGAATCTGTATAAATTGTTTTCGCATCTACATCAACTTCCGAAATCAACGTAACGACTTTACCTGGTTTTTGATTCGGAAAATAATATTTGATGTGTTTGAATAACGATTCCAAATCTGTTTCTAATTGCTTCGTATCAGCAAATTGTGTTTGCACTTCTTTGTAAAGTACTTTAAACAAAGAATCATTTCGTTTATTCATCCATTCTTCATCAGGCACATTTACAGGAAGCAGAAACGGATATTTTTGTTTTAGTTTTGAAAATTCAGCATCAGGAGTTTCGACAAATTCTTTATCAAAACGAAGTACCTGAACCTCAACCGGAATTTCTTCAATTTCGCTATTAACCTTTGCTTTTTCTGAACAACTCGTCAGTCCGATTGCAGCAAATAAAATAAATAGATATTTCTTCATAGTTTGGAAAACAAGATTATTTCTTAACTTTATAAATGAATTACAAATATAACACAGCTCGATTAAAATCAATACAACTTTATGACATCATCCACATTTAAAAGTAAAGAAATCACAGAACTAATTGTGAACTGGTTAAAAACTTACGCAGAAACTGCACATGTAAAAGGTTTTGTGGTAGGAATTTCTGGCGGAATCGATTCGGCTTTAACCTCAACATTATGTGCAATGACAGGTTTACCAACACTTTGTGTAGAAATGCCCATTCATCAAGCTGCAAGTCAGGTTTCTAGAGCGCAAGAACATATTTCGTATTTAAAATCAAAATTTAATACTATTTCAAGCGCAGTTGCCGATTTAACTCCAACTTTTGATTTGATGGTTGAAAGCTTTCCGAAAGGTGAAGATGAAGCACGTTTAAATTTAACTTTAGCCAATACAAGAGCGCGTTTACGAATGACTACCTTGTATTATTTCGCAGGAATTCACCAAGCTTTAGTTGCTGGAACAGGAAACAAGGTTGAGGATTTTGGCGTTGGATTCTACACAAAATATGGAGATGGTGGTGTAGATGTAAGTCCGATTGCAGATTTAATGAAATCAGAAGTTCGTGAATTAGCAAAGTATTTAGGCGTTCCGTCGAGTATCATTGTAGCAAAACCAACCGATGGTTTATTTGGCGACGACCGTTCTGATGAAGACCAATTAGGTGCAAGTTACGATGAATTGGAAATGGCGATGTTAGCTAAAGAAGCTGGAAAAACAGAGGCTGATTTTAAAGGCAGAGAATTAGAAGTTTTTAAAATTTACAGCCGTTTAAACCGAATCAATCAACATAAAATGAATCCGATTCCGGTTTGTGAAATTCCAAAAGAATTGAAATAATTTTCTATCATTTATTAAACAAAAAAGTCTGCCTTAAGAAAGCAGACTTTTTTGTTATTTACTAAAATCGAGACATTACACGACCTAATTGATAGGAGAATGAATTAGCTAATTTATTATAATCAACAGCTTCAGTTAAAATTTCAAAATTATTACCCGATGAATTTTCAGATAGTTTATTTTTAATTTCATCCACAATCTGATTTACCAAATACCAACGTAACGTTAAAATGGTTTCAAACACATATTGTGAAACACCTTGGTCTTTGGTTTTTACAAAAATATGCTGACGTTCCCATTCGTGTACTTCATATTTTTCTTCGTTCATAATAATCGAAGTAATTTCTTCAGCAAATTCAGGCTTTAAACGCGTTAAATATTCTTCTAAATTCCAATATCCTTTTTGATGATAAAACGCAATAATATCTTTATAAATATCACGGAATAGCGGATTGCTCAACTCAACCTCATCGTCTTGCAAACTCAAATAAACTTTATCAAAAACTTTACGTGTAACTTTTACCGTAACTTCTTCAACGGTTTCTTCGATTTCATTAGCTTGTAAAACCAACTCGTTAAAAGTTTCTTCATAATTTCCGTAAATCAACAAAATCTCAATGATTTTACGTTCTAATAAAAACATAATATCAACCTTCTCTTTTTTGATTTCTTCTGGAGATTCAAGTTTTTTTACAACCTCAAATTTCTTTTCTTGAACAAATTTCTTGTTGGCTTCTTGAAGTTCCTTTTTGCCGATGTTCGCTAAAGTACTAAAAAGCACATCTTCAGAAATATCCATAATTCGAGCCGTTTCTTGAATATAAACTTCACGCTGAATATTGTCTGGAATCTTAGAAATACTCGAAACCATATCTCGAATTAAATCGGCTTTTTTTATCGGGTCGTTCTTTGCATCTTGCATTAACAACGAAGCTTTGAAACGAATAAAATCGGTTGCGTTATCTTCGAAATATTTCAACAATTCATCGTGTGGTGTTTTTTTAGCAAAACTATCTGGGTCATCACCATCAGGAAACGTACAAACACGAACGTTCATTCCTGCTTCCAAAATCAAATCAATCCCACGAATCGAAGCTCGTAATCCCGCTGCATCACCATCAAAAAGAACCGTAATATTTTTGGTTAAACGACTAATCAAACGAATTTGGTCTGGCGTTAAAGCCGTCCCCGAAGATGCAACAACATTCTCGATTCCCGCTTGATGCATTTGAATCACATCGGTATAACCTTCAACCAAATAGCAGTTATCTAATTTTGCAATGGATTGTTTAGCGTGGAAAATACCATAAAGCACTTTACTTTTATGGTAAATATCACTTTCAGGCGAATTTAAATATTTAGCTGCTTTTTTATCGTTAGTCAAAATTCGACCACCAAAACCTAAAACACGTCCCGACATACTTTGGATTGGAAACATCACACGACCTTTAAAGCGGTCGAATTTCTTATCTTCTTTTACAATCGTTAAACCCGTTTTTTCTAGAAATTCCAATTGATAACCTTTTCCTAAAGCATCATTTGTAAATGCATCCCACGAATCTGGCGAATATCCTAAACTAAACTTTTCAATGGTTTGCATGGTAAAACCACGCTCTTTGAAATAAGACAAACCAATTGCTTGACCTTCGTCAGAATTCAGCATGATTTTAGAAAAGTATTTTTTGGCATATTCAGATACCAAGAACATACTTTCCTTTTCGTTCATTTGTTCTTTTTCCTCGTTGGTTTGTTCGGTTTCTTCAATTTCGATATTGTACTTTTTTGCTAAATATCGAATCGCTTCTGGATACGTAAAATGTTCGTGCTCCATAATAAAAGCAATCGCATTTCCACCTTTTCCAGAACTGAAATCTTTCCAGATTTGTTTGGCTGGTGAAACCATAAACGAAGGAGATTTTTCGTTCACAAACGGACTTAAACCTTTGTAATTACTTCCGGCTTTTTTTAATGTAACAAAGTCGCCAATCACTTCTTCAACTCGAATTGCATCGTAAACGGCATCTATGGTGGCTTTTGAAATCATTATAATCTTCTAAAATTTATACAAACAAAACTACAAAAAAAAGCGTGCCTTCTGAGCACGCTTCAAACTAATTTATCAACTAGTTTCCTAATTCAATTTGTATTCCTAAAGTCCAATATTTTTGGTCTTGCGCATTATTTTTAAACACCGGAGCTAAACCATATTTCCCATAAAGCTTAATATCTCCTTTTCCGACATAAGCCATTAAACCGTAATCAAAATCGTTAACATTCCATTTTCCGTGTTGCTTCTCAGTTATCTTATAACCGTTTTCATCTTTATATGAAACGAACTGTTTCGAATTGATGTTGTAAGCTACATAACCTCCAAGTCCAAAATTGATTCTATCTTTTGTAATGAATTTTCTGTTTGCAGAATTATATTCTTTTGTAGAAAAATCAAAATCTAAAGCAATTGGAATATTAATGTAAGAATTTCTAAAAAAAGTATGCGCCTTTCTTAAATTTTGAGGTGATGTTTGTAAAACCGTTTGATTTCCATCCAATACAAAAACACGATTATCCGTTGCTGCAACCGAATTATAAGACAAAGTCAGTCCGTATTTAATACCTAAAAGATTGCTTTCTTTTGAAAACGGACGACGTTGAACAACTCCAAATTCAAAACCAGTCGAACGCAAATAACCAAAATCTGAGTTTGCGAATTGATTATCTTTAGCCATATTCACAAAACCAAAACGGACCTGAAAACTTGTCGTTGGCTTATAAACAACCGCTGTGTCTTTAACGGTTCTTCCAACATATTTGTAAACGGTTTCTTTGATATCGATTTCTTCAACTTCTGGAATAGAATCGTTTGTTTGCGCTTTTACAGCTGTTCCTATAAATATAACAGCTAATACTAGTAATACTTTTTTCATAGTTTTTAATTTTTAGTTCCTTGCCAAGTTCCAGATAAACTTAATAATGTATTTGTCCAATTTCCTTGCCCAGAATTTGCGTTTAACGTTCCGTTGAATACACCAACAACTGAATTATTTACATAAAAATCAGCATCTAATTCACCTGAATCACTAACCGTTCCTTTCATTGTAAAAACTGTCGATGCAACAGGACTACTTGCTTGACCCGTAAATTCACCATTTGCATCGATTTGAGCAGTCCAAGTTCCAGAAGCTTCTCCAGAATAAGTTCCCGTCCAAGTTCCTTTAAATTTAGATTCTGTTTGAACATTTTCTGTAGAATTGTCATCTGATGAACAAGATGTAAAAGATAATGCTGAAACAAGTAAAACTGCAGCTAAAAGGATTTTTTTCATAATTTTAATTTTTTTTAAATTGATTTTTAATTGTGATTTTACAAACATAAATAATAGCAAATTTAGATAATATCTAAGTTTATCCCAATATTTAAAAAGTTTTGTTTGAATTCTGAATTTTTAAATGTTGGATTTAAATTATAAGTTGCAAACAACGAATATTTTTTATACCCAAAATAAGCACCAACTCCATAAACAAATTGATTAACTCCGTAAGCACCAATTTCCCTGTTTTTATGTTCTTTGCCTGAAGTTTTGTATTTCATAATCTGAGTAACTTTTTTATTACCGTAACCTGCAAATCCTCCAATTCCCATAAAATAGGATTGTCTTGAACGTAATATCACATTCCCGTATTCATCTTCTTTCTTTTTAGAAAAATCGTATTCGAAATATGCCGAAATTCGTGATTGTCCAAAGTCAATTCTAGATTTCTTCAATGGTTTTTCATAATCAACTAAAGTAGTTTGGTTATCAACCACATCAAGTACTTTTTGATTGGCAGGTTTTACAAAATTGTAAATCGTTGTCCATTCATAACGCAGATAATAATGCGGATTATCTTTAATCAATCTGGTTTTTCCTCCAACACCAAAATGAATTGATGAGAAAGGTTTGGTTTTATACATATCTGTATTTAAAGCACCGTCAACTAAATTTAAACTTGTTCCAAAACCTAACGACAAAATAATATGCGAACGTTTTTCAACCAAACTTTTTATGTAATCATTTAATGAAGCTTTCATATCCAATTCATTATTAATTTTAACTTGGATAGCTTCGTTGATTTCTTTTTCTGATTTTAACGTTGCTTCATCAATTTTATTTGCATAAAAAATAGCTTTTTCATTTTTTAAAACTTCTGCCTTCTCTTGTGAAATTTCATTATTTTTTAATTGCTGTTCAATTAGTAATAAATCTTTCTTCAAAGCTTCTTTATTCTCTTTAATTGATTTATCTAATTGATTTGAGATTTTGTTAATTTGAGATTGAAAAATTTCTGATTTTTTTTCATTATTATACGCTAAGCTTTCTTTAAAAATAAAATAGTTATCCTTTTTTTCAACCTGAACAGAATCATTCGATTGTCCGTACATTTTACATAGCAAACTTGCTAAGAAAACAGAAATATAAATTATTATTCTATACATAACTTATTGATTTATATTATTCAATGCCGTTTTAACTTCTTCAAATTTATGTTTCATTTGCTTGAATTGTGAAGCTGACTTTTCAACATTTTTCTCATACTCAGCAACCATCAACAATTTTTTAGGATCAACTTTTGATGTAGGAATTTCTTGTTTTTCTTGTTGAACTTCAACAATTTCTTGTTTGTTTTCTTCAATCGAAACTATTTCTCTATCCACTTTAACTTCTAACTCATTTAATTGCTCTTTTTCAATTTTTGGAAGATGTGCAATTGCTTTATTTTCCGATTTCGCTTTAATAATTTTAGGTTCAGAAACAACTTCATTTTGATGTGATTTTGCCTCTTCAATTTCTTCAACTTCTTCGTTTCGATTTTCTTCGATTACCAAATTTTCCGTTGGTTGGATTTGAATTACGTTTGGTTCTATCGAATCGGAATTCATCTTAAAAAAGAAAGTTCCTAAACTCACAAATACTAAAATTGAAGCTGCAATAAACAAATAGGTTCTTGGTGATTTCTTTGTTGTTTTCACTTCTTGATCATTCAACATCATTTCAAGCTTATCCCAAGCTTGTGCGCTTGGTTGGATTTTCCGCTCGTTTAATTTTTCTTTGATATTTTTTTCAAACTGCTCCATTATAATATCTTTTTATCTTGTAATTGAATACGTTCTTGTAATAATTTTCGTGCGTGTGCTAATTGAGATTTGGATGTTCCAATTGATATTTGCAACATTTCAGCAATTTCTTGATGTTTGTAACCTTCAACAATCGAAAGCACAAAAACCATTTTACAACCTTCTGGCAAATCGTCAATCAATTTCTGAATCGCTTCAACTTCATACAAACTATCGTTTTCAAAATGGCTTTCTTCTTTATATGAAACATCTTCTGTAAAAGTGATTTGTTTTTTCTGTCGAATAAAATCGATACTTTCATATATCATAATGCGACGCATCCAACCTTCAAAACTTCCAGCAAATTGAAATTGATTGATGTTCTGAAATATCTTCATAAAACCCATTAACATTACATCTTCTGCTTCGTGAATATCTTTTATATATTGGCGGCACGTACTTAATAACGAAGGCGAAAATCTATCATACAATTGTTTTTGAGCCAAGCGATTTTGTTGTTTCACTTGCTCAATTAACTTTTCTTCTGAATATTTTATCGGTATAATTTTCACTTACTTGGTTATTCTATTTACATAGACGTAAAAAAACGAAGAAAGGTTGGATGAAGGGCAAAAAAAAATTACTTTTTTTTCGAATAAAAAAAGTAATTATCTAATTTAAAACCAATTAAGCGAAAATAAAAAAAATATTTTTTTCTTTCAACTACGCAATTCAACATTAAAATTAGTGAATCTAATATAGAGAAATAGACTATTTACTGGTTAAATGATTAAAATCATTTATAATTGTTTGTATAAATTGATGTATAGTTACATCGTGTTTTTTAATTTCAGTTACTTCTTCAATCTTTAAAACTAATTTGTTTAACATCTGCATATCGTTTTGCATGATAGCATTTGAATACGCCTTTTTTATGATATTCATATCGTTGTCAGATAAGCGAACAACCGTTGGGAAAGTAACTATATATTCATTAGAAATTTCGTCTAAAAAACGATGTCTAAGTTGTATGTACGATTTTAAAGAAACTACTGTTGTATCAGCAACTATATCGCCTAAACGCTGACTTTTATCAGAAAAAATGATACTCACCATTGCAGGTAATCCCAAAGAAAAATCAATATCTATTAATCTGCAAACCCATCGACTAAAATAATCTGAAAACCTAGCTTGATATCCCTCTAATTTTACCACTCTAATTTTCAAAAGCATTTTACCAGGAGTTTGACCGTTTGTCCAACTTTCAAAAATTAACGTATAAAAAACTGTAGGCGAAAACAAGAGAAACATTATCGAAGATTGCTCCCAAGAATCTAAAACATTGACAAAAGAACCTAATCCTAAAAGGTCAAAAACAAAATAAAACAAAGCAATTATATAGACTATTTTAATAGCCATGTCAATTGCAAATGCAAGTAAACGTTCGCCTAAAGAAGCTGCTTTAAAATTTATTGCGACATTTTGAGTTGTAATGATAGTTATTCCATTCATTATTTTTATTTTAGCTCTATGAGAGAGATTGCATTTATTAAACAAAATAAAGAAAAATGGTTAAATATAGAGCAACAATTAACAGTAAAAAATAAAATATCTGCTGAAGATTGGTCTCAGATGTATGTTCAACTAAGTAATGATTTGGCTTTTTCACAAACATTTTATCCAAAAAGCGAACTTACACAGTATTTAAATAACCTTGCAGGTTCAGTACATCAAAAAGTTTATACCAGTTATAAATATGAAAAAAATGCTTTAAGCAAGTTTTTTTTCTACGAAGTACCCGTTATTGCTTATCAATACAGAAAGGTATTGTATTTTTCTTTATTATTATTTTTAGTTTTTGTTGGAATTGGAGTTTTATCTGCAGCTTATGACGACCGTTTTGTACGCTTAATTCTAGGCGATGCTTATGTAAATGCAACTTTAGATAATATATCCGAAGGAGATCCTATGGCAGTTTACAAAGGAAGTTCAAACTGGGGAAGCGCAATTGGCATTACAATCAATAACTTATTTGTAGGAATTCGATGTTATATTTATGGGATTTTTGGAGGATTAGGTACGTTTTATATAATGTTCAACAACGCCATAATGCTAGGTAGTTTTCAGTATTTTTTCTACGAAAAAGGCGTTTTCAACGAAAGTATTCGTGGTATTTGGCTACACGGATCAATGGAAATTATGGCTATTGTAATTGAAATATGTGCAGGTTTTATTTTAGGAAGTAGTATTTTATTTCCGGGTACCTATTCCCGATTGCAGTCTTTAAAAATTGGATTTAAAAAAAGCTTTAAACTTTTTATAAGCACCTTGCCTTTTACTGTTTTTGCTGGAATTATAGAAGGTTACGTAACACGTTATGCTAAAGAAATGCCTAATTTTTTAAATTATATTATTATTTTTGGAACATTAGCGCTGATTAGCTTTTATTACTTTATTTATCCAATAATCGTTAACAGAAAAATACAAAACAAACAAATCATTTAAAAAAACGAATCACTTATGTTTCAAATTTTCAAAATTCGCGATTTTGGCGATTTTATTTCAGATACCTTTCAATTTTTAAAGATATATGGCAAAAATTATTTTAAAAACTATTTAAAACATGCTTTTGTTGCACTGTTATTATTAATGGTTTCAATGGCATTAATAAGTACTTTTTATTATCGAGTAATTGTAACTTCTATTGGATATAATGGTTCTGAAACCTACGACAACTCTTTTGTTACAGACAATGCAGTTTTCTTAATAATAGGAATTGTGGTGTGTTTTCTTGTTTCGCTTTATTTAGGCTTACTAAATTACACTTATCCCGTGTATTATTTAAGATTGGTTGGTGAAAACCCAAATAAAATGCCCGAGCTAAAATCTATTAGAACTCTAGTAAAAAATGATTTAGGACGTTTACTTGCATTTGGATTTTTAAGTTTTATTATATTTGGATTAACTGCAGTTATAACCTTTTCAATTGCTATAGTTTTAAGTTTTGTAATCATTGGTTTTTTTATATTAATTCTTTTGATTCCAACCTTTATTACATGGTATTCTTTAACTCTTTACTTCTACTTAAATAAAAATCAATCCTTTTTTACTGCTTATAAAAATGCTTTAAATACTATTTTTAACAACTTCTGGACAATTATAGGAGCTAGTTTTTGTATGTTAATTATTGTATATGTTTTAAGCACTGCAGTAACAATAATTCCTTATATAATCACAATGGTTACCATGGTTATGGGTACGCAAGGAATTGACGGAGGAGATATAGACAGCTCTAACATATCTATTTTAATGATTGTAATTATTATTATTTATTGCATTTCTATTTTGGTTAGTATGTTACTAAATCACTTATTGTTGATACAATCAGGATTGATTTATTATTCCGAACGTGAAAAAATAGAACAAAATACTATACGTCAATCTATTGACGAAATTGGAAAGTATGAATAAATGTATTTTTATTTTTTGGTTTCTTTTTAGTTTCACTCTTTCTGCACAATATCATGAAGAAGACGAAATTACGACAGAAACATCTGGAGTAGAAGAAGTTTTAAATGATAGTAAGATAACTCAAGATTCTATCAACAGTACACTTGTGCCTTTAAATACGGAACAATTTTCTAAAAAAGAATTCAATCCTAACTTCCGAAACGAATATTCCGAATATTATTATAAATACGATATTAAAAAAGAAAACGGCTTTTTATCTCGAATGCGTGATTGGTGGCAAAGTTTTTTAGATTGGTTTTCTTTTGGCACATCAGAACCAAACCCTGTATTTGATGAAATAGTAAACATTGTATTGATTATTTTAGGTGGCATTGGATTAGGTTATTTAATTTATTATCTAAACAAAAAAGGATTTATTCGTTTGTTTTCAAAGAAAAATGAGATTGTTGTAAATGAAAAATATATCGAAGAGAATATCGAAAAAATTGATTTTGAAGCCTTAACAAAGACAGCTATTCAAGATAATAATGTGCGTAAAGCTATTCGTTATTATTACTTATGGATGCTTAAAAACTGGTCGCAAAACAATTTTATAGATTACGAACCTAACAAAACAACCAAAAAGTATCTTAGTGAGATAACGGATCTAAAAAACAAAACTTTATTTCAATACATTTCATATATATATGATAACGTTTGGTATGGTTCACATGAAATATCTTCGGCTAATTTCACTAAAATCGAACAACAGTTTATCGAACTTATAAATAAAAAATCATGAAAAGCGAATATGTAAAATATGGTGTTTACTTTTTATTGGCTGCATTATTTGTAATGTTCATTCAATTGTATTTTCCCAGTCCTATTAATTGGGAAAGAAATTTTAATACTCAAAATAAAGATCCTTACGGATTATATGTTTTCAACAACGAACTTCCAACTTTATTAAAAGATCAAAAAATAACTAAAACGGCTTTAACTCCTTATGAGTATTATATTGATAGCTTAAAAATAAACAACAGCAGCGAAAAAACTTTCTTAGTTATTGAAGATGCAGCAAATTTTGATGTGATTTCTGCCGAAAAATTATTAGAACAAGTTAATAAAGGTGCTGATTTGGTTATTTCTGCTGAGAATTTCTACAGTGGTTTCGCTACAATTTTAGACACCTTACTTTTAAAAACAGATAAAGTTTCTCAAAATAAACTATACTTTGTAAATAACAGTTTTTCGAAAGACAATTTTATAACCAAGGACAATTACAACAATGTTTTTTTAGTAAAAAATCCGAACAACCACACGGCAATAGCTAAATTAGATTATGAATTGGCTTTTATTGCCACCAAATTTGGTAAAGGAACCATTTATTTGAACACCACTCCTATTTTGCTTACAAATTATTATTTGCTAAACAAAGAAAATGACTTTAGTGGTTTCACGGAAGGTTTTGCTACTGTCATTAAAAAGAAAAATGTGGTTTGGTTTGATTCTAATTATAATTCAAACGAAAGAGAAGAAAACAACTCCTTGCTAAGGGTTTTATTTAAAAATAAATCGTTACGTTTTGCTTGGTACACTTTATTTGTATCGCTTTTGCTGTTTGTATTTTTCTACGGAAAACGCAAACAACGCATTATTCCAATTATTGAACCTGTTAAAAACACAACGGTTGAATATGTAGAAACGGTAGGTAATATGTATTTTCAAGAAAACGATATTACGCAGCTTTTGCAAAAACAAATTCAGTTTTCATTATATTTTATTAGAAATAACTTGAAAATTTCAACCCAAAAAATTGATACTGATTTTAAAGATAAATTACAACAAAAAACATTGGCTTCAACTTCCGATATTGATGCTTTTGTACAATTTGTTCAAACTTTTAATACGCATCAAAAATACACACAACAGCAATTAATACAGTTTAACCAACTTTTAGAAAAATTAAAAATTAACTATGGAAAATTTAGAAAATAACGACATATCATTTGACAGCCGATTACCTTTAAACGAATTAAAATCGCAAATCGAAGCTATAAAAAATGAATTACGAAAAGTAATCGTAGGTCAAGAAGAATTAATAGATTTACTTTTAGTTTCATTAATATCAAACGGACACGTTTTAATAGAAGGTGTACCAGGTTTAGCAAAAACGTTAACTGCAAAATTGTTGGCCAAAACCATTCAAACACAATTTTCTCGCATACAATTTACGCCTGATTTAATGCCTTCTGATATTTTAGGAACATCAATTTTCAACAATCAAACGAATCAGTTTGAATTCAAACAAGGTCCTATTTTTTCAAATTTTATATTAATTGATGAAATAAATCGCGCGCCAGCAAAAACGCAATCAGCTTTGTTTGAAGTAATGGAAGAACGCCAAATTACCATTGACGGAAACACCTATTTAATGGAGCAACCATTTATTGTTTTGGCGACGCAAAATCCAATTGAACAAGAAGGAACTTATTCGTTACCAGAAGCACAATTAGATCGTTTCTTAATGAAAATCACCATTGACTATCCTACCTTAGAGCAAGAAGTTCAATTACTAAACCTTGAACAAGCAAATGAAAATGTAGTAAAAACCAATTTAATTAATCCGGTTATTAAATCGACACAATTAATAGATTTTCAAAAAACAGCATTAAAAGTATTGGTAGAACCACATTTGATTCAATTCATTGCGCAGATAGTAAACAACACACGTAATCACAACTTCTTATATTTAGGAGCATCGCCACGTGCATCAATTGCAATCTTAAATGCAAGTAAATCATTTGCTTTAATTAATGGACGCGATTTTGTTACGCCAGACGATATCAAATACATTGCTTATTATGTATTAAATCATAGATTGATATTGTCTCCAGAACGCGAAATGGAAGGAATTACCATTAAAGATGTAGTAAAACAAATTGTAGATACAGTAGAAATACCTCGATAACGCGCAATGAAACTTTTGTACCTAAATACACGTTTTTATATAATATTACTAATTGTAATGATCATATTTGTTGTAGGATTTTTTATCACTGCATTCTTTTATGTTGCATTAGTATTTTTATCAGCTTTTACATTAGTATTATGCGTTGAATATTTTATGCTTTTTCATCAAAAGAAAGGAATTACTTCAGAAAGAATCATTGCCGATAGATTTTCAAACGGAGATGCGAATGAGGTTACGATTAAAATACAAAACAACTATGGTTTTTCTTGCGATTTACTTATTATTGATGAATTGCCTTTTCAATTACAAGAACGTTCGTTTTCAATATCAGATTCGTTAAGTAAATATTCTAAAAAAAGCGTGCAATACGATGTAAATCCAAAAGAAAGAGGTGTTTATGAATATGGAGCAATCAATATTTACGTTAGTACCTTAACAAAATTCATACGTAAAAAATATACTTTTTCTGCGAATCAAAAAGTAGCTGTGTATCCTAGTTTTTTAAATTTACGCAAGTACGAATTATTTGCTTCTAGAACAGCTTTATTACCTAACGGAATAAAACGCACACGTAAAATAGGTCAATCATCAGAATTTGAACAAATTAAAGAATACGTTTTAGGCGATGATTTACGACATGTAAACTGGAAAGCTACAGCCAAAAGGCAACACATTATGGTAAATCATTACCAAGAAGAAAAAGCGCAAAATGTGTATTTACTTATTGATAAAGGCAGAACAATGAAAATGCCTTTTAACGGAATGTCATTATTAGATTATGCCATTAATGCCTCGTTAATGTTAGCTAATATATCTATTAAAAAACAAGACAAAGCTGGTTTATGGACTTTTGATAAAAAAACTGATATCTTCTTAAAAGCAGATAACAAAACCTTACAATTACGCAGAATTATAGAATCTTTATACAGTATTACAACAGATTTTAAAGAATCAAATTACGAATATATTTTATCGGAAAGCTTAAAGAAAATTCAAAAAAGAAGTTTGCTAATTCTTTTTACCAACTTTGAAACAGTCGATGCCCTTAAAAGACAATTGCCCTATTTAAGAGCCTTGGCTAAAAAACACGTGGTATTAACTGTTATTTTTGAGAATACGTTACTTGATGAAATTTATTCTAAGAAAATAAATTCTACAAAAGACATTTATATACAAACAATTGCTTCTAAATTCGTACACGAAAAATACTTAATTATGCAAGAGTTACAACTACACGGCATCAAAACAATATATACCAAACCAGCCGATTTGTCGATAAACTTGTTAAACAAATATTTAGAAATAAAACAACAAGAAATTATTTAAAATATTATTTTTTTCTTTCAACCACATAATTCAACATTAAAATAAGGGACTTTTTATAAGGTGAATCTGGAAAATCAGCTAATAAATCTAAAGCTTGCTGTTGAAAAGCAAACATTTTTTGTTCGGCGTAAGCCAAACCTTGTTTATCTATTACAAACTTAATCACTTCACGAACACGTTTTTTATCGGTATTGTGATTTTTAATTGAATTGATTACCCATTTCTTTTCAGTATCCGAACAATTGTTTAATGCATAAATTAAAGGCAAAGTCATTTTTTGTTCTTTAATATCGATTCCGGTTGGTTTTCCGATGGCATCATCTGTATAATCAAACAAATCGTCTTTTATCTGAAAAGCCATTCCCACGTATTCACCAAACAAACGCATTTTTTCAACCAATTCTTTATCATCTGGCTGAACCGAACAAGCACCTAACGAACAACAAGCAGCAATTAAAGTTGCTGTTTTTTGGCGAATGATTTCGTAATAAACATCTTCGGTAATATCTAAACGACGGGCCTTTTCAATTTGCAACAACTCACCTTCGCTCATTTCACGAACGGCAACCGAAATGATTTTCAACAAATCAAAATCATCGTTATCAATAGATAACAACAACCCTTTTGAAAGTAGGAAATCACCAACTAAAACGGCAATTTTATTTTTCCAAAGTGCATTGATTGAGAAAAATCCACGGCGTTTGTTCGAATCGTCAACCACATCATCGTGAACCAAAGTTGCAGTGTGAATCAATTCGATAACGGCAGCTCCACGATACGTTCGTTCGTTCATTTGCCCGTTATTGACCATTTTTGCAGTTAAGAAAACAAACATTGGTCGCATTTGTTTTCCTTTACGATTAATAAGATAGTGGGTTATTCTATTTAATAAAGCAACGTTTGAATTCATTGAATTACGAAACTTATCTTCGAAAAGTTTCATCTCTTGTTCAATCGGTAGTTTTATTTGTTCCACTATTTTCATAGATTCAAAATTAACATTTTTTTTAAAACTTAGTGCTTAATCTAAGTCAATTTTAAAAAGAAAAGCAACGATTTCTCGTTGCCTATTATTATTCAATTCGTCCTTGACTTTTTAGTTTCCAATAACGTAATAATCCGTTAACTGACATCCAACTTGGATTGGCATATTCATAGACTTGAATTTCTTCATCTGATAAACCTTTTGCTCTAAAAGCATCTGATGTAAACTTCATAAATTGTGGTACAATTTCATCTGCTGGTGTTCCCGCATCAAAAAATGGTTTCATAAAAGTAGCCCAATTATCAAGCTCAACTTCTAATTCATTTAGCAATTGGATTGGATTTTCTTGACGAGCAAAATGCGTTAAATATAAAGCCGTTGGATTCTCATCTTTTAATTTTTGAATCGATTTTTTCCATAACGTAATATCGATATCTGGCGGCGGACAAGGTGGAACAACCGGTCCGTTTTCAATTTTACAACCTGCAACATCACCCGTAAAAATGATATCATTTAATTGATATGCATTATGATGTATTGCGTGACCTGGTGTATAAATCACTTTAAATTGTACATCACCAAAATCAATTACATCACCATCATTTGCGGCGATTAATAAATCTGTTGAAATTGGTTCCATTTTTCCCCACAAACGCTCCATATCATCACCGTAAATCATAGCAGCAGAATTCCATAATTTTTCAGGATTTGCCAAATGTGGTAAACCAATTTCGTGAACATAAATTTTAGCTCCGTTTTTAGCGAACTTCCAAGCAGCTCCAGCGTGGTCAAAATGAATATGCGTTAATAAAACTGCGTGAATATCTTCTACTTTATAGCCTGCATTTTCTATTCCGGCAGCTAAAGCTTGATAAGTTGTTTCTGGTCCTGATTCGATAAGAATTGGTCCTTTTTCGGTTGGTATTAAGAATGAACCAATGGATTCTTTAGTATTTAAAAAGTTTAAATCGATTACTTGTATTTGGGTGTTCATATTAGTTTTATTTAATATTGGGAAGATACAAATTTTGTTGAAAAGTAAAATATTTTAAAATCAGAAAATCAAAACAAATTAATAGTTAAACTCCAACAGAGTTTAGAACTCTGTTGGAGTTTTTGTTTATGTAAATTTTAAAGTAAAATACACTTTTAATTAAAAGAGATTGATTTCTTGATACGAAAGCGATTCTAGCCCAAATTGCAGCGGCATCCTTTTACGAAATGAAATGCAGTAAAAGATATAGCGGAAAGCTGGAAATAGCTTCAAATAAACTTTAAAAAAGTACAGAGTAACAGCTTTCTTTATAGTAAAATAAAACAGTAACGATTCGTAATTGTTTTAAAACTAAAAAACACATAACGTTTCCATTATGTGTTTTCTGAATATAATTATTATTTATATTAAAAAGAAAAACTATGCTATTCTTTTTACATTAACAGCAGTTAATCCTTTTTGTCCTCTTTCAATATCATAACTAACATTATCATCTTGTCTGATTTCATCTTCTAATCCACTTACGTGAACAAAAATATCCTCATTTCCGTTTGTTATAAATCCGAAACCTTTTGCTTCATTGAAAAATTTTACTGTACCTTTTTGCATTCTATTTATTATTAATTTATTATTTACCTCTATTTTCTTTATATAAAGGTTATGTTATTTGTATTTCTTAAGCTATTAGCTTAAAAAATAGCTACTTTTTTTTGAAAAATATCTGATTGAATAACTGTAGTATCCATCCGTTCATACTTTTAGATATGATCATTTCTTCTAATGTTAGTACTCTTTCAAGTTCAACATTTTGTTGTATTTCTATTCTGTTCATTTATTGTAATATTCATTTAAAAACTACTGTTACCTATGTAAATCTATATTCTAACTAATTCAGACATATAACAGTCTATTTATGATAAATCAGTCGGAAACTCGTACTAAAAAGCACGAAAGATCACTTAATTAAGATGCAGTAAGGATGATGTTTTTTAAATAAATACTTGATTTGAGAAAGAACGTTTTTGCTTTTTTTAAATTCAAGATAATTTTACTTTTTTGGTCATTTATTATAAACACTAGAAGTGCAACCGAAAAAATTAATATATCTATGATAGAAAAAAAATTACTTAAAGTGATTATGATAAAATGTCTTTAATTTATCATTTCTATTCTTAATGATAAACTTATTAATATTGGAATTGAGGCTTCAGCCGTGGTTTTAATGAAGTAGTAAACTCTTTTAATCGAGTAATAATTGCTAAAGTAAATAGCCGGCTTAAAATAGTGAAGACAAACTTCTTTTGTTTCTTTTACAAAGGTAATACTTTTTTAACCAAAACCTAATATTATTGAATAAATTTTATTTTTTTATCTTTTTTACTAAAAAAAATATAGTTTAAAATAATATTTTTTAATCTTTTGATTTAGCCCAGATTGCAGCGGCATCCTTTAATTGATGGCTTCGGCTCCGCTCAGCCAACAATTAAAGATATAGCGGAAAGCTGGAAATAGCTCCAAATAAAAAACCTGCAAGAAAATTCTTACAGGTTTTATTTATGATTTATTTGCTAATTGACCACAAGCGGCATCGATATCTTTTCCACGAGAACGACGTACTTTAGCAACAATTCCAGCGTTTTCTAAAGCTTTGATGTACGCATCAATGGCTTCTGGAGCAGCTTGTTGAAATTCGCCATCGTCGATTGGGTTATATTCAATTAAGTTGACTTTACAAGGTACATATTTACAGAACTTCACTAAAGCATCAATCGATTTTTTGTCGTCATTGATTCCGCCCCAAACCACATATTCGTAAGTAATTTTACTTTTTGTTTTACGGTACCAATATTCCAAAGCTTCACGCAATTCGGGTAACGGAAAATTTTTGGTAAACGGCATAATATGATTCCTGATTTCTTCAACGGCAGAATGCAACGAAACAGCTAATTTGAATTTTACCTCATCATCGGCCATTTTCTTAATCATTTTTGAAACTCCGGATGTAGAAACGGTGATTCGTTTTGGCGACATTCCTAAACCTTCGTCTGAAGTAATCATATCAATAGCTTTCATTACGTTGTTGTAGTTCATCAACGGTTCGCCCATTCCCATAAATACAATGTTAGAAAGTGGACGGTTGTGATACAAACGACTTTCTTGATCGATAGCAACTACTTGGTCGTAAATTTCGTCTGGCGCCAAATTACGCATACGTTTTAAACGAGCTGTTGCACAGAAATTACAGTCTAAACTACATCCAACTTGCGAAGAAACACAAGCTGTGGTACGTGTTTCGGTTGGAATTAAAACAGATTCAACCACCAAACCATCGTGCAAACGAACGGCATTTTTTATGGTTCCGTCGTTACTGTGTTGCATCGTATCCACCTTGATGTGATTAATCACAAAGTGAGCTTCGAGCATGTTTCTGGTTTCTTTAGAAAGGTTGGTCATATCATCAAAATGATGTGCTCCTTTACTCCATAACCATTCGTAAACTTGGTTTCCTCGGAATGATTTATCACCTTGAGAAACAAAGAAATTTCGCAAATCTTCTTTGCTTAATGTACGGATGTCTTTTTTTGTCGTTTGCATGATGCAAAGTTAGTATTTTCGATTGGAATTTTTCATAAAAAAAGTGAACCTAAATAAGTTCACTTTTAATCATTTATTTCGATTTTTATTTTGCTAAATATCCTCCATCGATTGGATAATAGGTTCCGGTTGCAAACGAAGCTTCGTCTGAAGCCAACCAAAGTGCTAATGAAGCAACTTCTTCTGACGTTCCTAATCGTTGCATTGCGTGCTGAGATTTTAAGAAATTTAAAACATCAGGTGTTAAATTATCATCAACTAAAGGTGTAGAGATAAATCCAGGACCAATAGCATTGATTCGTACATTTTTTGTTCCGTATTCCCAAGCGGCAGATTTTGTTAAACCAAGAACTCCGTGTTTTGCTGCAGAATAAGCAGATGAATTTGCAAAACCAACATAACCTAAAATCGAAGCCATGTTAATAATACTTCCGCCTACTTTTTCAATTTCTGGTAATTGATAATGCATACCATAGAAAACTCCGTTTAGGTTAATATCAATTGTTTTTTTCCAACCTTCGATAGACATTTCTCCAACTATATTCGCTTCTCCGCCAATTCCGGCATTATTTACTGCAATATGTAAAGCTCCGAATTTAGCAACGGTTTCTTTTACAATCATTTCGTTATCTGAAGGTGAAGCAGCATCTGCTTTTATAAAATATGAATCTGCTCCAATTTCTGCCTCTACTTGCTTTCCTAAAGTTTCATTCAAATCAGTAAAAACAACTTTTGCTCCTTCTTTTACAAAACGCGCTACAATTGCTTTTCCAATTCCAGATGCTCCACCTGTTACTAATGCTACTTTATTTTCTAATCTTTTCATTGTTCTACTTTTTGATTTCAATAAAATTATGAAAAATATTCGTTATAAAAACTGATTTTCATCATATAACATAGGGAAATCAGTAAAATACAGGAAAAATGATTTTCTGAAAATAATGTATCTTTGCAAAAAATACATCACATGCATTTTATTTCAGAAGAATTAGAAAATTATGTTGCGCTTCATTCAGAAAATGAACCTGAAATTTTGCAACGTTTAAATAAAGAAACGCATCAAAAAATCTTACAACCTAGAATGCTTAGCGGTCATTTTCAAGGTCGTGTTTTAAGTATGCTTTCTAAAATTATCAATCCGAGACATATTTTAGAATTGGGAACTTACACAGGTTATGCTACTTTATGTTTGGCAGAAGGTTTACAAGCTGATGGAACGATTGACACCATTGATATCAACGAGGAATTAGAAGAAATTCAAGAGAAATATTTTAATTCATCAGATTATAAAGGACGAATTTTTCAGCACATTGGTGATGCAATTGAAATCATTCCGACGTTGAATAAAAAGTTTGACTTGGTTTTTATTGATGCCGATAAAGAAAACTATATTAATTATTGGAATTTAATTGTCCCGATGATGAATAAAGGTGGAATTATTTTATCTGATAACGTCTTATGGAGCGGAAAGGTTTTGGAAGAAGTTAAGAAGAATGATAAGTCAACTCCGATTTTATTAGAATACAACCGAATTACAAAAGAAGACCCAAGAGTTGAAACGGTTTTATTACCGATAAGAGACGGACTTACGGTTTCACGAGTTTTATAAAAACAAAAACGCTTTCTTATTCGAAAGCGTTTTTGTTTTGTTTATCTGTAAGATTTAATCTTTTATTTAAGTATTTGAATAATTTAAAGAATAGGAATCCTGATAATCCTCCGAAAATGAATCCACATAAAATATCACCTGGATAATGTAATGCTAAATAAATTCGGGTATAAGCAAATAACAACGGAAAGAAAAATATTATCCAAGCGTATTTGTAATACTTTCGCAAAACGGCAAAAAGAATCACCATTGCTCCTGTTGAATTTGATGCGTGACCTGAAAAGAAACTGAAACTTTTGGTGTTTTTTAAAACACGAACCATCCCTTCAATTGCTGGTTCATTTAATGGTCGTAATCGCTGAAATGAATTTTTAAAGACATTAGTCATTTGATCCGTAAATGTAAAAAACAAGGCTAAAACTACAATCAATAAACCTAATTGTTTCCAACCTAGCTTTTTATATAATAAATACAATAAAATCAAGAAAAACGGCCACCAATTTAATTGTTTGGTAATATACAACCAAAATGGATCCCAAGTTTCTGAACCAAAACTATGTAGATAAACTAATAATTGTTGATCGAATTGTATGATTGAATCTAACATTATTTCATTCGTTTAATTGGACCTGTCATGTTTTCGATATCTTCTTTTGTCTTTTCGATTTCATTTTGAACATCTGACAAAGGATTGAAATGATCCATATTCATTGATTGTTTTAAATCGTCATATCCGACAGATTTTTTCAACTCATCGATTTTCACAGACTCTTTAATATCCTCGACTACACCAGATTCTTCAACACTTTTTGTTATTTCGTGTTTGATGTCGTTAGTAGCATTTTTAATTTGAGCCATTCCTTTTGCTAAGCCACGAGCTATATCTGGAATTTTATCAGACCCAAACAACATTAAAATCACAGCAATTATTACGAACAATTCGCCTCCGCCTATTCCGAACATTTTGTTTAATTTTTTACAAAGTTAAGTATTTCCTTTTTATTGTTGATATTCTTTAAGAGTTTCTAAATACATTTTAGCTTTTAGAGGTAATAAAAATTCTAATTGATATTCATTATGTCTTTTTACAGCCTCAATAACATCAATATCATCTATTAGAAAAAATCCAAAACCACCAATATACTCTTTTGGAATTTTAAGCTCTTCGACAAAATAATCTTCACTCATTGAGTTAATCATTTGTTCTGCCAAATCGTTTTGCTCTTCCATTTCAATTGCTCTCTTAATCATCTTGGTTCTTCCTGAAAGAATATTAATAAATTGTGCAATTAATCCTCCTGAAGTGGCTGTATGCAGTTTTTTATAATTACTTGTTCTCCTTGATTTGGCATCTAAATAAGCATTTCTCTTAATAGTACCATCAATAACCATTTCTTCTAAAGTATCTTCATTTGGTTCTAATGAAATATAAAGAAAACGACTTTTTAAATCAGCTGGTGTTACAACAATAAAAATAGGTTTGAAATTTTCTGACGAAAAAACCACAGTATCATTTAAAGCGATTGGCATTTTAAAATATCCACCTTTTTCTGAATAAACCGTTTTTTTGAGATTTACGTTCTGGATTGCTACATCATGCAAATCGAAATATTTTCCAATTATTCTACCGTTCTTAGCAATGCGTTCTTGAGCTTGAATTCCAACAGAAAACAAGAATAAAATCGCTATAAAAATTTTAAACTGCATTTTCATTTTTCAAGTTCTTTAATTATTTCCAAATATTCAATTGATTTTTGAGTCATCAAAAACTTCAATTCGGTTTTATTATATGACGTTATCGATTTTGTTAAGCTTTTATTTTGAGTAATAAAAAATCCAAATCCTTCGATATATAATTTAGGAATATGAAGTTCATTTGTATAAAATTCTTCATCAAAAACATTGATAATTCTTCGCATTAAAATCTCTTCACGTTCGAGTTCCAAAGCACGCTTCAACATTGCCGTTCGTCCTGACAAGGCGTTTACAAATCCATCAATCGATACGATTCCGTAAGGAGATGAAGTCGATGTTGCAGTATGTAATCTTTTTTCTGTTGGCGTAAGTTTTTTTCTTGGTTTAATAATTCCTAAAGATTCCGCAGTAATTCTTCTGTCAATAACCATTTCATCCAAGGTATATTCTGAAGCTTCCATCGGGATGAATAAAAGTTTTTTAGAAAAATCAGTTTCTTTAATTACTCTTCTTATACCTTTTAGATTTACCGAAGCAAAAATCAACGTATCATTTGGTTGCATTTCAATTTTGAAATAACCTCCTTTTTCTGTAGTTGTATTCTTCCTTGCCGAAATATTTTCGATATAAATACCTTCCAAATCACGGAATCTAGAAACTACTTTTCCTTGAACTTGGGTACGTTGTTGCGAAAAACAATTCGTTAAGTTCATAAGTAGAAAAAATAAAAAGATTAGGTATTTATGTTTCATTTGATTATTTTAAGTAAAAGTAAAAATATTCTTTAATACGTTAAAGTTAATTGTAAATGTTTGTAAAGTTATGTTAAAAGAAAATAACTTAATTTTGTAATTATAACTGAATATAATGAAAAATTTAATCATAGCAAGCACCTCAACTGTTTTTGGTTTAGGATATTTAGAATATCTATTTCCGGTATTAGAAAATCATTTCAAAAATGTAAGCACGATTGTATTTATTCCATACGCAAGACCAAGCGGAATTACGCATGACGAATATACTTCAAAAGTTGCTGACGCATTCGAAAAAATCGGTAAAAAAATCATTGGTTTACACACATTCGAAAATCCGATTGAAGCGATTTCTAATGCAGAAGGAATTTTTACTGGTGGCGGAAATACATTTTTGTTAGTAAAACAATTGCATCAAACGGGTGTAATGACGGCTTTAAAAACAGCTTTGCTAAACGGAACTCCATATTTAGGATGTTCGGCAGGAAGTAATATTACAGGTTTAACTATGGAAACCACGAACGATATGCCAATTGTTTATCCTCCAAGTTTTCAAACTTTAGGAATGGTTCCTTTTAATATCAATCCGCATTATTTAGACCCAATTGAAGGTTCGACACATATGGGCGAAACTCGCGAAACTCGAATTAATGAATTTCATGCATTTAATACGCAACCTGTTTTGGGTTTACGAGAAGGAAGTTGGCTGGAAGTTCGCGGAGAAAAAATCACTTTAAAAGGTGAATTAACGGCACGATTATTTAAGCAAAATCAAAATCCAATTGAATTGGAAACAGAATCAGATTTATCTCATTTATCATAAAACGGTCAACAATAGACCGTTTTTTTATTGCTTTATTTTTTGTAAATTTAAATCAATCAAATATTTATGAATCAAATAAATAATGCAAGAAACAAAAAAACATAGAAAAAAAACAACCTTTTTCTTAATTGCATTAGGTGTAATTTCGGTAATTGGTCTTTTTTATATAATTATATATTATCGATATCCTTTACAACGAGAAATCGTTTTAGATTATTATTTAATTGCCATTATCATTTCATCTCTGTGCTTTACTTCTGTTTTGGTTGCTTTTGCAAACTTCATAATCAATAATGGAGAAGAAAGAGAACGTCAAGGTTTGCCCTTTTTCGAGACAAAAATCACGGTTAAAAAAATTCTAATCAATACTTTCGTCATTTTAGGAATCGTAACTTTTTATTATTGGAACAACATTTTAGATTTTGATTTATCGATGAAAGAAGAATATTCATACATCGATGGCGCAACCTTTGTTGGTAAAAATGTTTCTTATAGCAGATTTACATCTCAAAATCGTTGGTTCTATGCTTTTGTAAATGAAGAAAATGATACTCTGGTTCTGAATTCATCATTTGAAAATCCAGTGTTAACAAAGATGAATTTGAATACAAAAAATTTAACTGTTGAATATTTACCAAACACAAAAAGTTTACAAAGTGTATCAAAAGAATAATTTGTAATTAATGCTAAAAAAACATCAGATTTATGAAAAGTATTATGTTTAAAATTGTATTTCTATTTTGTTTTTGCATCCAAATAAACGCACAAACAGAAATTGATATTTGGTCAGGAACTTATGCATTAAGTTATCAACCAGAAGGTAGCGAAATCTTAATTCCGATGGATACGATAATGATTTCTCCTTCAAGAACATTAACCGAAGATGAGGTTGCTGCACGATTTGAATCTGATTTGAAAAGATGGGCAATTCGTTCGTTTATGGAATTTGATAATGAGAATTTTATAAAGGCTAGACGTTTTTTGTTCGATGAAGAAAATGATGAATATGCAGAATTTGGTTGGAGTGAATTACATAAAAAAGATAAAATAAATTGTCTTGATGCGGGACATTTTTTTATGTGTCAATCTGAGCAAAAAGACGAAATACAAATTGGAGACGAAAGCTTTAACTCTGAAACTGGTATTTTTGGAATTCGCTTACATTTCGGACTGTTTCATCTAAAAAAACTTACGTTATTGAATCTAAAAAGCTCCTGATTTTTCAAGAGCTTTTTTGTTTATAAAAGATTATACTATTTTCTTATGCAATTCACATCCATTTTCAAAACTACTTCTATTTCTTCACCGGTCTCATCATCTTCAAAATCAAAAGCATCACTTAATGAAAAATTGAAATTAGAATTCGTTAGTGAATTAACTTTCATCTCAACTACGTCAAGACTTCCATCAAACTCATCAACCGATGTAATTGTAATTGTTTTTGCGGCTTCATTATAAACATACGTTCCTTCGTCCGTCGTCCATTCTCCCTCATTCTCGTCAAATTCTTCATAACTCGTTATAAGAACTATGTTATTGTTTTTAAATTCAAAAATAGTTCCTACAACACCGTTAACCTCAAACTCACCATCTTCATCTTCAACTGGCTCTCCGTCAAATGTTATTGAATAATCAAAAGATTTTGCTTCCCATTTTCCAATTAAAGATGAAGCTGCACTTTCTGATGAATTATCGTCACTACCACATGAAACAAGTAAACTCGTGCTAGCTACAAACAGAAATAATAATTTTTTCATTTTTTTTCAGTTATTTAGTAATTTTGACAAATATAAAACTTTTTTACCTAAAAAAAAAGAATAAAAAGCTCCTGATTTCTCAAGAGTTTTTAGTGAAATTATTTGTACAATTTGTTTTAAAAATTTTCATGATTATCCAAGTAAATCCAGATAGAACAGAAAAAACAATAATCGTCATTGCAATAAACTCTATCATCTGAACTAAAATAGTTGGTTTTACTTTGTCTGAATCCGTAAACCAGCCAAATAAAACCAAAACCAAAGATGTGATAAATAAATATAAAACTGTTTTTATCATAGATTAAATGTTTATTATAAAACGTAATCACAAAAAAAATATTGCCTTTATATTACAATGTTTTCAAATCTATCACAAAACGGTATTTTACATCAGAGTTTTGCATGCGAACATAAGCTTCATTAATTTCATTCATTCGAATAACCTCAACATCAGAAACGATATTATGTTCGCCGCAGAAATCTAACATTTCTTGTGTTTCTTTAATTCCTCCAATTAATGAACCAGCGATGTTTCTACGTTTATTAATTAAAACCCCACCATGTACTCCTGGAAGTGGCTCAATTGCTCCAACCATACACATCGTTTTGTCTAACTTTAACAACAACAAATACGGATTTACATCGTGAGCAACCGGAATGGTATTCAACAAGAAATCAAAACTATAATTATGTTGTTTCATTTGTTCAGGATCTTTTGAAATCAAAACCTCATCAGCTCCTAATTTCATTGCATCAGCACCTTTAGATTCAGAAGTAGTAATCATCACTACATGCGCTCCCATTGCTTTTGCAAATTTCACTCCCATGTGACCTAAACCTCCTAAACCAATAATTCCGACTTTATCTCCTTTTTTTACATTCCAATGACGCAATGGCGACCAGGTAGTGATTCCTGCACAAAGTAAAGGAGCAACCGCATCTAAAGGTAAATTGGTTGGAACACTTAAAACAAAATCTTCGTGAACGACAATGTTTTCTGAATAACCACCGTAAGTAATTCCACCATATTTTGAATTTTTAGAATTGTAAGTTCCGGTAAAACCATTTTCGCAATATTGTTCCAAATCTTCATCGCAAGAATGACAATGTTTGCAAGATTCTACCAAACATCCAACTCCAACTAAATCGCCAACTTTATATTTGGTAACTTCAGAACCAACAGCTTCAACTCTTCCCACGATTTCGTGACCTGGAACAGCCGGATAGTTCGTTGGTCCCCAATCAGATTGAGCTGTGTGCAAATCACTATGACAAACACCGCAATAATCAATCTTAATAAAAACGTCATTAACATCTAAGTTTCTTCTTTCTATCGTATGTGGACCTAACGGATCAACCGCATTAAAGGCTGCGTATGCTTTTGTGCTCATTTTTTTCTAAAATTTAATTATTCATAATTGAAAGATTTTATAAAGTTACAAAAAAGGATGTTGGTTTAGAAAGCTAAATAAATGAAAATATCAACTAAATTTATTATATTGTATCAACCTAAATACAAACCACTTATGAATACATTTTCAGCCAAAGATTTTGGATTAAAACTCGCAAAAACAACCGAAAATGGTTTTGTTTTTTATCCAAATAAAATGTGGCGCGCATTCAGTTTTTTAATAATTTTTAATTGTACTCCTTTTGCAATTGCTATTTCGTTTCTTTTGGATATTAAATTCAATTTATATCTAATTTTATTTGTGACTACTTACGTTATTGCAAGTTCAATTATGTTTATTGTAAGTCTAAAACGAATTGAATTAAACAAGAAAACAAATAAACTAATCGTTCATAATTTTACTTCAAAAAGAGAAATTCAAATAAAACAAGTAACGTATATTATCCGAATGACAACAAAAGAATATGTAGATCTATCTCGAAGATGGCGAAGTGAAACCAACATCCGTTTTTTTATTGAAATCGATTCATCGGAAAGAATTCAACTGTATTGGCCGTTAAAATTAAATAAGCAAACTTTAAATCAGTATGATTTTTTGGTTGATAAAATGATTAGCACTTTTGGTTTCAAGAAAAAGGAATTGTTTGTTAATAAAATTGATGCCAATTAATTATGGAAAAAGAAACTATAAAATGCAATATAGCTAAATTGATTAAACACATTTTGATTACTATTAGTTTGATTTGTCTTGTGATTACTTTGTTATATTTTGAAATTCTTGAAAGAAAGCAATACCGAATGATTTGGATTGGCGGTATTGCATTTGCACTTTATTTACTTTTCAAGGATCTTGAATTGCTTTGGAATTATAAAAAACCTGTTATCGAAATTGACTCAGAAGGTTACATCGATTACGATTCTATTTACGGAAAAGTTTATTGGAATAATATTGAAAGCATTGTTGCTGTTGATGTTTATCCATTTTTCATCTTATATAAAGAACCTAAGGTTATTGTGTATTTAAAAAATAAACGTAGCACAATCTCACATTTAAAAAACAAGAAACTTATTGAGAAGGCTTTAGAAAACAATTCGATAAATATTAATACGACAAAAATTGACATCAGCGCTACCGACTTGCGTGATAAACTTTTAAAATATAAAAAATTATACAGTTGATTTTTGTAACCTGAGTTCGATTAATAAATCAAGAAAAATAGTTGGTAAAAAAAAGAAATAGTTGTATA
>NZ_RQVQ01000080.1 GCF_003865405.1 Paenimyroides tangerinum
TGTATAATGATGAACCCATTGGTTTTTTTATTCTTGATAAAGGCAATGATAAATTTAAACTAACAGATAACAAATTTGCTATTTTGCTTCGGTCTTTTTCCCTAAACCCAATTTATCAGGGGAAAGGGTGAGGTAAGAAATCGGTATTGTTAATTACAGATTTATTGAAACAAAAATATCCTGAAACAAATGAAATAGTATTATCTGTAAACGTCAGGAATATCAATGCATATCATACTTATCTGAATGTAGGTTTTGTTGATACTCAAAAATATGTAGAGGGAATTATGGGACAACAGCATATACTTTTAAAAAAAGTCGAATAATATAAAAAGGAATGGCTAACAGCAACAATATTGAAGCCATTCCTATAAACCGACTCTTGTAATTTATGGGAATACAACAGCTACTTCTTACGACAAAAGTAGTTACCGAGACGGTTTTATTTTAATGTAATCCTCTTATGAATTCATATTCTTCATCCAAAGGGTTTTTAGTGTTATTTAATTCTTTCGATTTAGACAAACGTAATGATATGCTGTTCACGTCAACGAGTAATTTAATAATCCAAAAAAACAATACAACTGATAAAATCACTAAAAATGTACTCATAATCTTAATTGTTAATGGTTAATATATATTCTGTTAGTTCATTTAGTTGATCATCTGGTATTTGTGGAAAACCCGGCATTTGAGTCATATCTGCACGTTTTTTTCCGGGGTTTTTAATCCATTTTTTCATAGCTTCCACATCATCTTTATAAATGGCAACCATTTCTGTAACAGGTGGTCCCACTAATCTATCTTTTGGTTTATGACAAGCCGCACAATATTGGTTGAATACTTTTTTACCTTTTTCAGCTAATGACATATCTGTGTTATTCTCGTCTGATATTTGGTTTTTACTGTTTTCAATGGCAATTTTTCGGGTTTGTTCAAATTCTTCGGTTCTTAATTTAACCAGTTTCTGGTGTGGTTCCAATGCATTGGCTCTGTAAATCTGTCTTCCCGAACCCATAAAAACAACCGTAATACTCATCAGTATAACTACCTTATAAAAGTTCTTTCCGATATTTTCTCTGGAAGCCTGTAATCCTTTCCACATCATCCACATCGCAGGAATTGCCATTGCAACTCCTGTAAAGATTATAAGAATTAAATTCCAACCCATTCCTTTGCTGGGAAGTGTAAGCAATACTATGGGTCCGATAAGCATTTGGCAGATTGAAGCAATAAGAGCCAAAGAATATCCTTTTCTCTGAATATCATACCTTGTGAATCCGGGAAGTAAATTTTCGAATTCATAATTCTTACGACTCATATACCAAAACAAAAACAACCCTGTAACTGCCAATGAAGCAAAAAGAAAATGAAAATATCTTGGGAAAACATTAGGAAGCATCATCGCATTAAAAAAGCCTTTTACAACAGCCCATTTTTCGGGAAACATCATTAGGTTGATGTTTGTCAGGAAAATAAAAGGAATGAATAGTAATATGACTGTTGCCAAGCCTAAAATAGAGATATGTACCGCCTTATTATTCTCAAATACTTTCCAGGTATATTTATGAAGGTAGGTAAGTAAAAAAGCAATGGTGACCAATGGAATCACAGCTATCCAGACCAATCCTGTCAAAGCATTCGCAGAATAGAAATAAACAGTATAAAGCACATTGATACTTAAAAGCGGAGCTACTCCAAGCACAACAGCAATACTTTTGTTTACAGTAATAGTGCTTGCAATTTCTTTTGCCAACAAGTCGTATTTCTTGTCTTTTAATCCTTTTATTTGTGACCAAAGTGTAAGTAATGTTCCTCCAAGCATCAGGTTGACAAAAACCAAATGTGCCAAAAAAGAAATCACCAAAATGATAATCAAAAGCCATTCGGGTAAAGGCAATGGTAAGGGAAGGTCTTTAGGAACGGGTGTTGGTATGTTTGTCTGTAAGCTAATCAATAAACTATTTATCATCTTCATTATCGTTTGTTTTATTTTGTTTGTTAATTACTGCCTTAACCGTATAGTCTGAATTGATCATTACACCTTCGGTTTGAACTCCTTCTATCGACTCTCCTGAATCCTGAAGATGTCTTATGTAAATTGCCAAAGCTTCTGCTTCTGCTTCATTTCCGGGAAAAGGAGGCATATAATTTCGTCCGAAATGCATATTCGGAATATAAGCTGTCATCATATCCACATGTAAAGGCTGTCCGTTGTTATACATTCTTTCAAATACATCCACAACACTATTTACACCTTGTCCTGTATGGCATCTGCTACAAGCCAACATAAATATGTTCTTTCCTGCTTCGAGTTTGTTGTCATCTGTAACTTCGTTAACGGAAGTATATGTAGCGTGCTTCAAGATTCCGTCCTGCTGATAAACGACCATATCTTCTTCCAATAAAAGGTTTGAATACATATACTGACCAATGACATAGGGCTTTCGGACAAATTCCCGAACTCGTTCAAAAAAGCCTAAAAAGGCAAAAGCAAACACGACAGGTAAAACAACCATATACGGACGTATTACTTTTGCTTTAAATAAACCAATAACAGCTATTACAACCGATAAACTAACTCCTCCTATGATGAAATACTTAAGTAAACCGTAGTATTGTGCAAAGTCCATAGTTCCTACAGCCGTACTCATATTGGCAGTCATTCCTTCAGGAATCGCTTTATAATACCAAACTGCTCCGAAAAGTGTAAATGGAGCCCACAGGATAATCCATTTTGAAATAGATTTTACAGCATCTTGCCTGATTTTTGTTCCGTATTTTGTGAATATTGTGGCTAATAATAATCCGAATACACCTGCCATTAACATTGCCATAGGTGTCCTGAAAGCCAATTGAGGAAGATAAAGCGGATTGGTAAAGCCGTTAATAAGATTCGGATTACTGTTCCAGTTTCCGGGATCCATCATAAAACCAAGAATAGCCACAATAATTGTCATTGTAATCCACGAAGCAATGGCTAAAAACCATCCGAAACGGATGTGACGAATCTTTGCCCTTAATGAGCTGTTGCTTTTTTTCCAGGAAAGAAAATAAATCATTATCAGAATGACTTCAGTAACAAATACAATCCATTCGGTAAACCAAGCCCAATAAAACACGCGTATTAACGAACCTATAGATGAAGGACTGATTAAAGAAGCTGAAAACCATATTCCGACTCCTGTCATTGCTCCAATAGTTGTTGTGATGATAAAAGCTACTTTCATCATTTTATAAACTTTTTCATCCCATTCTAAATCTGTAATTTGATTTGTTCCGCTTCGTCTAAGCCCTTTTTGTTCTAACCAGGTTACTAATGGAATAAAACCGACTGCCAAACCGTGGTTTATAATTACGTGAAGTGTTGCAATTCCTGCAATAAGCATCCGATTGTTTAGCCAATCAAGATGAAACATAGGAAAATCCATAATCGTTTCTGTTTTTGTTTTGGCAAATTTCCTTTATAGATAAGGATTAACCGAAAAATAAAAAAGCAGATTGTTTAACTAAACAATACTGCTTCTTTACTAAATAAGGACTTGTATTTAATTTTTAAAGTCTCGTAATTTCTATTTTCAATTCAGCTGTTTATTATTTTATTCTTCTGTTCGTTTTTTTCTGAATTGTTCCGGAGTCTGATTTGTCGTTTTTCTAAAAAATGTAACAAAATAAGAAGTATGCTCAAATCCTACTTCGTTAGCAATCTCATTAATAGAATAATTTGTATAATGTAACAACCTTTGTGCTTCAAGTAATATGTGCCTTCTAATTAAATCACCTGAAGTCGCTCCTGAAGTTTTTTTACAAATCTTGTTGAGATAATTTGTACTCACATTCAATATTTTAGCATAATCGGAAGGTAGCTTCATTGTTTTGAAATTCTTCTCTATAAGCTTCTGAAATTTTTGTACTTTTTCCTTTGTCGGATTACTGGATTCCATATTCCTCAACGGGTTATAAGAACGTTCAATCTCGATAAGTATAATATTCAGAAACGAGCGAAGTGCTTTTTTAGAAGCTTTTTTCTTGTTGGAAAACTCGTTATGCATAAATGACATCAAGGATTCCAGATAATATAAATTATCATTTGAAACTCTTATCACAATACTAGATTCCCTATTAAAAAAGGAAAATTGATTGAGCATATTATTGTTGTATCTTAAAGAAAAAAAGTCTTCTGTAAAGCATATTATTTTTCCAATAGCTTCTCTGTTTAAATATAGTTCGGTAATGCAATTTGGTTTAATGATAAATACTTGGGCATCATCAATAAGGATCTTGTTATTATCAATAATAATTTCACCTCTTCCTTTTTCTACAATTAGAAAAGTATAAAAAGTACTTTCGTGAGGATGTTCTAAAACAGGATATTTCCCTAACAGGTTATCAATGGAATCAATCCAGAAATCCGTTGTATCATCAAACAAACCAATATCGCAAACCGGCAAGCGGTCTGTTTGCATAATTTTGTATTAGTTTTTGTTTTTAATCAACTTGTTCAATAAAAAATTAAACAAACTCGGGAGGTCGAAAAACGGGAAAAACTAATTTTGAGAGTATAAAATTAGGGATGTACTCAGGATAATCTATCTGAGTGAAAGCCTGATTATAAGCCGTAACAGGTTTATAATTTATGACTTGGAAAAATAAAGGATGAACTTCTTTATTTTTAATATTTGGTATTTGCTGTTCTTTTTCTGCATCAGCAGAAAGTTCTTTTTC
>NZ_RQVQ01000081.1 GCF_003865405.1 Paenimyroides tangerinum
CTTTATTTGGCTTTAAGCTATATGCTGTAAGCTGAGTTCTAAATCGGAATATCATTTTCAAATTTTAAAATCTTCAAATTATTACTTTTTCAAATTCAATTCTCCATTCCTAAATTGCTGATTTAACTTCGTTCCGTTCGGACTATGTCCTCGGGTGCGGATTCACTTTATATCTACTGAATATAATATTTCAAACTTTAAACATTAAACCTTAAACTTTACAATCAGATCATTTCATTTTCAAATCTTCAAATTATCTCATTTACAAATTCAATTCTCCATTCCTAAATTGCTGATTTAACTACGTTTCGTTCGGATTATGTCCTCGGGTGCTTTGTTTCTACTTAATATTCTATTTTGAACTTTAAACATTAAACTTTACAATCAGATCATTTCATTTTCAAATCTTCAAATTATCTCATTTACAAATTCAATTCTCCATTCCTAAATTGCAGATTCGCAGATTCGCTTTGACTCTACTGGATATTCTATTAAGTCATTCTACACTTAATGCTGTATCTAATTTGTTTTCTTGGGGTTACTTTGGTTTTAAAAGTGAGAATTGAGTTTTTGTATTGGTTTTCTTCTTCTTTAAAAGCACTAAAGAAGCAAAGTGCTCCGACGCAGTATTTTAACGATCTACTACGGCTTATTTCTAAAAACAACCGGTCTTGCTTCGCTTCGGTCAGCGGTTGCTTTTTTACGAAATTTCACCTTGCAGATTCTCGTTAAAATCCTGTATGTCGGGGTTTCGATTCTGCAAAATAGTTTATAAATGCTTTTTTAGTCCGAATATTTAATTTGTACTACCGAGTATATTTAGTATTCTATTTACAATTTCCCGATTCCCTAATTCCCTATTTGATGTCGAGGTTTCGATTCTGCTGAATATTGATTTCATTTCCAAATTAAATATTCATTATTTGGCTTTAAGCTATATGCTGTAAGCTGAGTTCTAAATCGGAATATCATTTTCAAATCCGATTCCCAATTTACCTATTCCTTAACTCGCTGATTTAACTACGTTTCGTTCGGACTATGTCCTCGGGTGCTTTGTTTCTACTTAATATTCTATTTTGAACTTTAAACATTAAACTTTACAATCAGATCATTCTATTTTCAAATCTTCAAATTATCACATTTGCAAATTCAATTCTCCATTCCTAAATTGCAGATTTAACTTCGTTCCGTTCGGACTATGTCCTCGGGTGCGGATTCGCTTTGTATCTACTGAATATAATATTTTAAACATTAAACCTTAAACTTTAAACCTTAAACTTTACAATCAGATCATTCTATTTTCAAATCTTCAAATTATTACTTTTTCAAATTCAATTCCTGATTTAACTTCGTTCCGTTCGGACTATGTCCTCGGGTGCGGATTTGGTTATCTTCTTTTGGATTACCCCCAAAAGAAACAAAAGGGGTTTTCGACGCAGTATTTCAACGATCTACTACGGCTTATTTCTAAAAACAACCGGTCTTGCTTCGCTTCGGTCAGCGGTTGCTTTTTTACGAAATTTCACCTTGCAGATTCTCGTTAAAATCCTGTATGTCGGGGTTTCGATTCTGCAAAATAGTTTATAAATGCTTTTTTAGTCCGAATATTTAATTTGTACTACCGAGTATATTTAGTATTCTATTTACAATTTCCCGATTCCCTAATTCCCTATTTGATGTCGGGGTTTACGTTTCTGCTGAATATTGATTTCATTTCCAAATTAAATATTCTTTATTTGGCTTTAAGCTATATGCTGTAAGCTGAGTTCTAAATCGGAATATCATTTTCAAATTTTAAAATCTTCAAATTATTACTTTTTCAAATTCAATTCTCCATTCCTAAATTGCTGATTTAACTTCGTTCCGTTCGGACTATGTCCTCGGGTGCGGATTCACTTTATATCTACTGAATATAATATTTCAAACTTTAAACATTAAACCTTAAACTTTACAATCAGATCATTTCATTTTCAAATCTTCAAATTATCTCATTTACAAATTCAATTCTCCATTCCTAAATTGCAGATTCGCAGATTCGCTTTGACTCTACTGGATATTCTATTAAGTCATTCTACACTTAATGCTGTATCTAATTTGTTTTCTTGGGGTTACTTTGGTTTTAAAAGTGAGAATTGAGTTTTTGTATTGGTTTTCTTCTTCTTTAAAAGCACTAAAGAAGCAAAGTGCTCCGACGCAGTATTTTAACGATCTACTACGGCTTATTTCTAAAAACAACCGGTCTTGCTTCGCTTCGGTCAGCGGTTGCTTTTTTACGAAATTTCACCTTGCAGATTCTCGTTAAAATCCTGTATGTCGGGGTTTCGATTCTGCAAAATAGTTTATAAATGCTTTTTTAGTCCGAATATTTAATTTGTACTACCGAGTATATTTAGTATTCTATTTACAATTTCCCGATTCCCTAATTCCCTATTTGATGTCGAGGTTTCGATTCTGCTGAATATTGATTTCATTTCCAAATTAAATATTCATTATTTGGCTTTAAGCTATATGCTGTAAGCTGAGTTCTAAATCGGAATATCATTTTCAAATCCGATTCCCAATTTACCTATTCCTTAACTCGCTGATTTAACTACGTTTCGTTCGGATTATGTCCTCGGGTGCTTTGTTTCTACTTAATATTCTATTTTGAACTTTAAACATTAAACTTTACAATCAGATCATTTCATTTTCAAATCTTCAAATTATCTCATTTACAAATTCAATTCTCCATTCCTAAATTGCAGATTCGCAGATTCGCTTTGACTCTACTGGATATTCTATTAAGTCATTCTACACTTAATGCTGTATCTAATTTGTTTTCTTGGGGTTACTTTGGTTTTAAAAGTGAGAATTGAGTTTTTGTATTGGTTTTCTTCTTCTTTAAAAGCACTAAAGAAGCAAAGTGCTCCGACGCAGTATTTTAACGATCTACTACGGCTTATTTCTAAAAACAACCGGTCTTGCTTCGCTTCGGTCAGCGGTTGCTTTTTTACGAAATTTCACCTTGCAGATTCTCGTTAAAATCCTGTATGTCGGGGTTTCGATTCTGCAAAATAGTTTATAAATGCTTTTTTAGTCCGAATATTTAATTTGTACTACCGAGTATATTTAGTATTCTATTTACAATTTCCCGATTCCCTAATTCCCTATTTGATGTCGAGGTTTCGATTCTGCTGAATATTGATTTCATTTCCAAATTAAATATTCATTATTTGGCTTTAAGCTATATGCTGTAAGCTGAGTTCTAAATCGGAATATCATTTTCAAATCCGATTCCCAATTTACCTATTCCTTAACTCGCTGATTTAACTACGTTTCGTTCGGACTATGTCCTCGGGTGCTTTGTTTCTACTTAATATTCTATTTTGAACTTTAAACATTAAACTTTACAATCAGATCATTTCATTTTCAAATCTTCAAATTATCTCATTTACAAATTCAATTCTCCATTCCTAAATTGCAGATTCGCAGATTCGCTTTGACTCTACTGGATATTCTATTAAGTCATTCTACACTTGATGCTGTATCTAATTTGTTTTCTTGGGGTTACTTTGGTTTTAAAAGTGAGAATTGAGTTTTTGTATTGGTTTTCTTCTTCTTTAAAAGCACTAAAGAAGCAAAGTGCTCCGACGCAGTATTTTAACGATCTACTACGGCTTATCTCTAAAAGGAACTGGTCTTGCTTTTTCAAAGCATCGGTCAACAGTTCCTTTATTACGAAATTTCACCTTGCAGATTCTCGTTAAAATCCTGTATGTCGGGGTTACGATTCTGCAAAATAGTTTGTAAATGCTTTTTTTTGTGTATTTGTTTAATTTGTACTACCGAGTATATTTAGTACTCGATTTACTATTTTCCTATTCCCAATTCCCTATTTGATGTCGGGTTTCGATTCTGCTGAATATTGATTTTTTTCTTTCAATGAAGCTGATATATACTACTAAACATTATAACTTGGATCCGGATTTAACTTCGTTCCGTTCGGACTATGTCCTCGGGTGCGGATTCACTTTATATCTACTGGATATTCTATTTTGAACTTTAAACTTTAAACTTTACAATCAGATCATTCTATTTTCAAATCTTCAAATTACCACATTTAGAAATCTAATTCCCCATACCTAAATTGCTGATTTAACTTCGTTCCGTTCGGACTATGTCCTCGGGTGCTTTGTTTCTACTTAATATTCTATTTTGAACTTTAAACATTAAACTTTACAATCAGATCATTCCGTTTTCAAATCTTCAAATTATCTCATTTAGAAATTCAATTCCTGATTTAACTTCGTTCCGTTCGGACTTTGTCCTCGGGTGCGGATTCACTTTATATATACTGGATATACTATTTCAAACTTTAAACATTGAACCTTAAACTTTACAATCAGATCATTCTATTTTCAAATCTTCAAATTATCTCATTTACAAATTCAATTCTCCATTCCTAAATTGCTGATTTAACTTCGTTCCGTTCGGACTATGTCCTCGGGTGCGGATTTGCTGATTTGCTGATTCGCTTTGTATCTACTGAATATAATATTTTAAACATTAAACCTTAAACTTTAAACCTTAAACTTTACAATCAGATCATTCCGTTTTCAAATCTTCAAATTATCTCATTTACAAATTCAATTCCTGATTTAACTCCGTTCCGTTCGGATTTCGTCCTCGGGTGCGGATTTGGTTATCTTCTTTTGGATTACCCCCAAAAGAAACACATACAAGCC
>NZ_RQVQ01000082.1 GCF_003865405.1 Paenimyroides tangerinum
ATACCTTAATTTTAAAATAACAAAGAGGAGGTAAAAGAAAAAATAAAAACAAGATACGATACTCACCCGAGCTTGCGAACTGTACAAAGTAAACCAAATTTAGAACTTCAATATAGAATATCGAGTAGTAACAAACTACGTCCATTGAAAGAGTAAAAACAATATTCAGCAGAAACGTAAACCCGACATACAGGATTTTGACGAGAATCTGCAAGGTGAAATTTCGTAAGAAAGGAACTGCTGACCGATGCTTTGAAAAAGCAAGACCAGTTCCTTTTAGAAATAAGCCGTAGTAGATCGTTAAAATACTGCGTCGAAGCACTTTGTTTCTTTAGTGCATTTAAAGAAAAAGAAATAAAATAAAGAATTACAATTCGCACTATTAAAACCAGTATACAAAAAACAAGATGCTATTAAAAATGGACTAAAAAAGCATTTATAAACTATTTTGCAGAATCGAAACCCCGACATACAGGATTTTAACGAGAATCTGCAAGGTGAAATTTCGTAAAAAAGCAACCGCTGATTATTCGAGCGAAAATATTTGTTTTAGTTCTCATGAATACGGCGCCTTACACGCTCAGTTTAAAAAGTAAAGTCATTAAGGCTTGTATTTGAAGCGAAGCAAGACCGGTTGTTTTTAGAAATAAGCCGTAGTATATCGTTAAAATACTGCTTCGAAGCACTTTATTCGAGCGTTTATATTTGTTTTAGTTCTCATGAATACGGCGCCTTATACTCCCGGTGTAAATAGTCAAGTCATAAAGGCTTGTATTTGTCTTCTTTAGTGCATTTAAAGAAAAAGAAATAAAATAAAAAAATACTATTCGTGCTTTTAAACCAAAGTAACCCAAAAAACAAATGAGATAATGCATCAAGTGCAGAATGGCATAATAGAATATCCAGTAGAAACAAAGAGAATCTGCACAAAAACAAATCCGCACTCGAGGACAAAGCCCGAATGAAACGTAGTTAAATCAATACCAAAAGCATATCTGTACATCAGTTAAGTCACTATAATCTTTGGATTTAAAAAATAAACCCTATACCTTATTTTATCCTGATACCTTATTGGGATCGTTTTAAATATTTTAGCTAAAAAAAAGCGCTTTTTCTTTCCACTTTCAATAAATGCTGGAATTTTAACCATCTTCATATTATCATCCTCAGGGTTACTTTCCCAATCTCCAATCCAACCCTGTTTGATAATTTTTTTTAAATTCTGAAAGGTTATTTCAAGATCGGTCGATAAAGTATCATCCAATAATTTTGCGTCTAGATTTTTATAATAATCATTACAGAAATTCAGAATCGATTCAAAATACTCAGGTTTGATATTGTATAAATCTAACTTGATTCCTATGGCACTTAAACTAAAGTCCGTTTTAATTATTTTAATAATGTTCTCAAATTGTTTCGAGTTCAATACCCCAATAGAAGAATCAAATTCATCTAATATAGAAACTATAAGTTCTGAATCATTTTCTAAATCAGGGTACTTTTCTCTTAACTCATCTTTCACAAACGCACTCCTTTTAAAACTCGGGATGGCATGTAGGTCATGTAACAGACTTGATTTTACAAACTTTTTCATGGTATATTTTTTTTATTTGTTTTAATTTTGTTAAATATATATAAAAAAAAACTTTTAAATTAACTTAAAGCTTGTGTTTTTTTTGAAATTTTTCGATTTTGTAGAAAAATAGTTGTAATTTTGACACTTATTCGTTAAATTTATAAAGCTATATAAGCTCGATATAATAATAGGTTATCATCAGATTATATAATTATAAAACCCGTAGTACATTATAGAAGACTCACAGACACACATATTTTTCCGCATTAATCTGAGTAGAGCATACAACTTATGTTACTTATTGAATGCATTGCATTCAAAATCTGTGAAAATTTAATTGTTTAGTGAATTTATGCTATCCATTTGAATCGGTGCATCTGTGAAAAAAAAAATTGAATACCAGGTTGTAATGTTTATTAGATAATGCACTTAGGATAGTTATAGAATATTCAGGATTTAAGTCCAATAGATTGTTTATATTTTATAAAAAAAATAAATAATTGGATAAATATTCTTTAATAATTGATTTTAAAAGTATAAAAACATAAATTGGTATGATTTTTGAAATATGTTTTGTAAAAATCATAAAATTTAATCAATATGAAAAGTAAGTTTCAAATTACCGTATTATTTTTATTATTTTCATTTTTTTATTCCAATGCACAAGATGCGCAAACTACAGTAGCGATAATTCAATCATCTAAAGAAAAAATCACGGAATTAAATACTGAAGCTTCTAAATTAGGCGAAGAAATAGAATTGAAGAAACAAGAATTGATTCAAAAAGACAGTCAAGCACAACAATTAGCAATACAAACCAAAGAAGCAAAAAAATTAAAAGATAAAGTAAAGACTGAAGATGCAAAACGAGTTCAAAAAGCTGCAGATCAGGAAGTGAGTTTTGTTAAAGATGAGCTTAAGAAACTTCAAAAAGCACAAAAAAACAAACTAAATGAAGCGAAAAGATTATCTAAATCTAATACGTCAATCGAAAAAGCTCAAAAAAATGTAACCAAAACAAAAGATAAACTAGTTAATGCAGAGATTAGTCTAAAAAAAGCATCTAATAAGTATGAAAAAGACATGCTGAATAAAAAGCTAACTTTAGAAAAAGAATTAAAAGCAAAATCAAAAATTTTAAAACTAGATACCCAGGTAAAAGAATTAAAATTACAGTTAGAAAAAAATGAATTAATTCTAAAAACTGCACAAATTCAAGTTTAATTTATTTTAAGATACAAAATGTCCCAGAAAGTCTATTTGCTTTGTGGGGCATTTTTTTATCAATTTAACCGAAGAGAAGACCAAGTGATCAAGTTTAGAACTTCAAAATAGAATATCCAGTAGAAACAAAGCGAATCAGCGATTTAAGGAAAAGGGAATGTAGTGACCAAGTGACGAAGTGACGAAGTTTAGAACTTTAAAATAGAATATCCAGTAGTAAGAAACTACGTTCATTGAAAGAAAGAAATCAATATTCAGTAAAATCGTAAACCCGACAACAAATAGGGAATTAGGGAATAGGGAAATTGTAAATAGAATACTAAATATACTAGGTAGTACAAATTAATCAAACACACTAAAAAAAGGATTCACAACCTTTTTTGCAGAAACGTAACCCCGACATACAGAATTTTAACGAGAATCTGCAAGGTGAAATTTCGTAAAAAAGGAACTGCTGACCGATGCTTTGAAAAAGCAAGACCAGTTCCTTTTAGAAATAAGCCGTAGTAGATCGTTAAAATACTGCGTCGGAAACCCCTTTTGGTTCTTTTGGGGGTAATCCAAAAGAAAAAGTAAAAAACAAGAATCTAAAACGTTCTATTTAAACCAAAACAAACTCTTGAAAACTAGATGCGATACTGACCCGATCTTGCGAACTGTACGAAGTAACCAAGTTTAGAACTACAAAATAGACCATTCTGTAGAATCAAAGCACCAGAGGACAAAGTCCGAACGGAACGAAGTTAAAGCAGCGATTTAAGGAATGGAGAATAGGGAAAAGAGTGACCAAGTAACCAAGTGACGAAGTGACGAAGTGACCAAGTATAAAACTACAAAATTGAATATTCAGTAGAAACAAAGCGAATCAACGAGTTAAGGAATAGGGAAATTGGGAATCGGATTTGAAAATGATATTCCGATTTAGAACTCAGCTTACAGCATATAGCTTAAAGCCAAATAATGAATATTTAATTTGGAAATGAAATCAATATTCAGCAGAATCGAAACCCCGACAACAAATAGGGAATTAGGGAATCGGGAAATTGTAAATAGAATACTAAATATATTCGGTAGAACAAATTAAATATACGGACTAAAAAAAGAATTTACAACCTATTTTGCAGAATCGAAACCCCGATATACAGTCAAAATGCGAGTGTCTAAAAGTTGAGAAAAGCATAAAATCAAAAGGTGTTTATTCGAGCGTTTATATTTGTTTTAGTTCTTATGAATACGGCGCCTTATACTCCCGGTGTAAATAGTCAAGTCTTAAAGGCTTGTATTTGAACGAAGTGAGTTCTTTTGATTTAGTGTTCGAAACCATTTAGACCGTATTTAGACTGCGTCGAAGCACTTTATTCGAGCGTTAATATTTGTTTTGGATCTCATGAATACGGCGCCTAACACTCCCGGTGTAAATAGTCAAGTCATTAAGGCTTGTATTTGTCTTCTTTAGTGCTTTTAAAGAAAAAGAAATAAAATAAAGAATTACAATTCGCACTATTAAAACCAGTATACAAAAA
>NZ_RQVQ01000083.1 GCF_003865405.1 Paenimyroides tangerinum
ACAACTATTTCTTTTTTTTACCAACTATTTTTCTTGATTTATTAATCGAACTCAGGTTATTAGATAAATAAACATCCACTGTAATCGGTAAAGGTAAACTCGGACATCCATTTGTTCCAATCACAACCGCATAATAAGTTGTTCCGTTTACAAGTGGCATATTCAGAGACAAAGGATTCGTGTTTGTTCTTGCGTCTTCTTCAGTAATATAATAAACCGAAGTTGTTGGGTTAACCACAATTTGATTTAAAACACTTCCCTCAATGAAGATTTGAGGCGAAACTCCAGTCGGACTATCAGGTAAATCTTTGATTAGAACAGAAACTGCAGTTCTTTGCGTTTCACAATTATATTCATTTTTCGATACAAAATAAGTTCCTGTATTTAAAGGAGTTGTTGATGTTAATTGATTTGTACTTGATGGTGAATTATACCATTTATAAGTAACACCTGTTGCAGCAGGAATATATAAATCAGCTACCACTGCACTTCCACAGAATTCAAAATCACCCACATTTGGAGGACTTAAATTGATGATTCGAGCGGTTACTGGTTTTCTATCCGAAATACAAGCACCAACTTTTTGCGCAACATAATACGTAGCGTTAGCTAAAGTTGTTGAAGTTGGTAAAATGGTATTTGAATACGATGTTTGATACCAAATTAACTCAGCATCTGGAAGCCCAACAATTTCTAAATCAGCAATAGTTGCATTACCACAAAAAGTTTGAATACTATCTCCAGAAGGTAAATTAGGAGGCGTAGAAATTTGAATCTGAACCTCAGTTCTGTTTGCACTTTCACAGCCGTTTTCAGTTTGAGTAGCGAAATAAGAAGCACCGTTTACCAAAGATGTATTTGTATTCAATTCAGTTGTTGAAGTTTCTGAGCCATACCATCTAATATTCGTTCCAGTAATAACTAAATCAGAAATTTTAGAATTTTGATTTGAACAAAATTCTTGAATCGATGTTGCTGTTGGCGCAGCTGTATCTTGAATTGCAACCACAACTTCCGCACGATTTACACTTTCACAATTATTTTCAGTTTGTGAAGCGAAATAACTTCCAGAAGTTAAAACTGTTGTAGTCGCTAATTCAGTTGTTGAAGTTGCCGTTTCGTACCATTTAATGTTTTGACCAGTTGCAACTAAGTTTGCAATCATTGCATTTTCAGCAATACAGAATTCTTGGTTTTGCGCAGTTGGAGCAGCTGTATCTTGAATCGTTACCATAACTTCTGTACGATTTACGCTTTCACAATTGTTTAGAGTTTGCGAAGCGAAATAACTTCCAGAAGTTAAAACTGTTGTAGTCGCTAATTCAGTTGTTGAAGTTGCCGTTTCATACCATTTGATATTTTGTCCAGTTGCAACTAAATCTGCAATTGTCGCATTTTCAGAAATACAAAATGCTTGATTAATTGCTGTTGGAGCAGCTGTATCTTGAATCGTAACCACAACTTCTGTACGATTTACGCTTTCACAATTGTTTAGAGTTTGCGAAGCGAAATAAGAAGTTCCGTTTACTAAAGCAACATTAGTATTTAATGCAGTTGTTGAAGTTACCGAATCGTACCATTTAATATCCGTACCCGTTGCAACTAAATTCGCAATCGTAGCGTTTTCAGAAATACAGAATTCTTGGTTTTGCGCAGTTGGAGCAGCTGTATCTTGAATTGTAACCACAACTTCCGCACGATTTACACTTTCACAATTGTTTAGGGTTTGTGAAGCGAAATAGCTTCCAGAAGTTAAAATTGTTGTTATAGCTAATTCAGTTGTTGAACTTACCGAATCGTACCATTTGATATTTTGTCCAGTTGCAACTAAATTCGCAATCGTAGCATTTCCAGCAATACAGAATTCTTGGTTTTGCGCAGTTGGAGCAGGTGTATCTTGAATCGTAACCACAACTTCTGTACGATTTACACTTTCACAATTGTTTAGAGTTTGTGTAGCGAAATAAGAAATTCCGTTTACTAAAGCAATATTTGTATTTAATACAGTTGTTGAAGTTGCTGTTTCGTACCATTTAATGTTTTGTCCAGTTGCAACTAAATCTGCAATTGTCGCATTTTCAGAAATACAAAATTCTTGGTCAACGGCTGTTGGAGCAGCTGTATCTTGAATCGTAACCACAACTTCCGCACGATTTACACTTTCACAACCGTTTTCAGTTTGTGAAGCGAAATAGCTTCCAGAAGTTAAAACTGTTGTTGTCGCTAATTCAGTTGTTGAAGTTTCAGAATCGTACCATTTAATGTTTTGACCTATTGCAACTAAATCTGCAATTGTCGCATTTTCAGAAATACAAAATGCTTGATTAATTGCTGTTGGAGCAGCTGTGTTGTGAATTGTAATCACAACTTCTGTACGATTTACACTTTCACAACCATTAATAGTTTGTGAAGCGAAATAAGAAGTTCCGTTTACTAAAGCAATATTTGTATTTAATGCAGTTGTTGAAGTTACCGAATCGTACCATTTAATATCCGTACCCGTTGCAACTAAATTCGCAATCGTAGCGTTTTCAGCAATACAGAATTCTTGGTTTTGCGCAGTTGGAGCAGCTGTGTTGTGAATTGTAACCACAACTTCCGCACGATTTACACTTTCGCAATCGTTTTGAGTTTGTGTTGCGAAATAGCTTCCAGAAGTTAAAACTGTTGTAGTCGCTAATTCAGTTGTAGAAGTTGCCGTTTCGTACCATTTGATATTTTGTCCAGTTACTACTAAATCAGCAATTGTTTTATTTTCAACAATACAGAATTCTTGATTATTAGCAGTTGGAGCAGAGATATTTGGACAACTTTGTTTTTCATAAGCACCCATATCTATTGTTGTACCAAACAAACGTGGATTACCTGCTAAATCTGTATCAGTAGCTATTGAGGTGCCATATAACGAATTATTACCTGCATTAATAGCAGGACTTACATCTGTTAAAGTAAAATCTCCATTTGTAGGATTTGCAAACATTGGGTTTACATCAATATTATTGCCTCCATCTGTTCCAAAACTTGAAACCCAGTTTGAGTTTACAACACTACCTTGTATCAGACTATACTTATAAACAGGAGTACTATTATTTATGTTATAAACATTATTAACCGATTGGTCAGAATTTTTAGTGTTTGCCCAAATGATACTATTATTAATTGTTGGAGAAGAAAACTGATTATAAATTCCTCCGCCATTAAAACTACAAGAATTATTAGAAATGGTTGTATTGGTGATTATTGGAGAAGAAGCGTAATTATAACCCCCACCGCCATTATAAGCTGAATTATTTGAAATGGTTGTATTAGTAAGTGTTGGAGAAGAATAAAAATTATAATTTCCCCCGCCGCTTCTATAAGCTGAATTATTTGAAATGTTTGTATTGGTGATTATTGGAGAAGAATACAAATTATAAATTCCCCCACCGTCATTATTAGTTGAATTATTAGAAATGTTTGTATTGGTAATTATTGGAGAAGAAGAAGAAATATTACAAATTCCTCCGCCATTATCAGCAGAATTATTTATAATGTTTGTATTGGTAAGAGTTGGTGATGAAGAATTATTATAAATCCCTCCGCCAGAATTTCTGTTCAATTCCCTTGAATTAATTGTAATAAAACTTGCACCATTTGCATTTCCTTTGGTAATGGTAAAACCATCAATTTTGGCACTACCAACATCGTCGACACTAATTACTACTTGGTAAGTGTTATCTGAGATGTTATTTTCGATACCAATATCACCTGATAATGTAGTTAGGTTT
>NZ_RQVQ01000084.1 GCF_003865405.1 Paenimyroides tangerinum
ACTTCTTCGTACTCAACATCTTGAGTTGCATCACCAGCTTCTCCACCTTGATTTGGTTGTGCTTGTTGTGCTCCTGCTTGATCTTGTGCTTTGTACATTTCTTCTGAAGCTGATTTCCAAGCTTCATTAATTTTATCTAAAGCTGGTTGAATTGTAGCAATATCTTTAGCTTCAAAAGCAACTTTTAATTCTGCTAAAGCGGCTTCGATATTAGATTTATTACCTGCTGATAATTTTTCTCCGTACTCAGCTAATTGTTTTTCCGTTTGGAAAATCATTCCGTCTGCTTCATTGATTTTTTCAGCAGTTTCTTTAGCTTTTTGATCTGCTTCAGCATTAGCTGCAGCTTCTTGTCTCATTTTTTCGATTTCTTCTTGAGTTAATCCTGAAGAAGCTTCGATACGGATATCGTGAGATTTACCTGTTCCTTTATCTGTAGCAGAAACTTTGATGATACCATTAGCATCAATATCAAAAGTAACTTCAATTTGAGGAACACCTCTTTGTGCTGGTGGTAACCCATCTAAATGGAAACGACCAATTGTTTTGTTATCATTTGCCATCGGACGCTCACCTTGAAGAACGTGAATTTCTACTGATGGTTGGCTATCTACAGCTGTAGAGAAAACTTGTGATTTTTTTGTAGGAATTGTAGTATTCGACTCGATTAATTTAGTGAATACACCACCCATTGTTTCAATACCTAAAGAAAGTGGTGTAACGTCTAATAATAATACGTCTTTCACATCTCCTGATAATACTCCACCTTGAATAGCTGCTCCAACTGCAACAACCTCATCAGGATTAACTCCTTTAGACGGTTTTTTACCGAAGAATTGCTCAACTTTTTCTTGGATTACAGGAATACGAGTTGACCCACCTACTAAGATTACCTCATCGATATCAGATTTAGATAAACCTGCATCTTTTAAAGCTTTCTCACAAGGTAACATTGATCTTCTTACTAAATCATCAGCTAATTGCTCAAATTTAGCACGAGTTAAAGACTGAACTAAGTGTTTTGGTCCTGAAGCTGTAGCTGTAATATATGGTAAATTGATTTCTGTTTGAGTAGAAGCAGATAATTCAATCTTAGCTTTTTCAGCAGCTTCTTTTAAACGTTGTAAAGCCATTGGGTCTTTACGTAAATCAACACCTTCAGCAGCATTAAATTCATTAGCTAACCAGTCAATAATTACTTGGTCAAAATCATCTCCACCTAAGTGAGTATCTCCGTTTGTAGATAATACTTCAAAAACTCCGTCTCCTAATTCTAAGATTGAGATATCAAAAGTACCTCCTCCTAAATCGTAAACAGCAATCTTTTGGTCTTTACCCATTTTATCTAAACCGTAAGCTAAAGCTGCAGCTGTTGGCTCGTTGATGATACGACGAACTTTTAAACCTGCAATTTCTCCAGCTTCTTTTGTAGCTTGACGTTGTGCATCATTAAAATATGCAGGAACTGTAATAACCGCTTCAGTAACTGTTTGGCCTAAATAGTCTTCAGCCGTTTTTTTCATTTTTTGAAGTGTCATTGCAGACAATTCTTGAGCTGTATATAAACGACCATCGATATCTACACGAGGTGTATCATTATCTCCTTTTACTACAGTATAAGGTACATTTTTTAACTCACTTACAACCTCTGTGTATTTTTCTCCCATAAAACGTTTTATAGAAGCAATAGTTTTTGTTGGATTTGTAACTGCTTGACGTTTTGCTGGATCTCCAACTTTAATCTCCCCACCTTCTACGAAAGCAATTACAGATGGAGTTGTTCTTTTTCCTTCTGCATTAGGAATAACTACTGGCTCATTTCCTTCCATTACAGAAACACAAGAGTTCGTTGTACCTAAATCAATTCCAATTATTTTACTCATCTTTATATTTGTTATTTTTTGTTACTAATTTATTTAATCGTGAATCAATCACATTTGCTAATAGTCAATGATTGTGCCATTACGAAAACTACTATAATTTGTCATATATTCTTCAAAACACTAATTTTAAAATGTCAATATGACAGATATATAGATTAAATCTCAACAAACTCCAATTTCCAAAAACGAACAAAATGTCAGTCAGAAAAAACACAAATTAAAAAATTAGGTGTTGCAACTGATAAATATTTAATTATCTTCGTTTTTTTATAGTTAGATTATTAAATATGGAATGTATTTCTGTTTTCGATATGTTGAAGATTGGTGTTGGACCATCAAGTTCTCACACATTAGGACCTTGGCGAGCTGCCGAACAATTTCTTAAAGAATTGAAAGATGCCGAATTATTTAATGACGTAACCAAAGTTACCATTGATTTATACGGCTCGTTATCATTAACCGGAATTGGTCACGCTACTGATTTGGCTGTTATGTTAGGTTTAAGTGGTGCGGATCCTGAATACGTTCCTGTTGATGAAATCAGTGGTATTATCGACACAATAAAATCTACAAACACATTGATTCTTGCTGGACTTAAAGCAATTCCGTTTAATCCTGCCAATGATATTATTTTTAATAAAAATTTCCTTCCGTTTCATGCAAACGGTTTAAAATTTACTGCTTATTTAAATAACGAATTATTTGAATCTACTTTTTATTCGATTGGTGGAGGATTTGTTGTTAAAGAAGAAACTTCGGAAAATAAAGAGAATGACGAAATCAAAGCTACGTTCCCATTTCCGATTGACAAAGCAACGGAATTACTAGAATTTTGTATTCAAGAAAATAAATCAATATCAGAAATTGTTTACGAAAATGAAAAATCGTTACGTACAGAAGAAGAAATAGATCACGAATTACTTCGCGTTTGGAATACCATGTTAGAATGTATGTACATTGGTTGCCATACATCAGGAACTTTACCTGGTGGATTAAATGTAAGACGTCGAGCTTTTGATATGCACGAAAAATTGAAGGGTGATTTACCTTATTCAAATCCGCAAGAATGGCTTCAAACGATTCGTAAAACCAAAGTTTATTTCCGTCAGATTTTAAAATGGGTTAGCTGTTTTGCTTTAGCAGTAAACGAAGTAAACGCAGCTTTAGGACGCGTTGTTACAGCTCCAACCAACGGAAGTGCTGGAGTTATCCCTGCGGTTTTGATGTATTATTTAGTTATTGAAAACCACAAGGCTTCTGAAAAAGAAATTAAACAATTTTTAATGGTTGCCGGTGAAATTGGAAGTATCTTTAAAAAAGGAGCTACAATATCTGCTGCGATGGGTGGCTGCCAAGCTGAAATTGGCGTTTCATCTGCTATGGCCGCGGCGGCACTTTGCGAAGTGATGGGCGGAACACCAGAACAGGTTTTAATGGCTGCAGAAATTGCAATGGAACACCATTTAGGATTAACTTGTGACCCAATTGGTGGTTTGGTACAAATACCTTGTATAGAACGCAACACTATGGGAGCAATTAAAGCGATAAACGCTGCAGAATTAGCTTTAGATACCGACCCTAAAAATGCCAAAGTTCCGTTAGATAAAGTGGTAAACACCATGTGGCAAACCGCTAAAGACATGAACAATAAATACAAAGAAACTTCAGAAGGTGGTTTGGCTGTTGCCGTTAACCTTGCCGATTGCTAGTAAACAAAAAGGACAATCTCTAGAAAATTTGAGATTGTCCTTTTTTATTTAATTTATCTTTTTTCTA
>NZ_RQVQ01000085.1:0-1384 GCF_003865405.1 Paenimyroides tangerinum
CCTATCACCTTCTACCCAGTTTAGAATGCTCCCCTACCACTTCATATCAGAAATATGAAATCCATAGCTTCGGTAGTATACTTATGCCCGATTATTATCCATGCTCGTTCGCTCGACTAGTGAGCTGTTACGCACTCTTTAAATGAATGGCTGCTTCCAAGCCAACATCCTAGCTGTCTATGCAAACAAACCGCGTTATTTCAACTTAGTATACATTTGGGGACCTTAGCTGATGGTCTGGGTTCTTTCCCTCTCGGACATGGACCTTAGCACCCATGCCCTCACTGCTTATAAGCATTTATTAGCATTCGGAGTTTGTCAGGAATTGGTAGGTGGTGAAACCCCCGCATCCAATCAGTAGCTCTACCTCTAATAAACTCTATAAGCGCTGCACCTAAATGCATTTCGGGGAGTACGAGCTATTTCCGAGTTTGATTGGCCTTTCACCCCTACCCACAGATCATCCCAAGACTTTTCAACGTCAACGGGTTCGGTCCTCCACTTTGGGTTAACAAAGCTTCAACCTGTCCATGGGTAGATCACACGGTTTCGCGTCTACCATTACTGACTATAGCGCCCTATTCAGACTCGCTTTCGCTTCGGATCCGTGACTGAATCACTTATCCTCGCCAGCAACGGTAACTCGTAGGCTCATTATGCAAAAGGCACGCCGTCACCCCACCAAAGGGCTCCGACCGCTTGTAAGCGTATGGTTTCAGGATCTATTTCACTCCGTTATTCACGGTTCTTTTCACCTTTCCCTCACGGTACTGGTTCACTATCGGTCTCTCAGGAGTATTTAGCCTTAGCGGATGGTCCCGCCAGTTTCAATCAAGGTTTCACGTGCCCCGACCTACTCAGGATACCACTATCTAATACATCGCTTACCTATACGGGACTATCACCCTCTATGGTTAACCTTTCCAGGTTATTCTAATTCGCTTTGCTTAAAATCTCGTGGTCCTACAACCCCAATATTGCCTCAACAACATTGGTTTGGGCTAATCCGCGTTCGCTCGCCACTACTTACGGAATCACTTTTGTTTTCTTCTCCTCCGCCTACTTAGATGTTTCAGTTCAGCGGGTTTGCTCACCTATCGGTGTACTATGTCTTCAACATAGTGGGTTGCCCCATTCGGATATCTACGGATCAATTCGTGTGTGCCAATCCCCGTAGCTTTTCGCAGCTTATCACGTCCTTCTTCGCCTCTGAGAGCCTAGGCATTCCCCATACGCCCTTATTTTGCTTATTGTGCTCTATTAATCTAGTCTCAAAGTCTTGGGTCTTAAAGTCAAATATCCGAAGACTTTTAACTTTTGACTTATGTCTTTTGACTAAATTTGTGCTTTATAATATTTTATATTATTCTACTTTTAAATTTGT
>NZ_RQVQ01000085.1:1482-1696 GCF_003865405.1 Paenimyroides tangerinum
GAGTCTTTTGACTAAATTTGTGCTTTATAATATTTTATATTATTCTACTTTTAAATTTGTATCTCAATATGTCAATGAACTTTTGTAAGTATTAAGATTTTTGTATCAAGTATTAAGACTTGGTCTTTATACTTGATACTACCTTCTTGATACTATCCTGTGGAGAATATCGGAGTCGAACCGATGACCTCCTGCGTGCAAGGCAGGCGCTCTA
>NZ_RQVQ01000085.1:1706-3645 GCF_003865405.1 Paenimyroides tangerinum
ATAAGACTTGGTCTTCATACTTGATACTATCTTCTTGATACTATCCTGTGGAGAATATCGGAGTCGAACCGATGACCTCCTGCGTGCAAGGCAGGCGCTCTAGCCAGCTGAGCTAATCCCCCAATTTTTATTAATTGTGAATTACAAATTACGAATGTTATAATTCATAACCTCTCAACTTCTAAAATTTCCTTTTTGTAAATAAAATTTTTCTTTTTGTTTAAACTTTAAACTTTTCAGCTTTTAACTTTAAACTTTTTTGTAGTCCCGGGCAGACTCGAACTGCCGACCCCTACATTATCAGTGTAGTACTCTAACCAGCTGAGCTACGAGACTCTGTATCTTATTTACTTATTTGAACTAACAGTTAAAGAGCAAGAGACTTGAACCATCTCTAGAAAGGAGGTGTTCCAGCCGCACCTTCCGGTACGGCTACCTTGTTACGACTTAGCCCTAGTTACCAGTTTTACCCTAGGCAGCTCCTTGCGGTCACCGACTTCAGGCACCCCCAGCTTCCATGGCTTGACGGGCGGTGTGTACAAGGCCCGGGAACGTATTCACCGGATCATGGCTGATATCCGATTACTAGCGATTCCAGCTTCACGGAGTCGAGTTGCAGACTCCGATCCGAACTGTGACCGGTTTTGTAGATTCGCTCCTGGTCACCCAGTGGCTGCTCTCTGTACCGGCCATTGTAGCACGTGTGTGGCCCAGGACGTAAGGGCCGTGATGATTTGACGTCATCCCCACCTTCCTCACAGTTTACACTGGCAGTCTCGTTAGAGTTCCCGACATCACTCGCTGGCAACTAACGACAGGGGTTGCGCTCGTTATAGGACTTAACCTGACACCTCACGGCACGAGCTGACGACAACCATGCAGCACCTTGTAATTTGTCTTGCGAAAGCCTAGTTTCCTAAGCGGTCAAACTACATTTAAGCCCTGGTAAGGTTCCTCGCGTATCATCGAATTAAACCACATGCTCCACCGCTTGTGCGGGCCCCCGTCAATTCCTTTGAGTTTCATTCTTGCGAACGTACTCCCCAGGTGGGATACTTATCACTTTCGCTTAGTCACTCAGTATTGCTACCGAACAACTAGTATCCATCGTTTACGGCGTGGACTACCAGGGTATCTAATCCTGTTCGCTACCCACGCTTTCGTCCATCAGCGTCAATTGTTTGTTAGTAACCTGCCTTCGCAATTGGTATTCCATGTAATATCTAAGCATTTCACCGCTACACTACATATTCTAGTTACTTCACAAAAATTCAAGCTCTACAGTATCAATGGCAATTTTACAGTTAAGCTGCAAACTTTCACCACTGACTTATAAAGCCGCCTACGGACCCTTTAAACCCAATGATTCCGGATAACGCTTGGATCCTCCGTATTACCGCGGCTGCTGGCACGGAGTTAGCCGATCCTTATTCTTACAGTACCGTCAATATACCACACGTGGTACTTTTTCTTCCTGTACAAAAGCAGTTTACAATCCATAGGACCGTCATCCTGCACGCGGCATGGCTGGTTCAGAGTTGCCTCCATTGACCAATATTCCTCACTGCTGCCTCCCGTAGGAGTCTGGTCCGTGTCTCAGTACCAGTGTGGGGGATCTCCCTCTCAGGACCCCTACCCATCATCGTCTTGGTAAGCCGTTACCTTACCAACTAACTAATGGGACGCATGCTCATCTTTTACCAATAAATCTTTAATGCTTAAACGATGCCATTCAAACATACTATAAGGTATTAATCCAAATTTCTCTGGGCTATCCCTTAGTAAAAGGTAGATTGCATACGCGTTACGCACCCGTGCGCCGGTCTCAATGTCCGAAGACATCTACCCCTCGACTTGCATGTGTTAGGCCTGCCGCTAGCGTTCATCCTGAGCCAGGATCAAACTCTTCATCGTATGTTTTTTATATTTTTTGATGTTT
>NZ_RQVQ01000086.1 GCF_003865405.1 Paenimyroides tangerinum
ACTTAAATAATGTTTACAAAAATGTAGCTTAACTTATACTGTACTTTTTGTTTGCATATCCATTATGCTGTATATCGAGATTTTGACTTTATTAAATATTCTATCAATACTTTCAATGAACACCTTTTAATGCTATATTATTCACTTAAAAATTTAGGTTGTCTACTTTAAGTTTCAATGGAAAACATTTAAGAAATGGGGAATTTCGGAGTTGAAAAAAAGGAAAAAGAAATAAAAAAGTTGAATGATTTAAGAAAATAGCTTATATTTGAATTTACTAAATTTAGGCTTATGGAAACGACACAAAAAAAGCATTTAGGACGCAATATCAGTCGGATACGAGAAATGAAGGGAATGAAACAAGAAACTTTAGCTGAACTTTTAGGTATTAGCCAACAAAAAATGTCGGTACTTGAAAACACAGCTGATTTGGAAGATACGAAACTTGACGATATTGCGAAAGCCCTAGAAGTACCTACCCAAGCCATTAAAGAATATTCAGATGAAAAAATTATGAATATTATTACTAATAACACTTTTCATGATAGTCCATTTACTAATAATGTAAATTATCATCCTACCTTCAATCCTTTAGATAAATTGGTTGAGGCGTATGATGAGAATAAGAAATTATATGAGCGTTTGTTAGCTGCTGAAAAGGAAAAATTAGCTTACGTAGAACAACTATTAAAAAAATAGATTTTAGTATTTAAACTAGTTTAATTGTAAAAGTAAAAAAATCGGCTATTTATGAAATAAATAGTCGATTTTTCTGTTTTTAGATCATTTTATAGACAATGTAGTTTATGCACTATGTATGCCTTTGCAATGCTTTATCTACGGAGTATCTATACAGTTGGAATTTAGAAAAATTTTCGGTGTGTGGTTTAAATTGATTCTAAGTTAACACGTTGGGTCTAATTATTTACAGTAAAATAGATTGATTAGAAATTGATCAAGAAGCTAAAATTCAACATCTTGAATTCACCAAACAAACCAATATCTATGTCGAATATAGTGAAAAATTATTTTTAAGTTTTAGAAGTTATAAATTCTTTAGATTGTAAATTAGAGAATAAATCGAATATCGGCAGGAAACAAAATATCTGATTTAAAAGTGGTCGTATTGACTTTAACTGCTGAATTTATGTCAATTGACAGCGAAAATTCTTTATTTAAATCGATTAGTAAGGAACAAATATCCAATTTAATTGAGCGAAGTCAGTTCAATAAACGAAGACGAAAATTGTTTTTCTTTTTAGAAGAAGTAAGAACAAATTAGCTTCTAGATTTTTAGAATTTTAAGATTATTTGATCGTTGATAATATGCCGTTAAAGATTTGCAAATTTGCACGTCATAGAAGAATTAAAATCTGAAAAAATGAATTTGAAACAGCTCCTTCAAAAGGATTTTGAGCCTCTCAAAACAATTAGTTTTACGAATATAAATTACATAGTGTTTGTTCTATAAATGAAATTTTTATTCATTAGATATTACAAAAGCAGAAGTTTACGATGATCATTTTTTAAAAAAAATAAAACAACAAATGTCTGACTGAGTAGTACTTGGAGATAGAGGGTACTTATCTCAAAGAATTCAATTAGATTTGTTTCAAACTGTAAATATCAAATTAGAAACACCAAAAAGAGCTAATCAGAAAGATTATAAACCACAACCTCATATCTTTTAAGAAATCAAGGAAAAGAATTGAACTGCGAAGCACATCACAAATTCCTTAATAATAAATAAAAAAAAGAGTAAACATTATTTTCACAACTATGCGACCAGTTGAGGATTAGAAACAATTATACTAAAACTTTTAAAGGTTTTAAAACAAGAATTTTGGCAAAAATAACAGCATTAACATTGGTACAATATATCAATAAGTTCGTCTTTGATAGACCAATAAACAATATTAAAAATCAATCAATTTAATTACAACCAACGGTTAATTATAATAAACAACACTATAAATTTAAACATATAAAAAAATATTTAACATAAAAACTTTAACAAAAACCACTGTTGTTTTTTAACAATTTTAAACACTTTAGAAAACATAGTACTTTTAATAAATAAATTCCATTATCAAGAAAAGTTAAATCGAGCTTAATAAAAGCTAAATCATTAAAATAATTAATAGAAAATTGACTACCTGTTAAATCATATATTTCAATTGAATCATAATTAAAATTAGTCAGGTATATTAAATCAGAAGTTGGGTTAGGAAATATTATTATTTTATCAAATTCACTTTTTTTTGCATCTAAAGAATAACTAAACTCCGTAATACCACCGGAAACAATTAAACTAAATTTTTGACTATTACCAACTAATTCATCTTTATGAGTTATCCTAACCTTATAATTACCAGCAGGAGCTAAAGCAGGCAATACCACTTGTTCAATTGGGTCAACATCATTATCCCCCTTAGTTGTGTAGATATTAGACCATGATTTATTAATTCGCCATGGATAATATATTTCATTTGTATTCGAATTTATAATTCTTAAATCTAGATCATTTACTAAAACAGGAATTATTGACTCCGAGATCACGACGGGATTTGTAGCAGGATCTGTCCAGCATATTGTAGCTAATAGAGCCTCAGTACCATCGTGATATAAATCATACTCAATTTGTTGATGGTTTAATAAATTATGTTCTTCAAACACTGCTTTCTGTTGACTTGCTAATTCTAACAACTTTGCCCCCTCTTCGGCATTAATTAACACCCAACCAAATTTTGCATCCGGTCCTTCATTCTCACCAGCTTCACTAGCAGAATGAGCCATTAAAGCTTTTAAAGAGGTAGCTTTCATAAATCCTGAATTTGAATTTGAGGAAGACCAATAAAATCTATGTATTTCCTGCCATAAACTAAAAACTCCGGTCACAGAAGGCGCGGCCATAGAAGTACCACTTAGTACTGAATAATTTGCGATTCCAGTTCCAGTAGACGAATATACATTAAGTCCTTTAGCTGAAATATCAGGTTTAATTCTAAAATCATCAGTTGGTCCTCATTGACTAAAAACTGACATAACAACATTGTTAGAACCATTTGGCTCTTCTACATAGTTAGTTATACCATAAATTGCTGAAACTACAATGGTTTTTTTTGGCAACCATCTCATGGGTTAATAAATCAAAACCTGATTTAGCTGGATTTAACATCACTAAATTTCCACTAACATAAATTCCATTACGATCGTTACCAGCTGAAAGAACAGGCAAATACATATCCGCAATAAAAGTTAAAGCATCAATTCCTCTAGAAAGAGTAGTATACCTGCCGAAAAAACCTGGTAAATTTACATAACTGCGATTATTGATACTATAAGAATGATTAGAAACTAACAATCCTTGCGCAGCTTGAAGCGTCATTTCAGTCAAATCATTGTCCCAAGTATTAGCCCATAAATCAGCATTAGGAGCCATACCTTTTGCAAAAACATTATTAACCTGAATTCGATTATTAATACAAAGCTAACTGACTGGAATTTAGATGTTCAAAT
>NZ_RQVQ01000087.1 GCF_003865405.1 Paenimyroides tangerinum
TTAAGCTTATTTTATATGGAAAGGAGTCCAAAACTGTTCAAGTTAAAACTTCGTACAACAACGGTAACTGTTGCACAACTCCTTTTTTCGGGAAAAAATATAAAAATATCTCCTCGTTTAAGCCTTTTTAAGCGAGGTTTATTTTTTGAAAAGCATACTGAATTCTAAAATTTGAGTAGCTTAAAATTGATTCTTTTAGTTCAAAATGATGTCGTTTTATAAAAGTGTAGTTCTTCCCTCGTTTTAGGGAAATAACTTGGGCTAAAACACTCGATATTTTGTAGCTAAAACGCAAGTATTTCTTCAAGTTGTAGGATAAACTTGACATTATAACATGTTTATTAGCTTGAGCCATTCCTCGACTGTTGATTTTTTTCATATTAAAGAAATTAATCAAGGTTCCTAGAACGGGTTCTACTGTAGCACTTCGACGTTTCATTAACTTGCGATGATAGGCTTTGTTTTTGGTAAGTTTCTCATGCATTTTATCGTAAAGTGGTTTATGAATGCTTTCTTCTAATTTTTTAAACTTAGTTACTTTTCCACAGCAGCTTTCTCGTAATGGACATTTTCCACAATCTTGTTCGCTACTTCTGTAAGCTTTCTTTTCGTAACCTTTGCTGTCTTTAAAAATACGTTTGAAGGGTAAAAATGCTTTGTTACCCCCCTCTTGAATACATTCGTAACGATTTTCTATTTTATTGAAAATAAATCCTTTTCGTTCTGGTTTATATTGTCCGAAGTTGGGAATCCAAGCATTCAGATTTTTGTCTTTACAATATTGTAAACTTGCTCCACTACTATAACCAGCATCGGCTAGTACTTCCCCGATTTCAATGCTATTTTGATTTAAATTTTCTATGGTTTGATCCATGATTTCTGAAAATATGGCACTGTCTTTACTACCAGCGGTACTGGCACAAGCGCCTGTGATTACGTGACACTTGTCGTCAACTGCTAATTGACCAGCATAATTTAAATGACGTGGTTTCCCTGGTTTGGTTGAGATTTTTGCATCGGGATCAGTCGGACTATAATGGGTATGATTACTTAAAAATTTAGGTCGAATTGCTTCGCCATCTTCATTTTCTTGAGGTGTTTTTACATGTCCTGGCATTCCTTTAAAAGCTTCTTCTTTCCAATTGTGATGTTGATTTACTAACTTTTCACGTTTGGATGTTACTTTGAATTCTGAGTTTTCTTCCAATTCATTTACAAAAGCTGAAGCATCATTAAGAACTTCTTTTTCAACCAGCGAATCCATGCTCGCATTAGCTTTGATAAAGGCTGAATCTACCGCTTGACGTTTACCTGAAACCATACCTTTTCCTACACATAAGCTTAAGATAAGTTGAAAAAGTTGCAAGAATACTTCTTCACCAAAAAGAGCACGAGTTCGACTGATAGTCGAATGCCAAGGTAATTCTTCGTTTAAATCATAACCTAAAAACAATCGAACATCTAAACAATTACTGCAATAGCGAATCAGTGCTCTGTCGCTATTGATGTTGTTTAAATAACCAACTAATAAAATCTTGAAAAACACCACCGGATCAATGCTTTCTTGACCTTGAGTTCCGTAATATTTTTGTGTTGATTTGTACAGAAAATGTAAATCTAGTTCTTGATTTACTCGGCGATAAAAGTTATCGCATGGAACTAATCTGTCCAAGCTTAGTTCGTAAAATAGTTGTGGGGTAAAATCTTTTCGTCCTTGCATACAGCAATATACGAATTTTTTATCTATTTTTGAGTTGTGCAACAAGCACAACGTATTGGCAAAATTGCGAGTTAAGTGATTATATTAAGTTTGTTTCTTTTTATGTCGCAATCGCTATTTTTATTTTTCAATTTATTAAATTTAAAAAATTAAAATGCGTTGCTCAGTTTTGGCAATTTATGAAGTTAGTGATGTTTTTTACGCAACTTCGCCAATACGATCAACGTTGTGTGCAATTTTGGCAAAAAAACCGAACAAAGAAATCCAACCTTTAATTGATTTTTTGCATCTAAGTAAATAAAAGTCGAAATATGAAAAAATTATTGATATTGAACTTATTGCTTTTGGTATTTCAATATTCTGAGGCACAATCCCTTATAGGAAAATGGAAAATAAACACTCTAATAACTAAAGCTGAAACAGAAGAATATATATTACACCCGAATAGCGAAGGCAGTTTAGGTTTTTATGGAAATAATTTATTTATAAACTCTGACGGAACTTTTACTAGTGCTTATGGTGCACCTTGTGGAAACGATTGTTTTACAACAACCACTGGTAAATACGAATTTAAAGATAATACTCATATTCGATTTCATTTAAAAAAAATTACCCGTCAAGGAGAGTGTATTGGAAGTTCAGAACCGAATGTAGATTTGGGATTATTTTACATTCACAATGATAAAGACAAAATTAGACTTATTAAAAGCAATGGAAATATACAACAAGATAAAATGAAAATATCTTATTGGGATTTATGCGATTCTGTTTATGATGAAACTAAAAAATATGAAAACCTTATATCTTGGGAATGGTTGCCACATAATAATTTTGATAGAAATTCGCTAAAAGATGTTATTGCTTTTTATATGAATAAACATAATATAGAAAGTTACGAAATTTTATACTCAAGAGCAACCTCTGATAATCGTTACATCATCACTATTATAGATATTAAACATCAAATCAGTTCTATATTACAACCAATAGGATTTGGTCAAGTAGGTTTATATAGCAATGATATTATCAAGAATATTGACAAAATAGTTAACGAAATAAATAATAGTAAAAAATTGAAGGAGGCAAGTAGAAAAAAATTTTATGACGAAAAAGCAAATTCAAATACTACAATTAATGCTTATTATAAGAAAAAACAAATTCTTAAATTTATTCACAAAGAGGATTTCACCAATGAAAGTTCAATTATTACAACTATATACTTTCAAAATGAGAATCCCATTTATTTTGAAGTAAAAAAAATTATAAAACAAAACGAAATAGAAACATTTTCCGCAATTGATTTTTATGTCCGAGATTGGTCAAATAATAACATAATCATTAAAGAAATTGAGCATAATGCTGGTGAAATTAGATTTTCTGACCGAAGTATCGATAAATTTAGACAACTTGTTGAACAGTCAAAGAAAATATAAATAAAAACTGCACACAACAACGTATTGGCAAAATTGCGAGTTAAGTGATTATATTAAGTTTGTTTCTTTTTATGTCGCAATCGCTATTTTTATTTTTCAATTTATTAAATTTAAAAAATTAAAATGCGTAGCTCAGTTTTGGCAATTTATGAAGTTAGTGATGTTTTTTTCGCAACTTCGCATTCTATGGATAAAAACAAACTTTTTTCAAGTTTTTTTTCTATTTATTTATGCTGC
>NZ_RQVQ01000088.1 GCF_003865405.1 Paenimyroides tangerinum
TTAAATTCCTCTGGATTTTGAAAAATTTTGTATGCAATTTTTATAATAGACTGAAAAACAACTGCATCATAGATAACCTCTGAAACTCTTTTTTTATCATACATTACATGACTTAAGGAATACAAGCAATAATTATTTAATTGTCTATGAAAATAACCCATATTCGCTTGTTCCTTTAATAAAACTAAAAGTTCATACGGACATTCTACCTTATCTTCCGTCCAGTAATATGATTCTAAAGTTAACTCACACATCTTCAATATTTTTTTTCCGATTACAAATTAACCAACACGCATCTAACAACCTATTGATGTTGATAAATGAAATACAAATTTTGTCAGATGGAGGGCTTGCACATTTACCTATAACATGTTCTGTAATATCAGCCAAATCATTTTCAATTTGCTGAAGGGATTGTTCTTTAAAAACACTTTTAAATAAGAAATATAGATTTATATATTCTTTATAAGCCAAATTACCAATGAATAAATGATACGTATTGGTATCAAACGATTTCATTACATCAGAACTAAAATATTTATTTGGTTTACAATACATCTTATACGCTGCACGTATCATTGAACGAAGTAAGTTAAATATAAAAAGGGATTCTTCTGGATTTTTATATGGTTTACATTTTTCATTTATTGCGTTTTTCAACATTTTGGTTAAGCAATTCTTTACTATAACTGGATTTGTATATTCAAAAAAAGCATAAATAAGTTCCAAAGGACATTTAATTGTCTCACTTTGCCATGTTTCTGCATGTAGGGGGATTTTAGAATTTTTCATGATTTCTAGTTTTAAAATTCATTTGAAGATTGAAGGTGGGAAAATAATGTGGTAACATACTTATCTATTAAGGTACAGGTGGGGTCGTCTAATAGCAATTGACCTTCTTTTATAAATTCATTTTGTAGTTTTTGAAATAAGGAAGTAAGCTGATTTATTTCGGTAGTAGAAAATTTCTCAAGTAATGCACTATGTGCAAAAATCATTAAATGCCAAAGTGTTATGAGATTTTTTGATCGAGGTTTGTAAAGCGTTTCAGAAAAAACAAACGTTTGTAAATGATTCACTAAAAATTTAGATACGACTTGTTTTAAAAAGTATTTTTCGCATTTATTATTCTCAAATATTGGTTTTATATTGTTGTTATAACACTGCTTATTGTAATTGTAAAAATGTTTTAAATCATCTAAATAAGTTGCTCTTTTCTTATACCAATGAATTTTAGGATGATATCCAGAGCTGTAAATCTTATTCTTGGATTTCATTGTTTTATTAAAAAACAATTGATAATCGTACGTATGATGCTGAATTTGATAACGCGTATGATAAACGGAGGTTATACGAACATTTTCAATTGGATTTTGTTCTATGTGTTGCAAATATGTTTTTAAATCTTTTGTTGCTTTCTGTTTTAATACCACAAATACATAAAAATGTTCATATAGTTGATTATTATTAAAAGTTGTAATTTGATGGAATATAAACAGCTCTTCCACCTCATCAAACTTTTTCAATTGATTTAAAGCTTTATGGTTCATTAATTCATGATTAAAAACTTCGGTAGTTTTTTCTGCTCTTAGTAATGGGAATTGATTATATTTCTCTGTATATCGTTTAATATTTTGATGTACTAGTTTATGTAATTTCTTTTGAACAACTTTAAAGCTTCTTCCATATTCGTCGTAGAAACCAAAATCGTCGTCGGAAGTGATGTAGTCAATTAAATAGTAGGTTGTTTCATTTTTTTTTACAAAGGCTTTTTTACTTCTGGAATAAAGCGCTCTAGAATCAACAACCGTTGGGTAATTGTTTTGGTTGCAAATGAAGTTCCGAAAAGCATGAGTTCTAAATAAGTAATATCATTCGCAAATGCTTTTATCATAAATAACCATGCTCCGTGTTGTTCTTCTTGTATGAATTCATCACTCATTTTTTTTAACATTAGGTATTTGTCTTCATAACTATTAATTAAACTTTTTAAATCGCTTTGTCCTAAGTAAGTACTTAATCTTATTTCTTCGGTACTGTATAAGCAATTATCAAAGCTTAGTAAATGAGCGAGTATAAAATTGTTAAAATTCTGAGAATATTCAAAGTCTTTCTTATCAAGAAAGATGATTAAAATTTGATTTTCTTTTAAAATAGCGTTTTGGAAATCTACAGAAAATGATTTTTCAATTTCTTTTTTATCTTTCACTTTTAACCATAAAATGTGATACTCCGTACGAGCGGTTTTATCAAACCAAATGGTTTGAATTTCATTAGTACGAATACTTTTTTCTAATTTACAGTTCAATTCATCTGGTAAACGAACTGTTTTACTGAATTCTTTTTCTTGAATATTCATAATTCTATTGTTTTAATTGTTCGTAATCTGTATTTCATTAAACAGCTTTTGACAAAGACCTAAGGTTTTTGCACAAGCTAATTGATCAATATTTTGTTCTTTTGGATCGATATTAGGAAGGAAATCTATCGGTGTGCTCAACGAATGAAGTATTTTTTGAACTTCAATAGAATCGATACATTTATTGTATATTTCAGGTAACAGGGCTTGGAATAATTGCATCAAATATCTGCAACTGTATATAGCCGGAATGTATTGTAGCTTTTGATATAAAAGTCCAAGGATTAACTGTTGCAAGATATTTTTAAGTAGTAAAACATGTCCGCTTTGGTATACTAAATCTTGTTTTTGAAAAGCAGTAAACCAAGGCGAAATATAGGCTAATCGCTCTTTCAAATACAGCTTTTGTAATTGTTTGGTATTAGTGGTTTCAACAAGCTTTTTATTTATAACTAAGTTATTTTTCAAATACAAAACATTATGAAATACCATGAATTTATTAAAAAAGAGTTGGTATTTATTTTCGTTTTTTTGAAGCCATTCCAACGTATGAATTAAACAAAACACTTCTACCTTCCCTTTGAAATGATTAGAGACCTTTTGAACAAGCGCATCGTGTTGTTGGATGCGAAGTGTTGGCGAAAGTAAAAGCAGATTGAATTTATACGTATCGTTACTGTTTGAATTAATTAAACTTTTGGTACTTAATAAATAAATAGCATCTATTTTATAGGCACTGATTAAAAAAGCAACTAACTTTTTTAAGAAAACTTCTTCATTTGAACGATCTGAAAGTTGTGCATCGATTCGTTTCGTGTAAAAAGTATTCGATTGTTTAAATGCATGGGTTAGGATTTCTAATGCGCTATTCTTGGTTTTATCGAAAATACTTTTGGGAGTTTCCCCCAGTATAAATTGCGATTGATCTATAAATAAACCCTCCTTCATTTTAGAGATTTTATAGACAATTTTTGAGA
>NZ_RQVQ01000089.1 GCF_003865405.1 Paenimyroides tangerinum
TCTCAAAAATTGTCTATAAAATCTCTAAAATGAAGGAGGGTTTATTTATAGATCAATCGCAATATATACTGGGGGCAACTCCTAAAAGTATTTTCGATAAAACCCTGAACAGCGCATTAGAAATCCTAACCCATGCATTTAAACAATCGAATATTTTTTACACGAAACGAATCGATGCACAACTTTCAAATAGTTCAAATGAAAAAATGCTACTAAAAAAGCTTGTTGCTTTTTTAATCAGTGCCTATAAAATAGATGCTATTTATTCATTAAGTACCAAAAGTTTAATTAACACAAACAGTAACGATACTTATAAATTCAATCTGCTTTTATTTTCGCCAACTCTTCGCATCCAACAACACGATGTGCTTGTTCAAAAGGTTTCCAATCATTTCAAAGGTAAAGTAGAAGTGTTCTGTTTGATTCATACGTTGGAATGGCTTCAAAAAAATGAAGAAACCTTTCAGCTTTTTTTTAATAAATTCATAGTACTTCAAAATGTTTTGTATTTGAAAAGTAACTTAGTAATAAATAAAAAGCTTGTTGAAACTACTAACGCCAAAAAATTACAAGAAAAGTATTGGACAGAACGCTTAGCCTATATAACACCTTGGTTTACTGCTTTTCAAAAACAAGATTTAGTATACCAAAGCGGACATGTTTTACTACTTAAAAATATCTTGCAACAGTTAATCCTTGGACTTTTATATCAAAAGCTACAATACATTCCGGCTATATACAGTTGCAGATATTTGATGCAATTATTCCAAGCCCTGTTACCTGAAATATACAATAAATGTATGGATTCTATTGAAGTTCAAACAATCCTTCATTTGTTGAGCACACCGATAGACTTCCTACCAAAAGCAGATCACATACCCAAAGCTATAGATCATTTGGCTTGTGCAAAAACTTTAGGTCTTTGTCAAAAGCTGTTTAATGAAATTCAGATTACGAACAATTAAAAATATAGAATTATGAATATTCAAGAAAAAGAATTCAGTAAAACAGTTCGTTTACCAGATGAATTGAACTGTAAATTAGAAGAAAGTATTCGTACTAAAGAAATTCAAGCCATTTGGTTTGATAAAACCGCTCGTACGGAGTATCACATTTTATGGTTAAAAGTGAAAGATAAAAAAGAAATTGAAAATTCATTTTCTGTCGATTTCCAAAATGCTATTTTAAAAGAAAATCAAATTTTAATGGTATTGTTAAACGATTGTGATTTTGAATTTGCAAGTGCATATAACGATTTCATACTCGTACACTTATTACGTGATAATAATTGCCTGTACAATACTGAAAAAATAAGTTTAAGTACACATTCAGGTCACAGCGATTTAAAAAAGTTACTTAGTAGTTATGAAGAAAAATACCTGATGTTGAAAAAAATAAGTGATCAATTTATAAAAGAAAGGCTACAAGGTGCTTGGCAATTCATGATAAAAGCATTTACGAATGATATTACTTATTTAGAACTCATGCTTTTCGGAACTTCATTTGAAAGTAAAACAATTACCCAACGCTTGTTGATTTTAGAGCTTTTTATTCCAGAAGTAAAAAAACTACTGGTTAAAAAAAACGAAGAAGCCTACTTTTTAATCGATTACATAACTAATGATGATGATTCGGGCTATTACGACGATTTTGGAAAAAGCTTACAAAAGATTCAAAAACAGTTCTTTATACTGATCAATAAAACTTATGCGATTTACATTAATGATTCAGATAGAAACAAATCATTGCAAAAAGTTCAAAATTTTGGTCTTTACGATCACGAATTAATGAATCATAAAGCTTTAGATCATTTAAAAAAGTTTGATGAGGTGGAAGAATTATTTCTATTCCACCAAATCACAACTTTTGATAGTAATCAAAAGCATGAACATTTTTATGTATTTGTGGTATTAAAACACAAAGCAACAAAAGATTTAAAAACCTATTTGCAACACATAGAACAAAATCCAATTGATAATGTTCATATAACCTCCATTTGCTATACACGTTATCAAATTCAAAATGAACTTTATGAATACCAAGAATAAAATTTACAGTTCGGACTATTACCCTAAAATGCATTGGTTTAACCGTAAGATTTCATATTTTGACGATCTATTTTTTTTACTAAACCAAAATATAGATACTTATAATAACGAAATCAAACCAATATTCGAAAATAAAACCACTGTAAAATATATTTCTAGTAAGGTTCTAGCAGACATTTTGGCAAAACAATTACAGTTATTTGTCTTCTCACAGGTGATTATTAAACCTCAAACAACTAATTTACAAACGCTTTTTGACTTAGTAATTTTCGCAAACCCAAACGTTTTTATTGAATTTACAACTCAAGAAAATAATCAATTAATTCAATTAATACAAACCATACAATCTGCAATAAATGATCATAATCAGTTAATCTTTGATAATGATACGTTTTCAATAATTGATAAGTTAATTTCTTCAACTACAAAATTTATAAATGTTTAATCAGAAGTTTAATTTAAAAATTAGAAATCATGAAAAAAGAAAAATTATCCTTAAAAGCAGAGTCTTGGTGTAATAGGAAAATTAAAAATCCCTATGAATTAATTCAAGCTATTTTTGAATTTGAATCGCTAACAAATTTTAAAACGAATTTCAATCAATTATTAAAATATGCATTCGATAAAAAATTTGAAATCTATACAAGTCCAATGGAATCGTTAGAAATTTTTAATATGTTGAAATCGTTGATTCGAGCCAGTTTTAAAATTTTAAAGAATATTGATAAATATGAACGTATACGTGAAACTAATGATGTGTTACATTCAAAGTATTTAGTTTATGTATCAGGATTAACCTATGATCAATATCTAAATCCATACTTGATATTTAAGGAGGTTTTTAAAGAACAAACGCTTTCACAAATAGAGTTTGATATACAAGATATCATGGAGCATGCCTTAGGAAATGCTTCAAGTTGTCCATCAGAAGATATTTGTATTTCATTTATCAACATCAATAGATTGTTAGATGCTTGTTGGTTAATTTTTAATCGTGAAATTTATGATGAAGAGGTGTGAGTTAACTTTAGAATCATATTACTGGACCGAAGATAAGGTAGAATGCCCGTATGAACTTTAAGTTTTATTAAAGGAACAAGCAAACATGGGTTATTTTCATAAACAATTAAATAATTATTGCTTGTATTCATTAAGTCATGTAATGTATGATAAAAAAAAAGTTTCAGAGGTTATCTATGATGTAGTTGTTTTTCAGTCTATTATAAAAATTGCATACAAAATTTTTCAAAATCCAGAGGAATTTAA
>NZ_RQVQ01000009.1:0-35967 GCF_003865405.1 Paenimyroides tangerinum
ATTAAATTTGAACATCTAAATTCCAGTCAGTTAGCTTTGTATTAATAATCGAATTCAGGTTAGTAATACTTCCTTTATTGGTATGAATCACGAATAAATAGGTTCCGGATGCGTAATTTTTCATTGAGATGTTTTCGAAATTAGAATCTATTGTAGTTAGATATTTCCCTGTTATGTCAAGAATTAAAACAGATTTTACTTCTAAATCTTGGTTTGATTGCGTTATTGAAATATAATCTGAAGTTGGATTTGGATAAACTTTCAAGTTTTCTTTAACAAACTTCTCAACACTTAAAACACAATTATCACTGTAGAAATAATTACCTGTTACCATCCAAGTATCATAAGGAGCTAGATTGTTAAGTGCTGCAGTTGCATTATCAACTTCTAAACAAACTGTGTTTGGTTGATTTCCAACAGTTGGTTGTAAAGAAATAATCATTTCGGGTTTGTTTATATTTTGACCATTTTTAAGATTGATTCGTTGTAAAGTAGACATATTAGAAGCTGCAATAACTTCAATATTTGGGTTGGTTGTAAAATCTAAATCTGTAATTTGATTGTAACCATCGATATCATTGATGTTGCCAATTTCTAAAAATTGTAAAGCGTTATTTCCACTAAAGTTCATTGAATTAAGCCTGCAATTGTTTAGATTGATTGATGTTAAGCTTGATAAGTTTGATATATCTAAACCGTTATCTAATCTTCTAGAATGTAAATTCAGATTTTGAAGGTTTGTAAATGCGTTAATTCCAGTTAAATCTAAAATTAAATCATTATTAAAACTAATGTTTAAAGGACCTGGACCCAAATCTAAACTCGGAGTTACAGCTGTAGCATCTGCTGTAAGTATCAAACCGTTTAATGTATTGTCACTGTCAATACCTAAATTAATCAAAGCTTGCTCAAACTGTTGATCTGGAATCGCTGTAGTTTGAGCAAACGTTGATAATGGTAACATGAATAAAAATAGTTTTTTTAGCATAATTTAGTTGTTTTGGTTTTGAATTTTTGCTAATATAACTATTTATAACTATTTATTTCAATAAGTTAATACTTACAGTTGCTAATTCAGAATTCGGGAATTTCTTAAACAATTTTTCGTCAGGTTGTAAACCAGCTTCTTTACAAACTTTATGAAAAACATCCACTTCCACAATATACTGATCCGAGAATCCATGGGTAGCATCATAAGCAGTTGCCGGAGTTTCACCCAAATGTTTCGATGTGATTGCAGGATCAATCGTATGTAATTCAACAACCATCAAACCGAATTTCTTTATATAAGGTTGCCATTTTTGTAAATGCTCCAATAAGTTTTCTTCAACCAAATTGTTCGATAAATAAACACCTCTGTGCGCAAAAGCTCCAGTTGAAGTACTCACGCGTTCAGGGTTTGTGTTTTTAGGTTCAAACCAAATGCGGTTGTGATCTAAGAACGTACGCATATTCAATAAATCTTCTAAAGCAATGCCGTAATTCTCTTTTAGGTCAGCAGCTAAACGATCCGGATCGCCAATATCGCCCCAAATAACTTTTGCCCAAATATCATTCTTGATTAAGTTAGCACGTGTAATTTTCAAAGCGGCTTGGTTGTAATCCGCACCGACTAAAAACAACGGATATTCATCCAAATGTTTACCACGTAACGTATAACGTTCAATGGTTTCGTATAAATGCTGTAAAAAAGCACCGTTACCACAACCCATATCCAAAATTCCTTTTGGCTGACTGTCTAACGGTTGATTGAAAATCTCAACAATAAACGAATCAATCACTTTGAAATACGTTGCGTGAGCACCACCGCTTCCCCAAACATTCATAGCTCTGTCCACGTGAATTTCGTCTTCACCTTCGTTTAATTGGCGGATGCGTTCGGCATCACCAAAAAGCAAATCTTCCATTTTACTAAACATCGGAAGGTACGAAACCGTAACCCCGTAAGAAGCCGCACGTTTTGCAAAGAACAATCCCGTTTCGGTAAACTGATAATTATCTTTCTTCTTTTCAAACCAATCTAAATGCGTTAAGAAATCTAAAATGGTTTCAAAACATTCAGGTTCGGTATGGAATTCTTCAGCTTTGAAAGACGATTCCATAAAGTATTTATGAAACATTCCGCTCATTCCCAAACGAACAATGGTCGGACCAACCAAATGACCTTCGATATGTTTTAAGATTTGCTTTTGGATGCGTAATTCGTTTTCGTTTTCAGAAAACGTAATATCAAAATTCGAGTAACTTTTCTTGAATAGGAGTGCTAATTTCTCGAAAGGTTGTTTGTCAAAATTTCTAGGATGAAAGTTGATGGAATATTTCAGAAATTCACTAACTTCATCGTACAAATAAGCATTTTCGATGAACGCTTTTGTATTGGAATTTGCAGAAACAAAAACCGCGTTTTCTTTATTGTCCACACGATAATCGATAAAACCTTGCGAGGCCAACGTACGTAACGCAACGTTTAGATAGCCTTTGTTTGCTTGATATGTTTGTGCTAAAATATCTAAGGTTAATTCGTTTTCTGAAGTAAATGCAGCAAATATGTTTTTGCTGTTTAATGCCGATACAATCGGAGCAGTAACCAAACCATCTAAATGTTGAAAGATGGTGCTTCTTAATTGTTTTTTGTCCATAAAAATTGTTTAATCACTTTGGATTACAAACCGTATGTAACCTACAAATTGCCTTGTTTGGTGATTGTTTTGTTTTTCAAAGATTGCCTTTTTATCAAAAACGACCAATTATCTCATCTTAAATATAACTTAAATTTTTATGAAAGCGCTTTTAATTATTGATATTCAGAATGATTTTTTAGAAAACGGTTCGCTAGAAGTGAAAGACGGCAATGCCATTATTCCGTTAGTAAATAAAATACAAAACCTTTTTGATGTAGTTGTGGCAACCCAAGATTGGCACCCTTCAACACATAAAAGTTTTGCTGCCAACCACGAAGGCAAACAACTGTTCGAAGTCATTGATCTAAACGGATTACCGCAAGTTTTGTGGCCGAATCACTGCGTACAAGGAACCTTTGGAACCGAATTTCATTCCGACTTAAATACTCAAAACATACAGGCTATTTTTAGAAAAGGAACCGATATAGAAGTAGATAGTTACAGCGGTTTTTACGATAACGGTAAACGTAACAGCACCGGTTTACATGGTTTTTTAACCGAATTACAAGTAACCGAGGTTTATGTTTGCGGTTTAGCAGCCGATTATTGTGTGTATTACACCGCTAAAGATGCGGCAAACCTTGGCTATAAAACCTTTGTGATTGAAGATGCGACCAAGTATATTGATGAAACCAATTACCTAAAAGCCAAACAAGAGATGTTGGATTTGGGGATTGAAATTATTGAATCTAAAATTTTAAATTAGTAAGATGAAGATATTTATAGAAACTGAAAGATTCTTTCTTAGAGAAATTTTACCAACAGATGTTGATGGACTTTTTGAATTAGATTCAGATGCTGATGTTCATCGATATTTAGGTAATAAACCTGTAGAAAATAAAAATCAAATTATTGATGTAATTTCATTTATCAGGCAACAATATATCGATAACGGTATTGGAAGATGGGCGATTATTGATAAAGAAACTAATGGCTTTATCGGTTGGGCAGGATTGAAATTAATTACAGAAGAAACAAATAATCACATTGATTTTTATGACCTGGGTTATCGATTGATAAAAAAATATTGGAACAAAGGAATTGGAACTGAAGTAGCTTTAGCTACTTTAAAATACGCTTTTAATAAACTTAATCTAACAGAACTTTATGCAATGGCAGATTGTGATAACGTCGGATCAAATAAAATTCTGAAGAAAATAGGATTTGATTTTATCGAAACTTTCAATCTAGATGGAACACCGCATAATTGGTATAAAATTGAAAGAGAAAACAAATATGTACAAAAAATGATGATTTAGATTAATCATCATTTTGTTTTGCTAAATAATATTTTTTAATTGATTCCTTTCTAAAGCTAAATTAACCAGCTCTGAAATCAAATCTGCATAGGCAATTCCTGAATGTTCCCATAATTTAGGATACATACTAATTTCTGTAAATCCTGGTAAGAAACCGAAACCGAATGAGCTTTTAATGCTTCGTTAATTAAAAAACTAAGATTCAGTTTGCCTAAAAGCCAAACAGGAAATGTTAGGCTTGGAGATTTGTTTTTTGAATGTGGTGGATTTGGAACAATCGTTTTCCTGATGTCAGGAAAACGATTGTTTTTTAGTTTCAATGAATTATTTCTATTGATTTAATGTAAAAAGAATACCTTCCTTATTTGGGAGGGAAGGTAGAAGTATAATCGTTTTTCTGACGTATAGAAAGCAATAATTTATAACTATGTTTTTTACGTGATTAACTGTATATAAAAGTATTATTTAATGCTATCTATTTTTTTTAAGTGCTCTTTAATCAAATCGCCAATATCATTAAGTAATTCTCTTTTTACATCTGCACTAAGTTGTCTTGTATGTATGACCAATTTTGTTTTATCTTCATTATAATGTGAATAAAACCAATTTGTTTTATTATATTTTTTATTTGGGAAATCTTCATTGAATTTTACTTCAAAGATTTCTTCTATTTCACTTTTATTTTCATTGTTTTTAATATAATTAGAGCAAGCTAAAACTACTACAGGAAAATTCTGTATAAATTCGGATTCTTTGAATAATAATTTTCGTTCGTTTAATTTGCTTTTATTAGCAGTGCTTGTTCTTTTATCTGGAGAATCATTAATTTCAGTTGTGAATACATTTTCTAGAAAATCGATGTGATATGGTATTTCGCTTTTCTCAAAAATACGGTTTGTTAATTTTTGATATTTACTCCAAGTATTTTTGCCCCAACTCTTGTTTATTCTGAATATATGTTCTTTAGTAATTGAATAATTTAGTATTTGACAAGTACTGTTATTAATATGTTCTATCCATTCTTTAGCGTTTTTATTGTATAAATTAATTTCATCTTTTCTATCATTTGATATAGCAGATTCTTTACCAATAAATAAGATTCTAGCATTCGGATTTCCTGTTCCTATGTGGTATTCATTTTTGATACCATTTTCAACAAATTTTTTAAAAGCTTTTGTGTACATTTTATTTAGTATGTTTTTTACGAATATAACCAAAATAGAAAACCAACAAACTATGATTTATAAACTTCTGTTTTAAAAATGTAGTGTTTTAATTAAAATAGCACAAATGTTTATATAGTTGTTAAAAATAATGGTATTGGTTTTAAAATAATAAGCTTAAAAACAGTAACTTAGGGTTTATTAATTTTAAAAAAATGTTGTTATGTCAGTGAAATACACATTATCAGAGAAGGGCAATCCAAGTAATCCTAACGCACCAAAAAAATGGTATGCTAGCGCAATAGCCGATGGAGAATTAAGTTTTAGAGAACTGAGTAAAGAAATTGCTCAAGGCAGTACCACCGTTAGTGATACGGATGTTATGGCTGTTTTAAATGATTTAATTAAAATATTAGGTAGAAATTTAAGTAGTGGAAAAATTGTTCGGTTTGGAGATTTTGGTTCGTTTCAACTAACCATTACCAGCGAAGGTGCTGCAACCGAACAAGCTTTTAATGCTTCGTTAATTAAAAATCCTAAGATTCAGTTTCGTCCCGGAAAGGACTTAAAAGACATTACCAAAACGGTAACTTTTGAAAAATATAAAAGATAAAGTAAAAAAAGGTCTAGACGTTTTAAGCAAATGGTCTAGACCTTTTTAGTAAATGGTTTAAACCTTTTTGGTAAATGGTTTAGACCATTTTTAACCCCAGTAAATACAAGGGTTTTCAGAGGGCAAAAAAAACACCCAAATTTGGGCGTTTTCTTATCCGTGAATGGTTTCTTTTTTACCGTAATTGGTAATAATTTCCCCTTCGTAATCTAACCATTGTTTCCAACGTTTATCCACATCAACATCGGTAGCGTATTTTTTAGCAAGCTTCAGAAACGTAGTATAATGTCCGGCTTCGCTAATCATTAACTCTCTGTAAAACTTAGCTAATTCTTCGTCTTTAATATTTTCAGACAAAACTCTAAAACGCTCACAGCTTCTGGCTTCAATCATCGCTGCTAAAAGCAAACGGTCAATAAACGATTGGTTTCTAGAACCGTCTTTCTTTAAAAATTTAATCAATTGTCCCACATAATCGTCACGACGTTCTCTACCTAAGGTATAGCCACGTGCCTTAATAATGTTATGTACCATCTGAAAATGCTGCATTTCTTCAATCGCAATTTCAGTTAACTGTGTAACAATATCTTCATGTTCCGAATTGTACGTAAGTATGGTAATGGCGTTGGTAGCCGCCTTTTGCTCACACCACGCATGGTCGGTTAAAATCTCTTCTAAATTTCCTTCTGAAATATTCACCCAACGTGGATCGGTCAATAATTTTAATCCCAACATAATTTGTAAGTATTTAAAAACCAAAAATACAAATATATTTCCGACCAATAAAATCGGATGCTGCTTTTAGATTTTGTTATTTTGTATTTCTAAATCGCTCTCATGAAAAGCAAAAAAGTATTAGTTATCGGATTTGTCTGGCCAGAACCTACCTCGTCTGCGGCGGGTTGGCGAATGTTGCAATTGATTGATTTTTTTATTGAAAACCAATACGAAGTACATTTTGCATGTGCGGCTCATAAATCGGACTTTGCTTTTGTGTTTGATGCTACCCAAGTTGCCGAACATGAGATTTTATTAAACGATGCGAGTTTTGATACTTTTATTTCGGAATTGCAACCCGATGCGGTGGTTTACGACCGATTTATGATTGAAGAACAGTTTGGATGGCGTGTGCGTGAAAACTGCAAACAAGCTATTCAGATTTTAGATACGGAAGATTTACATTTTGTTCGAAAAGCCAGAGAGCAAGCTTTTAAGAAACAAGAAGAAGTAAATTACCATACCGATGAAATGATTCGTGAAGTGGCTTCGATTTTACGTTGCGATTTAAGTTTGATTATTTCGGAAATGGAAATGGAAATGCTACAAAAGCAATTTCATATTCCGGCTGAAATTTTAATGTATTTGCCTTTTATGCAAGAAACGATTTCAGCAACTGACTTAGAGCAATTACCGAATTTCGAGTCACGTACTCATTTTATGTTTATTGGAAATTTTATGCACGAACCCAATTGGCAAACGGTGTTGCGTTTAAAACGTGATATTTGGCCAGTGTTGCGTAAAAAACTTCCAAAGGCAGAGATGCATATTTTTGGAGCTTACCCGAATCCGAAAGCGTTGCAATTGCATAAACCTGCCGAAAACTTTTTTGTAAACGGTCGTGCAAAAGATGTGAATATTGAAATGCAAAAGCATAAAGTATTGTTAGCTCCGATTCCGTTTGGTGCCGGAATTAAAGGTAAGTTTATCGATGCGATGCGCAATCGTTTACCATCTGTTACTACGCAATTAGGTTCCGAATCGATGCAAGAAAACAAACTTTGGAATGGTTTTATTTCTGATTCCGATGCAGATTTTATCGAAAAAGCGGTGTTGTTATATACCGAAGAGTCAGCTTGGGAAACAGCCACACAAAACGGACTTTCGATTTTAAATGCGACTTCAAACAAAAATCAGTATTCAGAATTATTTAAAAATCGTTTAACTGATTTAGAGATTCATTTAGATACTTACCGAAAAGCCAATTTGTTTGGTGAAATTTTGCGTTATCAAACCAATCAGGCTACTAAATATATGGGCTTATGGATTCAGGAGAAGCATAGAAAGTCTTAAAGTTGAAAGTCTTAAAGTGGGAAAGTTTTTCATGTCGAATTTAGTTCTCGATACACAATTGTTTCCATTTCATTTCAACAATTGCACTCGAACTGACGCGGTCGTCACATCGAGTGTTTTCGTAACGAAGTGGAGAAAATGTATCGAGATGTTTTTAATTTTCATTCGTAAGCTCGTGTCCGAGTCAAGTACGGAATGGCACAAAGAACGAACGACAAAAAAAGTTATTCAATTGTAATATTCCAACTTTTAGCAAAAACCTGTTGAGGTTGTAAAGCAATCATTCCTTCTTTATCTTCAATATGTTGGTTGTGATTTTGTGAATCAGCCATTCCAAACCAAGGTTCTAAACAGATAAACGGAGCGTTTTGTACCGTCCAAATTCCAAAATGCGTAAAGTTATCAAACGTTAACGTTAGTTTGTTTTCGTTTTTGGTGTTCTTTATTGTAATGGCGTTACTTTTTAAATCACGAAATACCATCGCATCTTCTTTAAATAAATCATAATGCAACGGCAATTGTTGGTTGTTGAGGTTTATGATTTCTTTGTTTTCAGAAATTAGTCCGTCAACCAATTTCAAACGATTTATAACGTCATCGTTATTGAATTCTAAATAAAAGTTTTCGAAATCGGTGGCATCTTTTCCTAAAGCAAACGCAGGATGTCCACCAATCGAAAAATACATCGTTTCGTTACCTATATTGGTTACTTCATAAGTACAAGAAAGCTGCTTGTTTTGAAGTTGATAAATGACTTTCAACTCAAAATAAAACGGATAGTTTACTAACGTTTTTTCATTCGCTTTTAAAGTAAAAACAGCTTTGGTTTGTGAAACTTGTTCGGTATCAAATTCCATGTCACGCGCAAATCCATGACGTGACAAGCTGTAGTTTTCTCCTTTATAAATAAACGTGTTGTTTTTTAAACTTCCTACAATCGGAAAAAGGATAGGCGACGTTTTTCCCCAGAAGTTTGGGTTTGCATTCCACATCCATTCGTTGTATTGGTTGTCTAAAATACTTTTTATCTCGGCACCAAAAGTTGCTATTTCTACCGTAAGGAAATTGTTTTGTAAAATCATTTTATTTTTCATCATTTTTAATGAAAGCATTTATGAAGTTTGTTGTCAAAAAACTTGAATCTATTTTCTTTTCTTTCTCCATGATAAGCGTAGACTTGAGTATTGATTGTCTATCTATTTTTCGGATCTGTTTTTTGATTTCTTCAATATCATTTAGTTTCTCAATTTTTTGTAGTTGATTACTTATATTAATAATAAGCATTTGTTTATCATAATTTAGCTTTGTTTGTGTAGCTAAGCTTTCTATTATTGTACATACTCTGCTAATCTCTGATTTTAAAATATTTTTAATATTTAATAAATTCTGAGAAGTTAAGTTAATATATTTTTCTAGACTGTTATTTCCGTCTATTTTTTTGAAGCTATTCCTATTACTATGACTTTTTCGAGTGTAATATAAATATTCGAAACAATCTTCAAAACTAATAATGTCTTGATTATGAATGAAAATATTTCTAATTTCAAGTTGTAAAATAATGTTATTATAATCAGTTGTATTTATAAGATTTAAATCTTTTAGCAAATCGACTTTATTTCTTGCTGAAAAAGAACTTGGTTTGAAAAGCATTTTTGAGTGTGGATTAGCGATTCTAAACAGTTTATAGATAGTATTTGATAATTCTTTTTCAATTGATAATGCAGATTTAACTACAACTAATAATAGATCGTCTTTTTCCATTTTATTTTGTATAAATACAAATATATAAAATAAACAATACACTTTTTTCATAGAGTAGTTCACAATGGGTGTTCCATTTTGTTGTTTTAAAAGTTTTATAGCTTCTAAAAAATCAATTTAATATCTCTCGAAATATTTCTATTTTTGTACTATGACCACACAAACGAAAATTCCACAGAAACCGGTTCGAAAAAGAAACGTGAAAAAGAAGAAAAGCGAAACACCAGCTTGGCGTTGGTATATTCGAATTGCACTGATTGTGGCAATCATCGGATTTGTTGGTTGGTTTTTATTTACGTTCAGAGAAGGTATTTCGTATTATTTCGGTTCAAAATTTGATAAGAAAGACGATAAAAATATGGTGTTTGATGTGCGTAATATTGAAGTGATGAAACGTCACGACGATATGCTTTTTGGAATTGATGTATCGCACTATCAAGGTCCGATTATTTGGGATAGTTTGAATTTGATGTACGATGAGTTTCCTATTGATTTTGTCTTTGTGCGATCAACTATGGGAATCGATGGAGTAGATGCACGTTTTGATCAGAATTATAAACAAGCTCGTGCTTTCCATTTTATTCGTGGAGCTTATCATTATTACCGTCCGAATGAAAGTTCGGTTGAGCAAGCGGAAAACTTTATCAAGAATACCAAACTTGAACCGGGAGATTTTCCTCCGATTTTAGATATCGAAGAATTGCCTAAAAAACAATCTATGGATAGTTTGAAAGTAGGTTTAAAGAAGTGGTTACAAATAGTTGAAAAACATTATAAGGTAAAACCTATTTTATACTCGGGAGAGCATTTTTATAAAACACATTTGAAAGAAGATTTTGCTGATTATGAAGTTTGGGTTGCGAATTATAATTTCTTTGTAGAAAATATAAAACCTGAATGGATGATGTGGCAGTTTACTGAAAAAGGAACGGTTCCGGGAATAAGATCAAAGGTTGATGTAAATATTTTTAACGGATCTAAAAACGATTTACGTCAGAAATTAATCAAATAAAAAAAGCTGTTTCAGATTTGAAACAGCTTTTAATTTTTTACATCTAATGCATCTCGTAAGGCATTTCCAATCATCATAAAGGCAACAACTAAAAGTAACATAGCAATTCCGGGAATTAAAGCTAAATACGCTTTTCCAAGAATGATGTAATTGTAATGTTCTTTAATCATTCCGCCCCAACTTGGAATGGGAACTTGAGCACCTAATCCTAAAAAGCTTAAACCACTTTCTACTAAAATGGCTGAAGCAAAGTTAGCTGCAGAAATTACAATTACCGGAGCCCAACTATTGGGTAATATGTGTTTGAAAATAATTCGTGTGTGTGAATAACCTAAAGCTTTTGCAGCCGTTACATATTGCATTTGTTTAATACTCATTACTTGGCCACGAACCACACGAGCCACTTCAACCCACATGGTTAATCCTACGGCAATGAATACTTGCCAAAATCCTTTTCCTAATGCTAAGGTTATCGCAATTACTAATAGTAGCGTAGGAATAGACCAAATAACGTTGATAATCCAAAGTACAGCTGCATCGACTTTTCCGCCAAAGTAACCGGCAATAGCTCCCATGAAAACTCCGATTGCAAGCGAAATACCTACAGCAACAAAACCAATTGCTAAAGAAACACGAGAACCTATGATTAAGCGACTTAAATAATCACGCCCTTGGTTATCGGTTCCTAAATAATACTTTTTGATGAATATGTTTTGAGAAACAATTTCAGATTCGGTTTTATGAAACGCTTTTACAGGAATTGATTTAGTTTGAGCTAAAGTGGTATCTGGATGGTATTCTTTGTAGAAAAGTGTATCGTTTTTAAATTGATAACTTAATATAGGGATGTTTTGGTCTGTGATTTCAAAACCTGTAAACCAGTTAATAAGTTTGTTGTTCTTTTCTTTTATCGGAACTTGAAGCATTTCCACTTCTAATCCCATCGGTTTTGTACTCAATGAAACATCGCCATTGTTAGCGTTGGTTGATGCATCTGGTGCTATGAAATATCCGAAGATTGAAATTAAAACTAAAAAAACGATGAACCAAAAACTCAAAACGCCCCAAAAATTCTTTTTGAATTTTTGGAGCGCCATTTGATTATGAGATAAATGTTTATTGGACATTTAGTAAGTTACTTTTTTGACTTATTAGTGTTTTTTATATCAATTAAAACGTTTACAGCTTCATCTACATAAACATCTTTATTTAAGTTTTCGTGCCATTTGTCACGTTTCTTTTTCAACGTTTCATCTGTCTTATAAAGCTCAATTTCGTATGGTAACGAAAGGAAAACTAAATCGTTTTTGTAATTTTTAATTGGTTTAAACACTTTTGCTTTCTCATCTATTTCTTTTGATTTTAGTGTGAAATCATCATAGTTTAATGAGTATGTATTTTCATCTTTACGAGAACTAATCCATTTTGCATTTTCGTCAATTAACTTGAATTGCGGATTAGTTTGCATTCTGTTTTTACTATTATTGATTACTGTTGTAAAATCATAAGCAAAAGGTTTGTAATTTGCTTTTTCAATTTTATCCCATTCCATTGCATTTTCCATGTCACGTTCTCCAGAATCAATATAAGTTAAACGATCCGGCATTACGATATCACTTTCAACTCCTTTTAACTGAGTAGATCCTCCGTTTACACGATAGAATTTTTGTGAAGTGAATTTAATAGCTCCAAAATCGTAATCTTTAACTTTTAAGATAGAATTCAAATCTAACATGTTTTGAACCGTTCCTTTTCCGTAAGAATGTTTCGAACCGATAACCAAACCTCTGTTGTAATCCTGAATTGCCGCAGCAAAAATTTCAGAAGCCGAAGCCGAATAGTTATTTATCATAACTACTAACGGACCATCCCATTGTACTTTTGGATCTTTGTCAAATAAAACTTGACGTTGTCCTTTTTGAGAACGAACTTGAACCACTGGACCTTGATCGATAAATAAACCAACCATATCAACAACAGTTTGTAACGAACCACCACCGTTGTTTCTTAAATCCATAATGATTCCATCTACATTTTGTTCTTTTAAACGTTGAATTTCAATTGCAACATCTTTAAATGCATCACGGCTGTCTTTAGTTTCAAAATCGATATAGAATTTAGGTAACTGAATCATACCATATTTACCATCTTTTGTTTCGATGATGGTTGATTTTGCATACGTTTCTTCAATCTCAAATTTATCTCTAAGTATAGAAATTACTTTCATTTCTCCATCAACTTTTTTAACGGTTAAGTTAACAGTCGTCCCTTTTTTACCTTTGATTAATTTAACAACATTATCTAAACGTTTACCTGCAATGTCAACTGGTTCTTCACTTCCTTGAGCTACTTTTAAAATGATATCACCGCTTTCTAATTGGCCGTCTTTCCAAGCTGGACCACCAGCAATGATTTCTGTAATCTCAACATAATCATTTTTTTTGCTAAGTTGTGCTCCAATACCTTCCATTGAACCACGCATGCTTTCGTCAAATTTTTCTTTGATTTCAGGAGCAAAATAAGAAGTATGAGGATCAAATTGTTCTAAAATCGAATTGATATAAACATTCATCCAGTCAGCACGAGTAAGCTCGCTAATAACTTCGAAATAATCGTTAAGATTTTTAAGTGTACTTTCTCTAGCTTCGATTTCTAATTCAGCGAAAGATTTTTTCTCAACTGGTTCTTTCTTTTTCTTCTTTTTATCGTCAGAAATTTTGATTTCAGTATTCGGTTCTTCGATTTCAATTTCTTCTGAATCTGTTCCTTCTTGAATTTTGATTTTGTCTTCAATACTAGAAAGAACATTCAATTTTAATTGCTTTCTCCAACGTTCCTTTAATTCAGCTTTATCTTTAGCGAAAGGCATTTTTTCAAAATCCGTATTGATTTCTTCTTTAATAGAATAATCAAAAGGTTTAGATAAAATCTCTTTGTAAATTTCTTGAGATTCTTTCATACGTTCCTCTAAAGTTGCATATGAATAATCAAAAAACGCGAAGCTTTTGTTTTTAACCAAATCATCTATTTCTAATTCAAACTTATTGAAATTATCAACATCTGTTTGCGTTAAGAAACGTTTGTTAGGATCGATATTATTTAAATAATCATTGAAAGCTTTTTTAGAAAACTCATCATTAATTTTCGCAGGATTGTAGTGACCATTCTGAATAACATAGGTCAATAACTCCATTAAGATAGCTTCTTTTTCTGGATTTGGTTCCTCTTTTTTAGGAATAAAACTCCACAAAACAGCAGATATTGCTAAAACAGCAAGTATTATTTTATAGTTTCTTTTCATAAATAGCCAAATAGCATTCATCAATAAATTTTCAACTAAAGTAGTTAAAATATTTCGTTCTTAGATTTAGAAACGAAATAATTTTTTGTTAAACATATCTTTGAGTTTCCTTAAAACTTTGGGGTTAGGGAGAGTTTATAATTTCTTTATAAAAGAATATGCTATAATTTTCTTACTTTTACGATTGTATAAAAAATACGAAATGAAAAAAAGACCTTTAATATTAGTTACCAACGATGATGGAATTACCGCGCCTGGAATTCGAATGTTAATTGAGGTAATGAAAGAAATTGGAGATGTTGTCGTGGTTGCGCCAAATAGTCCGCAATCAGCTATGGGTCATGCAATAACTGTGAATAGTACGCTTTATTTAGAAAAAGTTACAATAGATAAAGATTTAGACACAGAATATAGTTGCTCTGGAACACCGGTTGATTGTGTGAAAATTGCAATTGATCAAATCATAAAAGGAAAGCCAGATATTTGTGTTTCTGGAATTAATCATGGTTCAAACTCGGCGACTAATGTAATCTATTCAGGTACAATGTCTGCTGCGGTTGAAGCAGGAATGAACGGAATTCCTGCCATTGGTTTCTCTTTATGTAATTTTAGTTGGAACGCTAATTTTGATGAAATTCGTTCTTTTGTAAAATCAATAACCTTGCAAGCTTTAGAAAGAGGAATGCAAAATGGAGTGGTTTTAAATGTTAATTTTCCGAAGTTGGCCTTTTCTGAAATCAAGGGAATTAAGATTTGCAGACAAGCAAATGCCACATGGGTTGAAAAATTCGATGAAAGAACAAATCCGCATGGAAAAAAATATTATTGGTTAAGTGGTACTTTTGAAAATCATGATAATGGAGAAGATACAGACGAATGGGCTTTGGCACATGGTTATGTTTCTATCGTTCCAGTTCAATATGATTTAACAGCTTATCACGCTATTCAACAACTTAATACTTGGGAATTTTAATGAAAAATACTTTAAAATTATTATTGGGAACTGCATCAGGACTTTTGGTTTCTGTATTGTTTGGTTGCATTATATTCAAATATCTAACACAAATTAGCCCAATTGAAAACTTTGATATTTTCAAATATGGAACTTTATCAGGAAGAGCTCTGTCTTTGGGTGCAATTCCGAATATTGGATTGTTTTATTTGTTTTTGAATAAAGAAAATTATTTTAGTGCGAGAGGAGTGATTCTTTCGTTTATCTTAATTGGATTGTTTGTTTTGTTTGCCTAATGAAATATTATATTATTGCAGGAGAAGCTTCGGGAGATTTGCACGGGGCAAACTTATTAAAGGCGTTATTTAAAGCTGAACCAAATGCTCAAGTACGTTTTTGGGGCGGAGATTTAATGCAACAAGTTGGAGGAACTTTAGTAAAACACTATAAAGATCTAGCATTTATGGGGTTTGCTGAAGTGGTAATGAATTTGAGAACAATCTTTAGAAATATGGATTTCTGTAAAAAAGACATCGAAGCTTTTAATCCAGATGTAATTATTTTTATTGATTATCCAGGGTTCAATATGCAAATTGCAAAATGGGCTAAGAAGAAAGGTTTCGATACTCATTATTATATATCTCCGCAAATTTGGGCTTGGAAAGAAAATCGTATCAAAGCAATTAAGCGAGATATCAATCAAATGTATGTGATACTTCCGTTTGAGAAAGATTTTTACGAAAAGAAACACAACTATAAAGTACATTTTGTAGGTCATCCATTAATAGATGCAGTAAATCAGTTTAGAGCAAATGATGTCGTTGATTTTCGTAAGAAATATAATTTAGATGATAGAGAAATAATTGCTCTTTTACCTGGAAGTCGAAAACAAGAAATTGAACGATTACTTTCGGTAATGCTTGCTATTGTTAATGATTATCCACAATTTCAATTTGTGATTGCAGGTGCGCCAAGTCAACCTTATGAATTTTATAAAAAATTTATCAAGCAAGAAAACGTAAAGTTTATTTCAAATGATACGTATTCGTTATTGAATCATTCGTATGCTGCATTGGTAACCTCCGGAACCGCTACGCTAGAAACAGCTTTGTTTAAAGTTCCACAGGTTGTTTTGTATAAAGCCAATAACATTTCATATCAGATTGCAAAACGAATTATTAAATTAAAATATATTTCGTTGGTTAATTTAATTATGGATAAATTAATAGTTTCCGAATTGATACAAGATGATTGTAATACTATAAAAATTAAAAAAGAATTCGAAAAAGTTATTAACAATCCTTCACGTGCTCTAATCCTTGATAATTACGAGGAATTGATAAATGTTTTAGGTAAAGAACATGCAAGTGAAAAAGTTGTTAACATTATAAAAACACAAAAAAGTTTTGGCGCTTAAAAAAATAGTATATATTTGTAAAAGTCAAGTGAGAATATCCCTATTAATTATTAAATCCTATTTATGAATACACTAAAACTTACTTTAATGCTTACCATTTCATTGTTCGCAATGAATTCAGCTTCAGCTCAATCATTCTTGGTAAAGCCTAAAAAAGTTAAGACAGAAACAAAAAAATCGGATAAAGATTTGACTGTTGAAGAGTTAAATAAAATTCTTAACGCTTCTACTACTGAAGAAACTAAATCAAAAAAGACAGAAAAATCAGAAGCTTCTGAAAAATATTCGTATTTGACAGAGCAATTGATCAATGTTGCAAATGAATATAAAGGCGTTAGATATTCTTGGGGAGGAATGAGCCGTAACGGAATGGATTGTTCTGGATTTGTAAAAACTGCCTTTTCTCAATTTGATATTAGTTTACCAAGAACTTCAAGAGAAATGGCTTCTTTAGGAAGTGAAATAAATAAGAAAGATGCTAAAAGAGGAGATTTGATTTTCTTTAAAAATGGCGGATCTAGAGTTATTAACCACGTTGGAATTGTTGTAGAAGTTGATGGTGAAGATATTACTTTCATTCATTCTGCAAGCTCTAAAGGTGTTTCTGTAAATTCTACAAAAGAAGCATATTACAAAAAAGGCTTTGTTAAAGTTAACAGAGTTTATGATCAACAAGTTTTATAGAAGTTAATTATTGTAATTCATATTTATTTCATTATCTTCATGTTATGAAGAAATATATGAGATATCCCATTATTCCCATTACATTTTTTTATGTTAATGGGATTTTTTTTTCTGATCAAGTCTTTAGTTTATTTACTTCAGAATTGATTTGGGGATTCTTAGTGTTTTTTTTCTTCATTTACTTAACAGGTTTTTTTAAATCGAAAATTGTACAGATTTCAAATTATCTAAAGTTTATTTCTACAATTGGCGTTTATTTTATTTTTTTCTTCATAGGAACGCTATCGTTTCAAGAAAATAAAATTGAGAATAAAATAATAACTTCCGAATATCATTTAGGTGTTTTGACTATTGATGAAGTTCTAAAATCAAATACAATTCAAAATCGCTATTTAGCAGAATTTACTACAATTGATAATATTCAACAGCGTATTTTAATTTATCAGAATTTAGAAGAGAAAACGCTGAAAGTTGGTGAACGACTTGAGGTTCCTTTATTCATTGAAGCTGTTCCTAATGCAAAAAATCCACATCAATTTGATTATTCGAAATATCTTGCAAACAAGCAAATATTTATTCAAGCTAAGCTTTCTAATAATTTCACAAAGTTAAAACCAGCAAATGGATTCCAATTTCAATTGCTCTATTTTCGAGATACTTTAATCAATAGTTTTAAAAATCATCATTTTTCCAAAGAAGTTAATGGAGTTGTAAATGCTTTGTTGTTTGGGCAACGTACTGATTTAAGTGAGAAGATTCAATCTGATTACAGAAACGCTGGTGTAATGCATATTTTAGCGATTTCGGGAATGCATATCGGTATTTTATATTGGATTATGAATCTTGTTTTCCGTTCGTTTATTCGCTCTAAAAACATTCGATTTATTACAGTTATTTTAATATTAGCTTGTTTCGCAATTATCACAGGATTGAGTGGTTCAGTGGTTCGAGCTGTTTTGATGTTTGCAATTGTTGGTTCAGGAATGATGTTTAAACGAAAAACAAGTACGATCAATGTTTTGGCTTTGTCGTTATTACTTATTTTGATTTTTAAACCGTCTTTTCTTTTTGATATTGGACTTCAATTGAGTTATTTGGCCGTTTTCTCAATTGTTTATTTATACCCAATAATTCGACCATTTTTTCAATCAAGATATTTGGTGATTAAATATTTTTTGGAATTAATTGGAATTTCAATTGTTGCTCAAATTGGAATTTTGCCTTTGGCAGTTTATTATTTTGGTCAAATTCCATTACTTTTTTTATTAGGAAATTTAATTGTAATTCCTGTTTTAACTTTCGTACTAATCGCTTTAGTTTTGTTGTTGATTCTGAATTTTGTTTGGAATGCTTTATCTGTTTTTCTTGGAAAAGGAATCGTATTTCTGATTGATTTTGTAAATGATTCTATTGGATGGATAGCTTCACAAACTGATTTTATCATTACAAATATCAAATTAAATGGACTTCAATGTGTGTTGTTTTTAGGTTTAATCTTTATGATTGCTTATGCGATAAAACAATATTCTTATCGAAAAATTGTTGTCATTTTTGTGTTAATCATCGGAATTCAAATTAGTTATTTTTATGAGTTTTCTAAATTAAAAGCGAACAATGAATTTCAAATTTTATATGATTATAATTCGTTGACAATAGCTAAAATAAATCAAACAAAAATGTTGGTTTTAAGTGATGATTCGTTGGTGAATTCTAAAAAATTTCTTGTCGATTTAGAACGAGAATTAGAAATTAATGAAATAGATTTAAAAAACATCACTAATTTTTTTATTGTTGATGGACTAACTTTTCTCGTGGTTGATAGTTTAGGTGTTGCTGAAATTACGACTTCTGTAGATGTTTTGATTTTAAAGAATAATCCAAAGTTTAATTTAGAACGATATGTATTAAATCATAAGCCAAAATTGGTTGTAATGCATCCAAAAAATTATAATTCAAACGTTTTGTTTTGGACAGAAACTTGTATAAAAAATAATATCCCTTTTCACAATATGCGTGAAAAGGGATATGCTGATTTATCATTTTAGATTAAAGTTCTTTTTTTAATTCTTCAGAAGTTTTAAATCCAACAATGGTTTTCTGTATTTGACCTTTATTATTTATTACAACCATCGAAGGATAACCTTGAATTTTTAAGAAACCAGTAAACTCGTGCATTGCGTTTCTACTATTTTTTCTTTCTGGTTTGTAACCTGGATTTTTATATGTCATTTTATTGAAAACTATTTCTTCGTTTCCTTCTGCATCAAATTTAACAGCATTGTAGTTGTCATTTATAAATTTTGCAGTTTCTGGGTTTGAGAATGTTTTTTTATCTAAGATTTTACAAGGACCGCACCAAGCTGTGTAAACATCAATAAAAATTGGTTTTTTGTTTTTCTTTTGAGCTTTTACAGCTTCATTAAAAGACATCCATTTGATTTCTTGGGCTTGAGTTGTGATGCTAATTAAAGCAAAAGAGATAAAAAGAAATATTTTATTCATTGTATTATTTGTTTGGGTAAATTTAAAAAAAAATCCGATAGCAAAAACTATCGGATTTTTGTATTTCAAAATGCGTGCCTATTTTACACCGTGCATTAATTTTTTCAAAACTGGATTTAAAGCCATAACTAAAAGTCCTGCAACGATTGGTACAATTGTGAAAATTAAGAAGAAAGTTGATAATGAATATTCATTAGTAATATTTTCAATTTCTCCACCAACTGCAGCAGCTAATTTGTTTCCGATTGCAATTGCTAAGTACCAAATACCAAACATAAATGCAATCATACGTGCTGGTACTAATTTAGATACATAAGATAATCCAACAGGAGATAAGAATAATTCTCCTAATGTATGGAATAAATATGCAAGTACTAACCAAAGCATTGATACTTTTACGCCTTCTTGGATTCCGTGAGAACCATAAGCTAATAATCCAAATCCTAAAGCCATAATAATTAAACCTAAACCATATTTAATCGCAGCTGGAGGATTCAATTTAGAATCCCAAATCTTAGCAACAGATGAAGCTAATGCGATAATAAAGAATGAGTTTAAGATTGAGAACCAAGACGGATCGATTTCTGATTCTGTTTTAGAGAATTCATTTGTTAACATCCAGATAGCTACAGCCCAAACACCAATGAAAGTAATTGCCAAAACAATGTTTGATCCTGGTGCTTTTTTGAATGTTTGTTTAGCTAATAAGTATAGTACCCACGAAATAATAATTAACGGAATTACAGTTAATAAAGTATTTACAATATTAAATGTTGTTAATGATGAACCAGCTAATGATCTATCTACGTTATCTCTTGCGAAAATCACTAAAGATGAAGCTCCTTGTTCAAAAGCCATCCAGAAGAAAATCGTGAAGAAAGCAAATACAGTTACTGCAATCATTCGGTCTCTTACGATAGGAGAATAACGAATTACACGTGATACAACTAAGAATAAAAATAATACTAATCCAATAATAATCATTACAATTGAACCGTCCATTCCAAATATTTCTTTTGGTAAAATATGCATTCCACCAATTTTAGACAAAGGATCGTTAAAAGCGTATAATAAACCAATTAATGTAGATGCAGCGATTAAGAAATAATCTAACATTGTAAAAGGATTCGGTTTGTCTTCTTCACCTTCTTTTAAATCTGCTTTAGCTGCAGCAGCTTTAGCTAATTTACTTTCTTCAGTAGGTTTGTCTCCAATCGATCCGAATAAAGGTTTTGCTAACCAAAATTGTAAAGTTCCTAAAAGCATGAAAACTCCTGCTAATCCAAAACCATAATGCCAACCTACGTTGTTTGCCAAATAACCACAAAGCATCATTCCGAAGAAAGCACCCGCGTTGACTCCCATATAGAAAATGGTATAAGCTCCATCTTTTTTCTCAGGAAATGATTTGTACATTTCAGATAGAATAGAGGTCATATTTGGTTTAAAGAATCCAGTACCGATTACTAAACATCCTAAACCTAAGTACATAAACAAAGGCGTGTCAAATGCCATTAACCCGTGGCCAACAGTCATAACGATAGAACCAATTACTACGGCCCAACGATATCCGATGTATTTATCTGCTATGATACCTCCAAAGATAGGAGTGATGTATAATAACATTGCATAAGTTCCGTATAAAGCTCCAGCATTTTCTGCATTCCATCCCCAACCTGGATTGTCTCCAGTTAGAGCAGCAGTTAAAAACAAAATTAATAAGATACGCATTCCGTAGAATGAGAATCTTTCCCACATTTCAGTGAAGAAAAGAACAAATAATCCAGAAGGATGTCCTAGTACTTTTGATTCAAAAAAATCAGGATTTGAAGTTGTTGTTGACATTTATTTAGATTTAAATTTTTCGAATGCGAAAGATACTTAATTTATTTAATTCCGTGCATTAATTTTTTAATTATTGGATTTAATAGCATTACCAAAATTCCGGCAGCTAATGGTATTGCTGTAAATAGGAAGAAAAAATGACTTAAAGAATATTCTTTTTGTATTGTTTCTACTTGTCCTCCTAACACAGCAGCAAGTTTTTGCGCGATTGCGATTGCTAAATACCAAATACCAAACATAAATGCTAACATTCTTCCAGGAACTAATTTAGAAACGTAAGATAATCCTACAGGAGAAATAAACAATTCTCCTAACGTATGGAATAAATAAGTGATTACTAAAAATGCCATTGAGATTTTAACTCCTTCTGAAATTCCCATTGAACCTAATCCTAAAACTAAGAATCCGATGGCAACTAATACTAATCCAAATCCATATTTGAATGCAGCTGATGGGTTGTATTTAGATTCCCATAATTTAGAAACCGTAGAAGCCAATGCGATAATGAAAAATGAGTTTAAAGTCGAGAACCAAGAAACGGTTATTTCTGAAGCATCTTTTGAGAATTCTTCACTTAACATCCATAAAGCAGCTCCCCAAATGATTAAGAAACAGGTGATTAAAATTACGTTTGATAAAGCTATTTTAGACCAAGTTGTAACTGCTAGTTTGATTAAAACCCATGAGATGATTGCTAATGGTACAATGGTTAACAAACCGTTTACGATGTTGAAAGTTAATAGCGCAGAACCTTCTAAAGTTCTATCGATATAATCACGAGCTACAAGTACTAAGGATGTTGCACCTTGTTCAAAACTCATAAAGAAGAAAATTAAGAAGAAAGCTAATAAAACTACAGCAAACATTCTATCTCTTACTACTTTGTCATATCGTAAAATACGAGAAACCAACATGTAAATAAATATGATCAAAGCAATGATAATCATGATATATTGTCCACGTAAAAATGACGTATCAAGTGATGAGAACAAATCAATGATTCCGTTTTTAGATAACGGGTCGTTGAACGCATATAAAAAACCAATTACTCCTACAATTGTAATTAGAATGTAATCTAAATTAGTGAACGGATTACGTTTGTCTTTATCTTCTGCTGCTTTTGCAGCAACTACATCTTTATCTTTGCTAATAATTCCTAAATTACCCATTAACGGTTTTGCAAATGCAAATTGTAATGTACCTAACAACATGAAAATTCCAGCTAAACCGAATCCCCAATGCCAACCTTGTGTTTCTGCAACATAACCACAAAGCATCATACCAAAGAATGCTCCTGCGTTTACACCCATATAGAAAATGGTATAAGCACCATCTTTCTTTTCTGGTAAATCTTTGTACATTTCTCCTAAGATTGACGGCATATTAGGTTTAAAGAAACCTGTTCCGATAACCAAACACGCTAATCCAATAAAAAACATAACCGTTGTATCAAAAGCCATTGCAGCGTGACCGATGGTCATAATAATTGCTCCAATGATAACAGCCATTCTAGAACCGATGTATTTATCGGCTATAATACCTCCAAAAATTGGAGTTAAATAAAGCATCATAGCATAAGTTCCGTACAATGCTCCAGCTTCTTCCGCTGTCCAAGCCCAACCTGATTTTAATGGATCACCAGCAATAACTGCTGCTGTTAAGAATTGAATCAATAAAACACGCATTCCGTAGAACGAAAAACGCTCCCACATTTCCGTAAAGAAAAGTACAAATAATCCCGATCGTTGACCTAGAACATTTGATTTGTAAAAGTCTGTAGAAATTTTAGTATCCATTCGAATTTTAAAGTTGATTTATATTTAGTTTTTTATTTTTTTAAGATTGATTTGCATTCTTTTTTTCAAGTGGTCTAACCACCAAACGGTCATAAATGCTTAGCGAGACAATTGAGAAAACACCGATTCCAACAATCACATACCAAATTTTATTAGGATCATAGGTATTCCAAAGCATATCTGTCATTTCCCAATGTGTCATCTGTAATTTTTGTTCAGCTAAAGTGAAATATTCGTTTTTAGAGAAGGGTAAATGTACGTTTGAAATGTCTATGTTTTTTGAAAGTGCATATTTGTTTAATGAAGTTGAGACCGATTTCCAATCGATGGTTTCTGCTTTTAAATTGAATTGCTGTTCAAATTGTGCTATCGAAATGTTTAGTGTTTTTGCACCTTCTTCAATGAATTGTTCTTTAGAAACTACTTCGGGCATTTCAATGTTTCGACTGACCATGTAACGTTTTAATAGAGAAAGTTTATCTGACCAGTTTTGATATAATCCACCAGAAATAAAACTCGTTACAAAATAACTTGCTGCAACAGGTAAAAAATACGTTCCTTGATATAAACCTTCTTTTCCTTTTGGTGTGATTAACGCAATAAATGAAGAAACCGTTGGTGATGACATCATTTCTCCAATAGCAAAAATCATCGTTCCGATTACAGTAAACCAAACATTATCTGTGTAAAAAGTTAATCCAATACCAATAGTTGCAACCACAGCACCACGAATTACTGCGTTAATATGACGCATTTTGATTACCATAAATGAAATTGGAATCTGTAATAAAATAATCATCAAAGCATCAATATTGGTAAACCATTCCGGTTTTACTTGCCCATCTAATGTAAGCCATCTTCCTAAAAATGGAATGTTTTTATTTAGCCAATCGCTAATTGCTGATGAATTTACCCAATCTTCAATAAAGTTTGGAAGCGTATTAAATAATTGGTTAAACATGGTCCAGAAACCAATCATTAGCAATAAAAGAATTCCCAAACGAACATCTTTCAAAGCTTCGAATATTCCTATTACAGAATCTCCAATTGCTTTACCGATAGAATCTTTTGGTTTTTCTACTTTTGGTTCTTTATAAAATAAAAGTAAAACCACTAAATTGATACATAAAACGATTGTAGCTTGTAAGAAAATAATTTTCCATCCTAAACTGTTTCTTAAAACAGACGAAAAGAATGGTCCAACGAATCCACCAATATTAACCATCATATAAAAAATACCAAACCCCATTGTTCCGGTTGTCTCGTTTGTGTTTCGTGCTATAATAGCTGAAGCAACAGGTTTAAAGAAAGCTGCACCGATGGCTACTAAAAGAAATACAAGATAAACATTGGAGTAGGAAGTAACTTCACCTAGCGAATAATATCCACAAATCATAATCACAAACGAAATCGCAAGTGAAAGTTTATACCCAATTCGGTCAGCAATAACTCCAAAAAATAAAGGTAAGAAATATAGAATTCCTACAATATTTCCCATAATGTTACCTTTCTGAATGTGGTCAAAACCTAATCCACCTGCATCTGTTGAACCTACAAGATAAAGTCCGAAAAGTGTATAAATTCCATACCAAGCCCAACGTTCCATTAATTCCATGAAACTCGCAAGCCAGAAATTTTTGTTAAATGAACCAATGGTATTCCACAACGAAGGTTTGTTGTTTTCTAACATGAATTTTAAAAAATGGTTAAGTTTACAAATAAAAGAAAATAATTACAGATATGCATAAAAAAAGCGACCGAATGGTCGCTCTTATTGTTAAATTTCATTTTTAGAAGCTTTATTTTACTTCCTGCATTAATTTTCGAATTATAGGTGAGATAACAATAAGTAAAATTCCTGCGATTAATGCGTAAACAGCCAATTGAAAATAACCTTCTGTATATAAATCTAATTTTTGTAGATTAGTTGCGCTTTCACTTGGAGAAGACATACCTGCTCCTAATAAACCTGCAACGTACTGACCATAGGCACTAGCTAAAAACCATAATCCCATCATCATTCCAACCAAACGGTTAGGTGATAATTTAGTAATGATAGACAAACCGATTGGTGATAAACATAATTCACCTAACGTCATAATTAAGTATGCAGAAGTAAATACGTTTAATGACGTAATACCGTCTGGACCTGCAAAGAATTTAGTTGCATATAAAATAAAGAAAGATCCTGCTAAGAATAAAAATCCTAAACCGAATTTAATAACGGTATTTGGTTCTAATTTCTTTTTGCTCAAAGCTACCCAAATTAAACCAACTAATGGAGCAAATAAGATTACAAAAAACGCATTAGAAATGTTATTTACAATATTCGGATCAATAGTAAAGAATAATAAATGATTATTTAAATTATCTTTTGCAAACAAGGCAAGTGAACCACCACTTTGTTCGAAAAAAGCAAAGAAAATAATGGCAAATAAAATAAACAAAAGCGCTGCAAATAATTTTTTTTGTTGTGCGTTAATTTTTATTTGGAATAACTCAAACACAAAGTATAAAAAGATAAAAGGACCTATAAAACGGCGAAAATTTTCAAAATAAATATTTGGAAGGTCAGTAATATAAGTGATTAAGTATGTTAAAATTATTAATAAAAATGCGTATTTAGTTATTTTTAAAAAACGATCACTTAGTTGATCTTTAAATACTTCATAAAAAAAATAAATTAAAGCAACAGGACCAATGGTGTACATAAAATAATCTGTGTATTCTGTGTTTTTTATCATCGCATAAATTAAAGGAATACATAAAAAAGCTCCAATATAAACTGCAATTTCACGAACTGAACGCTTTTTAGGCTCTAAATGTAAAAGGGGAGAGTTACCAATAGGACCTAATTCTTTTTTTATCGCTAAAAATAACCCAACTCCAATTACCATAACAAAAGAAGCTGCCAAGAAAGCTAAGTTCCAACTGTAAAATTTACCTAGATAAACACATAAAGCACCACCTAATAAAGCACCAATGTTAATTCCTGAATAGAATAAACTGAAGCCAGCATCACGGCGTGGATCACCTTCTTTATATAACTCTCCAACCATTGAAGAGATGTTTGGTTTAAAAAAACCAGTTCCAATAATGGTTAAAACAATCCCATAGTAAAAGAATTCTTCCGGGTTTATACCAATCAATAAATTTCCTAGAATCATTACGACTCCTCCAAAAACTAATGATTTTTTAAATCCTAAAATTTTATCAGCAAAAACACCACCAATAAATGTAAACGCATATACAAAGGCCTGTATGGCACCGTATTTTAAATTAGCATCTTTACCTGAAAGCAATAGCATATCTACCATAAAAATGGCTAATACTCCGCGCATGCCATAAAAACAGAAACGTTCCCACATTTCTACTAAAAACAAATACCATAATTGTTTAGGATATTTTCCTTCAAAATTTTGGATTTGTTCTAAAGAAATTTTATTACTCATTTTTTTAAATTATTTTATTATGAAGTTGTTTTTATCAACTATTTTTCTTGGTCGAAATTTACTAAAAAAAAGGAACTTAACAATTTTTTAAAAGTAAAATTAAAAAGTACAGCTGTTTTAGAAAATTAATTTTATTGAAAAACAAGCTGTAAATCTAAGAAATAGTTTTTGTCTGTTGTTAAAGGTTCTCTTTGATATAATCAGTCATTTTTGTATATAATTGTTCACGTGTTTTTCCACCATAAATGCCGTGATTTTTGTCTGGATAAATTGCCCAATCAAACTTTTTATTGTTATGAACTAATACATTGGTCAAAACCATTGCGTTCTGAACGTGTACGTTATCATCTGCCGTTCCGTGAATTAATAAATAATTTCCTTTCAGATTTTGAGCGTATGAGATTGGCGAGTTTTCATCGTAACCTTTTGGATTTTCTTGCGGAGTTGATAAAAAACGTTCGGTATAAACCGTATCATAAAAACGCCAAGAAGTTACCGGAGCAACAGCAATTGCAGTTTTGAAAACTTCTGGCGCTTGGAATAAGGCATTCGATGACATAAAACCACCAAAACTCCAACCCCAAATTCCAATTCTATCAGCGTCGATATAGTTTTTCTTAGCCATTTCTTTCGCTACAAAAATTTGATCTTCGACTTCGTATTTACCTAAATTGTTTTGAGTTACTTTTTTGAAATCAGCTCCTTTGTAACCCGTTCCACGACCGTCAACAGCCAAAACAATGTAACCTTCTTGCGTTAAAAGTGCGTGCCAATATTCGTTGCTGTCTTTCCATTCATCAGCAACTTGCTGTGAACCCGGGCCTGAATATTGATACATCAACAACGGATATTTTTTGTTTGGATCAAAATCTTTTGGTTTGATAATCCAAGCATTTAAATTATCTCCACTCGCATTTTTGATTTCGAAAAACTCTTTCTCTGGTAAATTGTACGCTTTTAATTTATCTTCTAAAGCTTTGTTAGAAACAATGGTTTTGATTTCTTTTCCGTCTTTTGCATTGTTTAATGTGTAAGTCGGAGCCGTTTTGCTCGATGAATAATTATTGATGAATAAATCAAAATTCGGACTGAAAGTAGCGTTGTTTGTTCCATTATTTTGAGATAATCGTTTTTTGTTTTTTCCGTTTAAATCAATACTATAAACATCACGTTTGGTAGAACCGTTTTCAACCGATTGATAAAATATTTTTGAATTCTTATTATCAAAACCGTAATAATTAGTTACATCCCAATTTCCTTTGGTAATTTGATTTTTCAATTTTCCATTTTTATCGTAGTGATAAATATGATTAAATCCATCTTTCTCACTCGTCCAAATAAAACTGTTATCGTCTAAGAAAGTCAAGTTGTCTGTGATGTCAACATACGCTTTATCTTTTTCGTTTAATACGATTTTAAAATTAGCCGAATTTCCATCAATGAATAATAAATCTAAATTGTTTTGATGACGATTTAAAACTTGCGCACTTAAAATATTAGCATCGTTTGTCCATTTGATTCTTGGAATATAAAAATCGGTGTATTTTCCTAAATCAACTTTCGAAGTTTTCTTGGTTTTTAAATCATAGATATGAAGCGAAACTAAAGCATTTTTTTCTCCAGCTTTTGGATATTTAAAAACCTGTTGTGTTGGATACAGTCCATCACCATAAACATCCATAGAAAATTCAGGAACTTCGGTTTCATCAAATTTGATGTAAGCAATTTTAGTTCCGTCCGCATTCCATTCATAGGCACGAACAAAAGCAAATTCCTCTTCGTAAACCCAATCAGTAATTCCGTTAATGATATTATTTTTTACGCCATCATCTGTAATTTGAATGGTTTGATTTAGATTTAAATCATTAACAAAAATATTGTTGTCGTAAACATAAGCGATTTTTGAACCATCGTAATTGAATTGAGGTTCTTGAATTTCGCGATCCGAAACTTTTACTAATTGATTGGTTTTGGTATCGTACGAATAAAAAAGTGACGTAAACGAATGACGATAAATTGGATTTGAATTTGTTGCAATCAACAATTTCGTTTCGTCGTTATTGAAACTATATTCTGAAATTTCAGTTAACTCTGGAAAGTTTTTAGTGTCTAAAATATTCTTAGTTCTTTCTAAAGTTGCGAAATCATATAAATCAATAACAAAAGATTTGTTTCCTCGGTTGTAATCCAAAACCGTATAAGCATTGGAATTTTTCATCGCGTTTAACGATGTCATTCCTTGTGTTCTAAACGTTCCATTCCAAATTTCTTCTTGACTAATTTTCTTTTGAGCTGTAGCCGAAATTCCAGCAAACAATAAAAAGGCTAAGGTGTATTTTATATTTTTCATTAAAATTTATTTTCTGATGCGAATGTTACAAAGTAAATCATTTTTTTGAAATAGGAAAATAGTAATAATTAGTTCTAAGATTTAGTTTTAAATTTGATAAATTTTTTTGTATGTATTATTTTAGAATTCTAAGTTTAATATTCTTAATGTTTGGTTTCATATCTTGTAATAAAATTGCGAATGTTTTTTCTTTAGAAGGTAATTGTAATCAAGTGGCTGAGATTTTTAGAGAAATTGAATGTTCCCAGATTTTTGAAAAGCTTCCCGAATATTCTTCGCCTTACTTGAAATCAGAAGGAATAGATTTAAAAACGGGTTTAAAATGTGTTTGCGAAGATGAAACTCGCTGGATAAATAATTATAAAGCTCTATTAGAAAAAGGAGATACCATAATCAAGCAAAAAGGGAAATTAGAATTTTCAATTCATAAGAAAGATACAATTGTTCTTGTAGAATGGTTCTGCAATGGAGAGTATTTTAAATAGGCTTATTATTATGATAATATCATTTGATACTATCACAAATATATGTTTTTTTATTTACTGTTCTGTCGTTAATTTTCTATTCCCAAAAATCCAATCCATAAGAATGTGTATCTTTGTGCAAAATTTAAGCACAAAAAAATGAGTTTAGTAAACGGTTTTTCAAAACTAAGTAAAGCAGAAAAAGTACATTGGATTGTTGAAACGTATTTCAACGGAAATAGTGAGATAACAAATTTGTTAACTTCTTATTATAATTCAGACCAAGCTTTACAAAAACTTCATGACGAGTTTATTGAAAATACCATTACCAATTTTTACCTTCCATTTGGTGTGGCGCCAAATTTTATAATCAACGATAAAGTATATACCATTCCTATGGTTATCGAAGAAAGTTCGGTTGTTGCGGCGGCTTCAAATGCTGCTAAATTTTGGAGTAAACGTGGTGGATTTAAAGCAACGGTTCTTTCTACGGAGAAAATCGGAAACGTACATTTCTTGTTTTCTGGTTCGAAACAAAAATTAGAACAATTCATTAAAGACATTCAATCTAAATTTTACGAAAACACCAAACACATTACCAAAAATATGGAAAAACGTGGAGGTGGAATTTTAGCTATTGAATTGGTTGATAAAACTTCTGAACTTAAAGATTATTACCAATTACATGCAACTTTTGATACTAAAGATAGCATGGGAGCGAATTTCATTAATTCGTGTTTAGAAGAATTTGCAAATGTTTTACGTGCTGAAGCTGCTGTTTATGCTAACTTCACAGAAACCGAAAAGAATTTACAAGTGATCATGTCTATTCTTTCAAACTACGTTCCAAATTGTTTGGTTCGCGTTGAGGTTTCTTGTGCCGTGGAAGATTTGAAAAGTAAAGAAATTAAAGACCCACAATATTTTGCTGAAAAATTTGTTCAAGCGGTTCGTATTGCAGAAATTGAAACCTATCGTGCCGTAACACATAATAAAGGAATTATGAACGGAGTTGATGCGGTGGTTTTAGCAACAGGTAACGATTTCCGCGCTATTGAAGCTGGAGTTCATGCATTTGCTGCTAAAGACGGAAAATATTCAAGCTTATCTCATGCCGAAATTAATGACGGAATTTTCCATTTTTGGATGGATTTGCCTTTAGCTTTAGGAACCGTTGGCGGATTAACAACTTTGCATCCAATGGTGAAGTTTGCTTTAGAATTGTTAGAAAAACCTTCGGCAAATGAATTGATGGAAATTATTGCAGTTGCCGGATTGGCGCAAAATTTTGCGGCAGTAAAATCGTTAACTACAACAGGAATTCAACAAGGTCATATGAAAATGCACTTGATGAATATCTTAAATCAATTCAATGCAACGGATGAAGAACGCGTTAAAGTGGTAAATTATTTCGATACTCAAACGGTTACACATAGTGCGGTAGTTGAATTTATTGAAAGTCTTAGAAAATAAAATGGAATTTTACAGCAACGGAAAATTATTTATTCTTGGCGAATATTACGTTTTAGAAGGCGCAAAGGTTTTTGCTTTGCCCACTAAATTCGGACAAACTTTGCGTGTTTTTCCAGTTAATACTAATGTACTCACTTGGAAAAGTTACGATGCAGATGGTTCGGTTTGGTTTAACGATGAAATTTCGGTTACCGATGTAATTTCCAAAAACATAAAAGAGCAAGATGATAAAGTTCGAAAAACATTAATCGAAATTTTACATCAGGCACATCAACAAAATCCGAATGTTTTAAATGTAAAAACTGGATTTTTGGTTGAAACTGAATTAACTTTTCCACGAAATTGGGGTTTAGGAACTTCATCAACCTTAATAAATAATATTGCGCAATGGTTTCAAATTGATGCTTTTGAATTGTTAGAAAATTCATTCGGCGGTAGTGGTTACGATATTGCTTGTGCGCAAAATAACGAACCAATTACGTATCAAAAAGTAAACGGAAAAGTTTCGGTAGAACAAGTAGTTTACAAACCAAGTTTTGCAGATAAAATTTACTTTGTGTATTTAAATCAAAAACGCGATAGTAAAGATGCAATTGCTAATTTCCGAAAAAAGCAGAAAGATTTAACTTATGAAATTGCTGAGGTTTCTAAGATGACCGAACAACTTTTGCAAATTGATGATTTAAATGAATTCATCAATTTCTTTAAAACTTACGAAGTTAATTTGAGCAAAGTTTTAGAAGTACCAACCATTCAAGAACAATTATTTTCTGATTTTGACGGTTTGGTAAAAAGCTTAGGTGGTTGGGGCGGTGATTTTGTAATGGTCGCATCATTCGAAAATCCAATAACTTATTTCAAACAAAAAGGATTCGAAACCATACTTTCATATCAAGAAATGATAAAATAAAAAAAGCCAAGCGATAATTTTTCAATGCTTGGCTTTTTCGTTTCAATGTTTGTTGCTGTTTATTTTGCAGGACGTAATTTGTCACTGTATGTTATTTTGTAAGGCTGTTCACCATCTGTATCTTTCATTATGTAAATGAATTTATGCTTACCAACTTTGTTAGATTTTACATAAATTTTCTTTTTTGTTGCTCTGTCGTAAATCTCCGTATCTAAAGTTACTTTAATACGCATATTTTTTGCAAGACCTGTAGTTTTATCAGTTGTAACTCCATCTACAAAAATGATTTCTTCTTCATTCTTAACTTCAATTTTTTCTCCATTAAAACCTTTGGTAAAAAACAAAATGGCATATTCTGGAGTGTCAGCTTTGTAATCTTTTAAAAACTTCTTTTGAACTTTTTCAGAAACAGCTCTAAAATCATTTTTGGTTTGCTCGGTGTAATAGATTTTTTCAACTTTTTCCTTCTCTTCAACTTTAGTTGAATCTGTAACATTTTTTTTCGATTTACACATCGTAAATAATAATATGAAGAAAATAAAAGGTAATTTTTTTAACATCTCTCGGGATTTATATTTTTTTAAAAGCGGCTTATATCTGTATCTTTGCTAAAGATTTACAAAAGCTAAAGATACAATAATTGTACCTAAAATCAAAAGCGTGACCGTTATTAGATATTATGTAGTTTATATTGTGAATGAGTAAATTTATTTTCTACAAAATGTAGAATTGATTTTAAAAATTGGGGAAACATTAAATAAGAAATGAAAAATAATTTTGATGTAATTGTTGTAGGAGGAGGAGCTTCTGGATTTTTTACTGCGATTAATATTGCTGAAAATAATCCAGATTTACGAATTGCAATTCTTGAACGCGGAAAAGAAGTTTTAGGTAAAGTTAAAATTTCAGGTGGTGGACGTTGTAATGTTACCCACGCTTGTTTTGTTCCGAATGTTTTGACTAAATTTTACCCACGTGGAGAAAGAGAACTTCGAGGTCCTTTTCATACATTTTGTACAGGTGATGTTATTGAATGGTTCGAAAACAATGGCGTTCAATTAAAAACAGAAGAAGACGGACGAATGTTTCCGGTTTCCGATTCTTCACAAACCATCATTGATTGTTTTTTAAATTTAGCTCAAGAAAATCAAATAAAAGTAAATACCTCATGTAGCGTTCAAGCGATTTCACAAGCTAGTGATAATTGGATTTTAGAAACGACTCAAGGAACGCTTTCTTCTGAGAATTTGGTCATGGCAACAGGTAGTAATCCAAAAATCTGGGAAATGCTTACTGAAAAAGGGCATCAAATTGTTTCTCCGGTTCCGTCGCTATTTACTTTTAATATTAAAGACAATCGTATCAAAGATTTAATGGGGATTTCAGTTCCTAACGTAACATTAAAAGTAAAAGAAACCAAATTAAAATCGAACGGACCTTTATTAATCACGCATTGGGGAATGAGTGGGCCGGCGATTTTACGACTTTCAGCTTGGGGCGCTCGCGAACTTTTCGATAAAAATTATCAGTTTACCTTACAAGTGAACTTCCTTCACGAAGAAGTTTTTGATGATGTTTTGGTGCAGCTTAACGAATTGAAGTTAGAACACGCTAAGAAAACCGTAGTAAAAAAATCACCTTTTGATTTAACCACGCGTTTGTGGGAACAATTGGTTTTGGCTTCAGAAATTAACGCCGATGCAAAATGGGCCGATTTAACCAAAAAGCAATTGGTAAATTTAACCAATCAGTTAACCAATGCCGAGTTTAAAGTAAACGGAAAAAGTACGTTCAAAGATGAATTTGTTACAGCAGGCGGAATCGATTTAAAAGAAATCGACTTTAAAACCATGCAAAGTAAGTTGTTCAAAAACTTATATTTTACTGGCGAAATCATGAATGTTGATGCCATTACCGGCGGATTCAATTTTCAAAACGCTTGGACTTCGGGCTTCATTGCCGCTCAAGCTATTGCGAATAAATAATATTTTATGAAGCTAAACATTTGGCTTCTTTTTCAGTTTTAGCCTGCTTTTCGTTTTATCTTTAAAATAAATTTTAAAGGATATCACTGCAATCAGGGCTAGCTCAAAGTTTTAGAGTTTTTTTTATCCAATCTATTTCGATTATATAGATTGGATTTGTTTTTTTTAAGACCTGTTTTACTGTGAAAAATGGGTGTCAAAACGTCCTTCACGAACTTCTATTTTTTCACCCGTCCAAGGGTTTTGTACATCAAACCAAAACGTACCCGAAACAATTTCGTTCGCTAAATCAAATTTGGTTATGGTCATTTCTCCTATATAAGTCGAATTTGTTAATGAAACTTTTAAATAACTGTCTGGACCACCTTTAATATATCCTCCGCCCCAGTAACCTGGATTTACTTCGTTTAATGGATGAGTACCTTTTGACATCGATGCGTTTCCTCTATTACCTAGGCTTATACTCCAAACAAAATCAGTTTTCTTTAATCCTCTAATAATAAAACCATAACCACCATCTACCCATTGGTAATAAGAGGTTACTTGGTTATATCCTTTACAGATGTAAGGTACACCGTTTACTTTACAGGCTAGCATTACAGCACCTGTTTGGGTAGCCTCTGGTAAAACAATATCTTCTGGTTTTATGTTTGTATCGTCGTCTTTGTTACAAGCAATAACTAAAAACAAAAGGCTCAAGCTTAAAAATATTTTTTTTTTCATAATATGGTTGTTTAAAAATTAATTTACTGTGAAAAATGGGTGTCAAAACGCCCTTCGCGAACTTCTATTTTTTCTCCAGTTTTTGGGTCTTTAACATCAAACCAAAAGGTACCCGAGATAATTTGTTTTTGTAAATCTAATTTGGTAATGGTAAATTCGCCTTTGTAATTTATATTATCTGTATATCTTTCATTATAATGACTTTGCTCATAAACAAATAATATCCCACCCCAATGATTTCTATCTTCTCACTCTTTTAAGGTATAAGTATTACCTTCTATTAAAGCATCTGCTGTAGAGCCTATTGCAATATTCCATAAAGGTCTCTCTTCTTTTGTTCCAGCTACAATAAAAGAGTAATGATCTTGTACATACTGGTAATAAGCTGTAATTTCATTTTTTTTAGTTATATAAGCATTGCCATTAACGTAGCATGCAAAAGTACCTTTGCCAGTTTGAGTAGCTTCTGGCAATGGTGTTTGAAAATTCCCTGGGTCTGGGGTCTCATCGTCTTTGTTACATGAAAGAATTAATAGAGATAATCCAAGTAATAATAATATTTTTTTCATATCAACAATAATTTAAAAGTTTGCAATAACATCAAAGCGTCCGTCTCGTACTTTTCGGGTTTCGCCTGTTTTTGGGTCCTGAACATCAAACCAAAAGGTACCTGAGATGATTTGTTTTTGTAAATCTAATTTGGTAATGGTAAATTCACCTTTGTAATTTATGTTATTTGTATATCTCTCGAAGGAATCATCCCAACTATAAATAAAATCAATCCCTCCCCATTGATTTCCTCTCTCTCTCTCTCTCTCTCTCTCTTAATGTATATGTATTACCTTCTGTTAAAGCATCTGCTGTAGAGCCTATTGCAATATTCCATAAAGGTCTTTCTTCTTTTGTACCTGCTACTCCAAAAGTATAATGTCCTTGTACATACTGGTAATAAGCTGTAATTTCATTTTTTTTAGCTATATAAGCTTTACCGTCAACGTAGCATGCAAAAGTACCTTTGCCAGTTTGTGTAGCTTCTGGTAATGGTGTTTGAAAATTCCCTGGGTCTGAGGCTTCATCGTCTTTGTTGCAAGCTAGGCTTAAAAACAAAAGGCTAAAGCCTAAAAATATTTTTTTGTCATAGTTTAGTTGTTTAAAAATTAATTTACTGTGAAAAATGGGTATCAAAACGCCCTTCACGAACTTCTATTTTTTCGCCCGTCCAAGGGTTTTGTACATCAAACCAAAACGTACCCGAAACAATTTCGTTCGCTAAATCAAATTTGGTTATGGTCATTTCTCCTATATAAGTCGAATTTGTTAATGAAACTTTTAAATAACTGTCTGGACCACCTTTAATATATCCTCCGCCCCAGTAACCTGGATTTACTTCGTTTAATGGATGAGTACCTTTTGACATCGATGCGTTTCCTCTATTACCTAGGCTTATACTCCAAACAAAATCAGTTTTCTTTAATCCTCTAATAATAAAACCATAACCACCATCTACCCATTGGTAATAAGAGGTTACTTGGTTATATCCTTTACAGATGTAAG
>NZ_RQVQ01000009.1:35977-112014 GCF_003865405.1 Paenimyroides tangerinum
GTGTAAGTTGAGGTAGTTGTTACGCCTTCTGTAATATAATCAGGTATTTTAAAAAATCCTCCTCCCCAGTAACCTGGATCACTTCCGTTTAACGTATAGGTTCTTTCAGAAATTGGAGCATTTCCAAGGTTTCCTAAATCTATACTCCAAACAAAATCAGTTTTCTTTAATCCTCTAATTACAAACCCATAACCACCATCTACCCATTGGTAATAAGAGGTTACTTGGTTATATCCTTTACAGATGTAAGGTACACCGTTTACTTTACAGGCTAGCATTACAGCACCTGTTTGGGTAGCCTCTGGTAAAACAATATCTTCTGGTTTTATGTTTGTATCGTCGTCTTTGTTACAAGCAATAACTAAAAACAAAAGGCTCAAGCTTAAAAATATTTTTTTTTTCATAATATGGTTGTTTAAAAATTAATTTACTGTGAAAAATGGGTGTCAAAACGCCCTTCGCGAACTTCTATTTTTTCGCCCGTCCAAGGGTTTTGAATATCAAACCAAAACGTACCCGAAACAATTTCGTTCGTTAAATCAAATTTCGTAATAGTCATTTCTCCGGTGTAAGTAGAGTTGGTTACTGAGCCTTCTAAATAATTATCAGGGCCACCAATTATATATCCCCCTCCAAAATATCCAGGATTAGTACCGTTGAGTGAATGAGTACCTGTTTGCATAGGTGCATGTCCTCTATTTCCTAATTCTACACTCCAAGTTAAATTGGTTTCTTTTAGACCTGCAATCACAAACCCATACCCTCCATTTACCCATTGGTAATACGAAACTACTTGATCATAACCTTTGCATATATAGGGTACACCGTTTACTTTACAAGCTAGCATTACAATACCTGTTTGTGTTGCTGGTGGTAAAACTTCCTCTTCTGGTTTTATGTTGGTATCGTCGTCTTTGTTGCAGGCCACGCTTAAAAACAAAAGGCTAAAGCCTAAAAATATTTTTTTTATCATTAATTTTTCTTTTTAGTTTTCAAATATAGTTTTTTTAGTATTCTAATTTAGAAAATTCTATTGAATTAATATTTTTATTAATGTCTGTTTTCTGTTTATTTATTGAAACTTGTTTTAAAAAAATACATCTATATTTGCTTAATACTTTTTAAACTTCAATACAAATCCAAAAATGGTTGATTTTAATTTTTTTATCACTTCGAATTATCGAAAATTAACTCATAAAAAAACATTTACTTTCTCAGCGCCAAGTAATATTGCTTTGGTAAAATACTGGGGAAAAAAAGACAATCAAATTCCGGCAAATCCTTCGTTGAGTTTTACCTTAAGCAATTGTAAAACCATTACTTCGTTAACTTTTACAGCGAAAGAAACCAAAGGAATCAGTTTTGATTTATTGTTTGAAGGACAACCAAAAGAATCATTCCGTCCGAAAATTCAAAAATATTTCGAGCGTATTTTACCTTATTGTCCATACATTGAAGATTATCATTTTACCATAGATACTCAAAATACATTTCCGCATAGTTCTGGTATTGCATCTTCTGCTTCTGGAATGGCGGCTATTTCTGCAAATATCATCGCTTTAGAAAAAGAATTAGTTTCAGATAAAGATGAAAATTATTTCTTACAAAAAGCATCTTTCTTAGCTCGTTTAGGTTCAGGAAGTGCTTGTCGTAGCATTAAAGGTGAAATGGTAGTTTGGGGAAAAACCGAAAGTATTGCAAATAGTTCTGATGCTTACGGAATTGAATTTGATTACGAAGTACATCCAAATTTTAAAAACTACCAAGATTCTATTTTGTTGGTTGATAAAGGTGAAAAGCAAGTTTCAAGTACCGTTGGTCACGAATTGATGTTTGGTCATCCGTTTGCAGAGCAACGTTTCGCACAAGCGCATGAAAATATCGCTAAGTTGAAAGCTATTTTTGCTTCTGGTGATTTAACGGAATTCATTAAAATCGTAGAAAGTGAAGCCTTGACGTTACACGCAATGATGATGACTTCAATGCCGTATTTTATTTTAATGAAACCTAATACGTTAGAAATTATTAATGCCATTTGGAAGTTCAGAAACGAAACGCAAGTTCCCGTTTGTTTTACTTTAGATGCTGGTGCGAATGTACACGTTTTATATCCTGAAAGTGTAAAAACTCAAGTGCTAGATTTTATTGCTAACGAACTTTCTCAATATTGTCAAAACAACCAATACATCAATGATTTTGTTGGAAATGGTGTTGAAGATTTAACTCAATAATATGAAAGAGAATTGTACACATTGTCATAAAACGTTGGATTGTAAACCAGATGATATTCAAAATTGCGATTGCCAAAAAGTTGAATTGTTAGATGAAACCGTTGCTTTTTTATACGAAAAAACAGAGCATGATTGTTTATGTAACGATTGTTTGAAGAAATTTGATGAGATGATGAAGTTTTCGATGGAAAATAAATTCCCGAAACGTCAATCAGAAATGGTGGAAGGTTTACATTTTTATATGGAAAACGGATTTTTTGTATTTACCGAAATGTATCATTTCTTAAAAGGAAGATGTTGCAAGAACGGTTGCAGACATTGTGTTTATGGTATTCATAAGTAAATTTAAGTTTAAAGTTCAAGGTTTAAAGTTGTGTAATTTCAATTGTTGAACGAATACATTTTTTCCTTAAATTTGTAGCAACACGGATTGAAAAAAAACTAATTATGAAAGGACCATTATTTTACTCAAAAATTCTTCTATTTGGAGAATACGGAATTATCAAAGACTCAAAAGGGCTTTCGATACCGTATAATTATTACAATGGTGCATTAAAAATTACAGCAGAACCAACAGAAGAAGCTGTAAAATCAAACGAAAGTTTACGTGCTTTTGCTACGCATTTAAAACAAATGCAAGCAGAAAATCCTGAATTAGTATCTTTTGATATGCAAGCTTTAGAACGCGATATTGAAAACGGAATGTATTTCGATTCAAGTATTCCGCAAGGATATGGAGTGGGAAGTAGTGGAGCTTTAGTTGCTGCTATTTACGACCAATACGCGAATAAAAAAGTTACAGTATTAGAGAACTTAACTCGTGAAAAATTACTTCAATTAAAAGCTATTTTCGGAAAAATGGAATCGTTCTTCCACGGAACGTCTTCAGGTTTAGACCCGTTAAATAGTTATTTAAGCTTACCAATTTTAATTAATTCAAAAGATAATGTAGAACCAACCGGAATTCCATCTCAAAAAGAAGAAGGAATAGGAGGTGTGTTCTTAATCGATTCTGAAATGGTTGGAGAAACCGCTCCGATGGTAAGTATCTTTATGGATAATTTAAAGAATGAAGGTTTCAGAAGTATGATGAAATCGCAGTTTACTAAATATACCGATGCAGCTGTTGAAAACTTCTTAAAAGGAGATTTTAAAACACTTTTTGGTAATACAAAAGAACTTTCTAAAATTGCTTTAAGTCATTTTAAACCGATGATTCCTGAGAAATTCCACGGAGTTTGGCAACAAGGAATCGAATCTAACGATTACTACTTAAAACTTTGCGGTTCTGGTGGTGGTGGTTACATTTTAGGATTCGCTCCAGATTTTGAAAAGGCAAAAGAAGCTTTAAAAGATTATAAATTAGAATTGGTTTACAAATTCTAAAGAACGTTCCTTTTATCGGAATTTAAACACAAATTATGCTTTCTCGAAAACAGAAAATAATTTTAAAGAAATTATTCAGTATATTTTCGGTTGTTCGAGGGTATAACGTTGCTGTTGTAGTTTTAGCTCAATATTTAGCTTCGATTTTTATCTTTGGTTCGCATTTGCGAGCTTTGGATGTTGTGCTTAATTTTCATCTTTTTTTGATTATTCTAAGTTCTTCTTTTGCAATTGCTTCAGGTTATATCATTAATAATTTCTACGATTCCGAAAAAGATTTAATCAACCGACCGAATAAATACAACATAGACCGATTTGTAAGTAAAGCCACACAATTCAGAATCTATTTTGCACTAAACTTTTTAAGTGCCGGATTGGCGTTTATTGTTTCTTGGCGCGCTGCTGTTTTTATTTCAGTTTATATTTTCTTGATTTGGTTTTATTCACATAAACTAAAGAAGTTTCCAATCATCGGAAACTTAACAGCTTCGTTATTGGTGGTTTTGCCTTTTTTTGAAATATTAATGTATTTTAAAAACTTAAGTTTCGGTATTTTTGTTCACGCTGCTTTTCTTTATTTGATTATTCTGATTCGTGAAATGGTTAAAGATTTAGAAAATCTTTCAGGAGATTTTGCAAATAATTATCAAACCATTCCTGTTCGTTTTGGAATTAAAACTGCAAAACGCATCATCACTTTTCTTACGATATTAACCATTGTTCCTGCTGTGATTTTGATTCATTATTTTGAAATCGGATATATGGCTTATTATTTCTATTTTAGTTTAGTTATGTTGATGATTTTTATATTTCAATTGTGGCAATCAAAGACAAAAAAAGCTTACAATGCATTGCACGTAAGCTTGAAATTATTATTGATTTTAGGGATTTTATCTATTGTTTTAATTGACCCGAAAGTAATTCTTCACGGAAAACAATTAATTCAACCCTTGATTTAAAGTAGTATTTGTACTTTCGATAGGTTTTGGTTTTACACTAAAAATAAAAAAATAAATACAGTTTATAAACCATCCAAACCAAACTAAATAACCTCCAGTATGAAATTTACTGTTCATATATTTATGTGAAGTAGTTGTAAAATCGATATAGGTAAAAAACAAACCAAGAAGTCCTAAAATCACAATCACCAAATTCACAATCACAAAGGTTTTGTAAATCATAAAGCGTTTTGTAACATATAAAACTGCAATTAAAATCAATTGGATAAAAAAGACAAGAAGAGCAGCTTTCCACCACGTTTTCAGAATCGTATATTCTGTGTAAACCACGCTAATTCCAATTTTACCGACTAAAGACATTTTAGAAAGTAAGATTCCAGAAATTAAACTGATAATTCCTTGAACTAAAATTAGATTTAATATTTTTTTCATTTTAATTTATTTTCATTCAGACAATGACTAAAAAAGTTATTTTTCTATGTTTCGTTTAATTTGATGATGAAATTAATCAAAATAATTGAGAGATTCTTTTTTAATCTGATTTTTTGTTTTAGTATATTGAAATTTAAATAACTATCTTTGCAAAAATAATTTATAATGAATACAGGAAGAGGTAAAAGTACCAGAGGTGGAAACGATAAGAAAAAACCATCTGGTCCGCCAAGAAAAACAGCTTCAAAGAAAAAAACTTCAGAAAAGAAACCTTTTGCTTCAAAAAATGTTTTTAGCGGAAGTTCTCCATATAAATCAGACCGTAAACCTTTCGTAAAAGGAAATCAAGAAACACCAGAACAACCTAAAAAGGCTGTGCTTAAAAAAGTTTCAGATGATATTCGTTTAAATAAATACATTGCTAATTCGGGTGTTTGCTCTCGTCGTGATGCCGATTTATACATCCAATCAGGAAATGTAACGGTAAACGGACAAGTAGTTACAGAAATGGGACATCAGGTGAAACCAACTGATAAAGTGGTTTTTGATGGAATTACATTAAATCCAGAAAAGAAAGTTTATGTTTTATTAAACAAACCAAAAGGATTTTCTACATCTGAAGATGATAATGTTTCTAGTGCTTATGATTTAGTTCGTAATGCATCGAAATATTTATTGAAGCCAATTGGGCGTATGGATAAAAACACAATCGGTTTGTTATTATATACAAATGATAACGAAATGATTCAGAAGTTTACTAACGATGCGCAACGTTCGTCTAAATTATACCAAGTGAGTTTAGATAAAAACTTGAAATTTGAAGATTTAGAAAAAATTCAGAAAGGAGTTTATATCAAAGAACATAAAGTTTGGGTTGAAGATGTAAACTACGTTGAAAACGAACCAAAAAGTGAAGTTGGTATTAAACTGAAATCATCGAACGTGAAAATTGTTCGTGCAGTTTTTGAAAGTTTAGGATACAACGTTTTGAAACAAGATCGTGTAATGTTTGCAGGATTAACCAAATGGGGAGTTACTCGTGGACAATACCGATTCTTAACAGAGCAAGAGGTTATTAACCTTAAAAATATTTAGTAAAAAAGCACTTCTTTAGAAGTGCTTTTTTTTATTTGAATCTATTTTTTATATCCGTTTCTGCTCCTAAAATTCTCAGAATTTCTATTTGATTAGGATTTAAATTTCGATAAAAAACAATATGATTGTTCAATGGGAATCCTAAAATAAAGGAATTTATTTCGTGATATATTCTTCCGATTTCAGGATTCTTAGCTAGTAAATTAAAAATTGATATTAATTTAGTATAATATTTATCGGCTTGTTTTTCTGACCAGTTTTCGAAAGTATATTCGTAAATTTCGGTCAAATCTTCAACAGCTTTTTTAGATAAATAAAACTTACCCATTGTTTTTTAGTTTCGATTTAATGTTTTTTAAATGCGTTTCTGCATCAAAGTCTTGATCAATTCCACTGTCAATTCCCTCTTGAAGAGCATTTTTTAAAAACTGAATTTTATTTTCTTCATCTTCTAATAAACGCAAACCAGCTCTAATAACTTCGCTAGCATTTTTATATCTTCCTTGATTCACCTTGTTGTCAACAAAGTCTTCAAAGTAATCACCTAATGAAACTGATGTATTTCTTCCCATTTCTTTTAAAATTTGAATGAAATAAAGTTACCAAAAATTGGTAATATAAACAAGGTGTTAATTTATTTATTAAAGAGATGAAAAAATCCCAATCAAAAAAACTCTGATTGGGATTAATATTTTTAGTTTAAACCACGTTTGTTTAAAAGCGGTTCTATTTTAGGTTCTGCACCTCTGAAATTTCTGTATAAAACAGCTGGGTCTTCAGTTCCACCTTTTTCTAAAATATTTACTCTAAAAAGTTTTGCCTTTTCTGGGTTGAATAAAGTTGTTGATTTAAATGCATCGAACGCATCTGAATCTAAAACTTCACTCCAAATGTAGCTGTAATATCCTGCTGAATATCCGCCTGAGAAAATATGACTAAAATACGTACTTCCGTAGCGAGGAATAATCGCTTCGATTAAGCCAATGTTTTTCATTCCGTTTAATTCAAATGTATTTACATCCGTTGTAATCGGTTTGTCAATCGTGTGATATTGCATATCTAATAACGAAGCTGCTAAATACTCTGTTGTAGCAAAACCTTGGTCAAAAGTTCCTGCTTTTGTCATTTTTTCAATTAACTCATCCGGAATTACTTCGCCAGTTTTGTAATGCTTTGCGAACATTTTTAAAACTTCTGGTTCAGCAGCCCAGTTTTCCATAATTTGAGATGGCAATTCAACAAAATCTCTAGAAACATTTGTTCCGGCTAAGCTTTTATAATTTACGTTTGAAAGCAATCCGTGTAACGCGTGCCCAAATTCGTGGAAATAGGTTGTAACTTCATCAAACGTTAATAAAGCTGGTGCATCTGCTGTTGGTTTCGTGAAATTACAAACAATCGAAATTACTGGAATCCGACGTTTTCCATCAACCATTTCTTGGTCACGGAATGATGTCATCCAAGCACCTCCACGTTTAGAAACTCTTGGGAACATATCCATATATAAAATACCGATTAAAGTACCATCTTGTTCTGTGACTTCCCAAGTGGTTACTTCGTTGTGATATTTTGGAAGATTTGTAACTTCTTTAAATTTCAAACCGAATAAGTTTTCAGTAACTTGGAAAACTCCATCACGAACTTGGTCAATACTGAAATAAGGTTTCATTTCTTGCTCGTCTAAATCAAAGCGTTCTTTGCGAATTTTCTCAGAATAATAACGCCAATCTGCAGGAGTTACATTTTCTTGAATTCCTTCTTTACGCATCATTGCTGCGATATCTGACGATTCAACTTTTGCTTTTTCTAAAGCAGGTAGCCAAAGTTTGTTTAATAAAGCATTTACATTTTCTGGATTTTTTGCCATACTTTCTTCTAACACATAAGCTGCGTGATTTTTGTATCCTAAAAGTTGTGCTTTTTCCATACGAAGATTTGCAATCTGCTTTACAACTTCTTTGTTGTCATATTGATTGTCGTTATTCCCGCGTTTTTGATAAGCATTCCAAAGCGTTTGTCTTAAATCACGATTACTTGAATATTGTAAAAATGGCATTACACTTGAATTACTTAAAGTGAAAACCCATTTTCCTTCTTTACCTTTTGCCTTTGCTTCAACGGCTGCAGCTTCTATGATTTCTGCTGGTAAACCTGCTAAATCTTCTTTTTTATCGATAACTAATTCATAAGCATTTGTTTCTGCCAATAAATTATCGCCATATTTTAAATTAAGCAACGAAAGTTCACTGTTAAGTTTTCTTAATTTATCTTTATCAGTTGCAGATAAATTAGCTCCACTACGAACAAAACGTTTGTAGGTATTATCTAACAACATTTTTTGTTCTGTTGTAAGCGGTGTTTTTTCATTTCCTCCAATGCTATAATCGTCATAAACTTTTTTAACACGTTTAAAAAGAGCTTCATTCAAATTGATATTATCTGAATGTTCAGACATTTTTGGAGCTAAATCTTGAGCAATTTTTTGAAGTGTGTCGTTTGTGTCTGTACTACTTAAATTGTAAAATACTGAGGCAACTTTACTTAATAAACCACCTGAATTATCTAAAGCTACGATTGTATTTTCGAAAGTAGCCGGTTCTTTACTATTTACGATAGCATCGATTTCTTTTTGCTGTTCTTTGATTCCTTCAAGGATTGCAGGTTCAAAATGTTCGTTTTTAATTAATTCGAAAGGAGGTGTTTGATATGGTGTTTCCCAATTCGCAATTAACGGGTTGTCGTGACCTGAAGTAGCAACTGTATTTTCTTTTTTACAAGAAGTTACTGCCATTCCAACCACGGTAGTTAAAATTAAAAATGTTTTTTTATTCATTATCAAAGAGTTTAAAAAGTAAAAATACAAAATTTAAAGTACAAAAGCGCATCCGATTCTAGATTGCGCTTTTGTTGATATAAAATGTTTATTGTTTTTTAATATTTGATTTGCATTGGAACTTCCATTAAAAGAATTTCTGCATTTGAATTTGCTTTGATTGAAACAGATTCAGCATTTGTAATTCCAATAGCATCACGTTTGTTTAAAACATGTTCATCAATAGTAACATCTCCTTCGATGATGAAAATGTATAAACCGTTTTCTGGATTTTTCATTTCATAATTCGTTTCAAAGCCAGAATCAACTTTACCTAAATGAAACCAAGCATCTTGATGAATCCAAAGTCCAGCGTCATCTTGATTTGGAGAAATGATTTGAACCAATTCATTTCTAACATCAGGAAAAGTCATTTGGTCATATCTTGGTTCTACCTCGAATTTATTAGGAAAAACCCAGATTTGTAAGAACTTTACTTCTTTGTCTTTATTTGCATTGTATTCGCTATGCGTAATTCCGGTTCCAGCACTCATCACTTGAATGTCGCCTTCTTTGATGATTTCTTGCGAACCAATGCTATCTTTGTGAGCTAAATCGCCAGAGAGTGGAATTGATATAATTTCCATATTATCGTGTGGATGCGCACCAAAACCCATTCCGGCTGCGACCGTATCGTCGTTTAAAACACGTAAATTACCAAAATTATTGCGCTCATCATTTCTGTAACCTGCAAAACTAAAAGTATGAAACGAATGTAACCAACCGTGATTTGCTTCACCACGTGTATTTGCTTTATGTAAAATATAATTTTTCATTTTCTTGATTTTTGATATATCAAAGTTACGATAGTTATGCTCAAATTCACTTAATCTAAATTAAGAAGTAATGTCAAAAAAAAATCACCTAACTCATTTAAAGCTAGGTGATTTAGTTTATTTCTTTTTTAATAATTTACTTTTCATCTTACTGAAAAATTCGGGCGTTACTCCAATATAAGATGCAATATGTTTTTGTGGTAAACAATTTTTTACATCTGGATATTTTTTTTGAAAATTTTCATAACGTTCTTCAGCAGTTAATGAAAGTTTATCAATTAATCGCTGTTGATTTGCAATTAACGAATTTTCTATTAAGATTCTAAAATAACGTTCTAATTTTGGTACAGATTCGTATAGTAAATCCTGATTTTCTCTAGTTATAATCATCACTTCAGCATCGTCAATAACTTCAATAAAAGAATGACTTGGTTTACCTGCCAGAAAACTATACATATCCGCAATCCACCAACCTGGGCTGGCAAATGAAATGATGTGTTCTGCTCCGTTATCGTCAACCGTATAGTTTCTAATGATTCCTTTATTAACAAAATAAGTACAACTACCATTTTCTCCTTGTTCAAGTAAAATTGTTTTTGTTTTGTATGATGCGGTTTCAAACTTAGATAAAACAATTTGTTGTTCTTCTTGAGTTAGTTCAATGTGTTTTGCAATGTTTTGTAATAAAAGATTATCCATAATTTTTGATTAAGCGTTAACTTTAATTAGTTGAGCTGTTGCTTTTGCTTTTTCAACAATTTCTTCAATTGGAGTTTCTGTTGAATCATAACTTAAAACAACTCCCATTCTGCGGTAAGGTCTTGAAGTTGGTTTTCCGAATAAACGTAAATCAGTTTTTGATTTTCCGGCAACTAATTCAATTCCTGAAAATGTTGGTTTTTCACTATTTTCCGATGCTAAAATTACAGCGCTTGCTCCATTTCTTTCTAGGGTAATTTCTTCAATCGGTAAACTTAAAATAGCTCTTAAATGTAGTTCAAATTCATTAAAGTTTTGTGTGTTTGCTAAAGTTACCATTCCTGTATCGTGAGGACGAGGTGATAATTCAGAAAAATAAACTCCGTCGTTTGCTAAGAAAAATTCAACTCCGAATAATCCAGCTCCTCCTAAAGCTTCAGTTACTTTTGCAGCCATTTCTTGAGCTTCTTTTAATTGAGAAGGTGAAATGTGAGCAGGTTGCCAACTTTCTTGATAATCACCACGTTCTTGACGGTGACCAATTGGTGGACAAAATAAGGTTGGTGCACTGTTTTGAGTTACCGTTAATAAAGTGATTTCTGAATTGAAATTTACAAAAGCTTCTACAATTACTTCGATAACATCACCACGTGAACCTTCAACCGCATATTTCCAAGCTTTTTCAATATCTTCTTCGGTTTTAATAGTAGATTGTCCTTTTCCTGAAGATGACATTAATGGTTTTACAACGCAAGGAATTCCAACTTCAGCAACCGCTTTTTGCAATTCTTCTGCAGTTGTAGCGTAACGATAATTAGCTGTTTTTAATCCCAAATCTTTAGCGGCCAAATCACGAATAGCTTTTCTGTTCATTGTGAAGTTAGCTGCCTTTGCAGATGGAACAACCTTTATGCCTTGTTTTTCGTAATCATAAAAACGTTCTGTTCTAATGGCTTCGATTTCTGGAACAATAAAATCTGGATTGTGTTTTGCAATGATTTTATCAAGTGCATTACCGTCTAGCATATTTATTACTTCAAACTCCTGAGCAACTTGCATAGCCGGTGCGTTTTCGTAACTATCTACAGCTATCACATATTGACCTAAGCGTTGTGCTGCAATTACAAATTCTTTTCCAAGTTCTCCAGAACCTAATAAAACTATTTTCTTCATTTTGTAGTGTTGTTTATTAGCTATAAAGTTAGGTTGTTTTAGTCAGAATTAAAAAGAAGATTGTTTATTTATGAATTCTTTTAAGTTGTGTTTGTGTTGTGTTTTTGATTTTATTTTGTATTTAAAATTGATTAATAATTGTTAAAATTAACTTTTTTTTTATTATATTGCATTGGTTGTTATTCTTTTTTTAAAGATTGATTATTTTTTTAATTCGTGATAAATTATAACAAAAGATGTTTGAAGTAAAGCAAATCAATAGTAAAGAAACAGATTTATTAGAAGGTGAAATTTCGCGAAATAATAGTTATGTTTCTTCCATACATATAAATGAAAATGAGCATGGGTTTCATTTTGGTATTTTTAAAGGAAATTCTTTAATAGGCGCTTGTAGTTTTTGTAAAAATAAAACAGAAAATTGTTCCTATAAATCAGTTTATCAACTCCGTAAAATGATTGTGATTCAGAAGCAAAATATAAAACAAATTGAATGGGATTTATTAATGCATTCGGAAGCTTTTTTAAGATATAATGAGGTTGATTTAATTTGGTGCGATGTTAAAATTTCCGAGATAGCCTTTTTTGAGAGAAGTGGTTTTAGGGCAAGAGAACCACATTCAGAAAATACAGATTTAACGTTTTTTAAACAAATGTATAAATTACTTTAAAAAGACTATTTTTGTTATAGAAAAAAAGAAATGAAAAAGATATATTTAATTTTAAGTGTTTCTTTGTTGTTATATAGTTGTGATTGGATTGAATCTTTCAAAGATAATAAAGATGAAATTAAACAATATCGATTACCTGAATCTATTTTAATTAATAAAGACATACTATTTACAAAGAGTTTACTCGTTAAAAAATTTTATAAAGAAAATAAATATTTTACCGTTTGGACGAACGTTAAAAACCGAACAGATTTTCTAAATCAAATTTTGAATTTAGAGAAGGAAGGAATCAATATAAAAAAATTAGATATTTCTTATTTATTTTTTGGTAATATGTATTTTGATTCTTTAAATAAATATGAAAAAGTTGATTTAGATTTAGCTTTTACTGATGCGTTTTTTAGTTTACTAAAGCAAACGGTTCATGGGAAAGTTAATCCAAATAAATATTATTCTGATTGGGTTGCGCCTCAAAGACAGCTCGATTTTAATCAATTACTTTTAACGGCTTTAAGTGAAGAAAAAGTAGAACTAACTTTTAACGAACATATTCCAAATAATACCTATTATAATGGAATTAAAGAAGCTATTTCATCATACGAAAACTTACCTAAAGATACTTTGTTAAATCTACATTCTTCTGATGTCGCAAAGATTAAAAAGAAATTAAATTACTATTCAGATGCAAATTTTTCTGATTTCGATAATGATTCAAATGAAGAATTTAAAGATGGATTAAAAAAATTTCAAAAGCGTCATGGTATTTATCCTTCTGGAAATGTTACTGAAGAAACATTAGCCGCTTTAAATATTTCGAAAGAAAAAAGAATGGAACAATTGCGTGTAAATTTAGAGCGCGCTAGATGGTTCTATAAAGATTTAGGCGAAAATTATGTTTTGGTCAATCTTCCGGAATGTAAACTATTTCTGTATGAAAATGGAAATCTCTTAGAAACACATGATGTAATTATTGGAAAAAATGACAGACGAACTCCAGTTTTGTCTTCTACTTTTAGCAATTTGGTTATCAATCCAACTTGGACGGTTCCTCCGACAATTTTGAAAAATGATTTAGTTCCACGTGCTTCTGCTAATCGTGGATATTTCTCTAGTCATAGAATGACAATTTATGATAAAAAAGGAAAAGTTATAGATCCAAGTAATTGGAATCCGTTACAATATAAAAGTTATAGATATGTTCAAAAACCAGGAACTAGTAATGCTTTAGGTTTGATTAAATTTGATTTTCCAAATGCACATAGCGTTTATTTACATGATACAAACAATCGATCTGCATTTACTCAAAAGAAAAGAGATTTAAGTTCAGGTTGTGTTCGGGTAAAAGATCCGTTCGATTTAGCAATGCGAATTCTAGAAATTGAAGAAAGTGATTATGATCGTGCAAAATTAGATACTCTAGTCGCACATGAAAAAACGAAAATAATTCCATTAAAAAAGAAAGTAAATGTACATCAGCTATATTGGACGGCTTGGAAAGATGACCAAGGTGTTCAATTTAGAAATGACATTTACTTACTAGATGATAATTTATACAAAAGATTAATTAAGTAATTTCGATTTATTTAAATAATCATTACTTCCGTCGTGATAAATAAATAAACAACTTTCTTCTTTAATAAATTCAATAATTTCTTTGTGATTTTTTAATGGTAAAGCAGGGCATCCTAAACTTCTACCAAGATAACCTTGTCTTTGACCAAGATTTTCATCTGCATAATCAGCACCATGAATAACAATAGCACGACTTCTAGCATTATCATTGATGCCAGTTTCTAAGCCATCAAGACGTAATGACAAACCATTTGCTCCCATATAAGTTTCAGCGGTTTTGTAAAATCCTAAGCTGCTTTTAAAGGTTTCTGGTGTGTTCGAAAAATCATTAGCAAATTCTTTTCCGCTGTTTCTTCCGTGTGAAACGACCGTTTGGAAAATAATTTCATTTTTTTTCATGTCAATAACCCACATTCTTTTTTCTGTAGAAGATTGGGTAAAATCAATGATGGTCAAAATTTCTTTGTTTATTTTTCCTTCAGATTTTAATTTGAAATAACCTTTAAAAGCAGATTCAAAACTTTGCAATTGAGGTTTTTCAAAGTTTTTTTCTTCTAAATCAAAATATTTAGATAAAATAGCTTTGTTTACTCCTTCGATTTTGAATTCTTTTTTTGTTACTGCTGCAATTTCTTTACTCGTTTTTTTGGGCGTATTCTTTTTAGGTGTTGTTTTGTTTGTTACTACCTTTTTCTTTCCGCCGCCATTTCCGTCTAAATAATCATTTGATGATTTCATGTTTAATGGAGTTAAAATAAGAGCTCCAAACAAGAAAATAGGTAATAATTTCATTTTTCTCACGCTAATTTATTGTGTATATGTTGTTTGCAAAAGGTAAATATAGTAAATTATTTTTTTAGAAAATTTAGTTAGGTTGAATTTTTATAGTTTTTTAACAAAAATCAAGAAGTTTTTTTTTTAATTAAAAGTGTTTAAAAGTTTTAAACTATCAGTAAATTTGGGCGAAATAACACAACATTATGAACAAAAAAGTAATTTTAATGATTTTAGATGGATGGGGAAAATCTCCAGATCCTAAAATCTCTGCGGTTGATCAAGCTCAAACACCTTTTATTGATTCTTTGTATCCAAAGTATCCAAATACATTATTGCGTACAGATGGTTTAAACGTTGGACTTCCAGAAGGTCAAATGGGTAATTCTGAAGTTGGACACATGAACTTAGGAGCAGGAAGGATTGTTTATCAAGATTTAGCTAAAATTAATTTAGCAGTTCAAGATAAAAGTATAGCATTGAATCCAGAGTTAATAAAAGCTTTTAACTATGCTAAAGCTAATAATAAAAAAGTTCATTTTTTAGGATTAGTTTCAGACGGAGGAGTTCATTCACACATCAACCATTTGTTTGGATTGTTAGATGCTGCTAAAAATGCAAAACTAGAAAATGTTTTTGTACACGCATTTACAGATGGACGCGATGTTGATCCAAAATCTGGAGTTAATCATATTGATGCTTTAGTTAAATATATGGAAAATTCAACTGGAAAATTAGCTTCTGTTATTGGACGTTATTATGCGATGGATCGTGACAAGCGTTGGGAACGTGTAAAAAAATCTTATGATTTGTTGGTTAAAGGAATTGGAATGCCGTCTCAGAATGCAGTTTTGAGCATCGCAGATTCTTATCTGAATAATATTACAGACGAATTTATTGAGCCGATTTTAATGGTTGATGAAAACAATAAGTCTGTAGCTACAATAGAAAATGATGATGTGGTAATTTTCTTTAATTTTAGAACAGACCGAGGAAGACAATTAACTGAAGTTTTATCTCAACAAGATTTGATGGAATTCGGAATGGAAAAATTGAATTTATATTACGTTACCATGACCAATTACGATGATAATTATCAAAATGTTCATGTAATGTATGATAAAGATAATATTACAGAAACATTAGGAGAAGTGATTTCTAAAGCTGGCAAAACTCAAATTCGAATGGCGGAAACTGAAAAATATCCTCATGTCACTTTCTTTTTCTCAGGAGGTAGAGAAGAGCCATTTAAAGGAGAAAGTAGAATTCTTTGCCCTTCGCCTAAAGTTGCTACCTATGATTTACAACCAGAAATGAGCGCTTTTGATTTAACAAATGCGTTACTTCCAGAATTAGATAAAGCTGAGGTTGATTTCGTTTGTTTAAATTTTGCGAATGGAGATATGGTTGGTCATACAGGAAGTATGGAAGCTGCAATTATTGCCTGTGAAACTGTTGATCGTTGCGTAAAACAACTTGTAGAAAAAGCTGTTGAAAAAGATTATACTGTTTTGATTTTAGCAGATCACGGAAATTGCGAAACAATGTTTAATCCAGATGGATCACCAAATACAGCACATACAACAAATCCAGTTCCGCTAATCGTTGTTGATAAAGAAATAAAAGAAGTGAAACCAGATGGAGTTTTAGGAGATATTGCTCCAACAATTTTACATTTAATGGGAATTGTAAAGCCTGAAGTAATGACAAGAAAAACTTTGGTTTAATTATTATTGTTGAATTTTATTTCTGTTATATTGAAGAAGTATTGTTTTTTTTATTAATTTAGATAAAAATAATTATTTTTAAATTTTAAAAAATATTTAGTATGATGAAAAAACTACCTTTCTTAATTACTTTAGGTCTTTTCGGGCTTAGTAATTTATATGCGCAAAATATTTTGACGCAAACAAATAATTTAGCACCTACTGATTCTGCTGTTGCTTGTGCGATTGGAACATCACCGAACTATACAGGTATTTCAGCTAGTAGTTATTTTAGAGCTTATACGATTACTTCTAATATGAATATTAATTCTATTAGAGTTGGTGCTGGAGCTGTAACAGGAAATTTTCCTATAACAGTTAAATTACATAGAAGTGCTACCGCTTTTCCAGGTTCATATCCAACAGGATTGACGCAATTGGCTACAGCAACAGCGACATTAACTGCTGCACAAAACGAATCTTTGGTTGTTGTTAACTTTACAAATCCTGTTTCTGTTGTTGCTGGTGAAATAATTGTAGCAGAAGTTAGTAATCTTAGTACTGATGTAGCTAACGGAGGGAATGGAAGTTTACATTTTATGGGAGTTGTTGCTACTCAAACACAACCTGGTTACATTTTAACTGAAGGATGTGGATTTGTAAATCCAACTTCTTTTGTAATGGTTAATCCTGCAGCTAAAATCGTAATTGATTTAATAGAAAATACAACTGCATCATCAGCAGAATTCTTCAAAGAGAATTTTGCTATTTATCCAAATCCAGTAGTTGATGTTTTAAATATTACTTCAATCAATGAATTAGATGTAAAAGAAGTAAGAATTATTGATATGACTGGTAAAGTTTTAAATTCAGGTAAACAATTAGAAGCTATTGATGTTTCAGGTTTAGCTTCGGGTGTTTATTTGATTGAAATAGAGTCAAATGAAGGAAGCGCGACTTCTAAATTTATCAAAAACTAAATTTAAATGATTATTGATTAATCAATAAATAATAAAAAAATAAGCACTTCAATTTGAAGTGCTTATTTTTTATCTAGTTAATATATAATATTCTTTTTCTATTTGTTCTCTGAAATTTGGATGAGCAATATCGATTAATGCTTTTGCGCGTTGTTTTAAAGTTTTTCCATATAAGTTAGCAATTCCATATTCGGTAACAATGTATTGAACATGAGCGCGTGTTGTTACAACACCTGCACCTTGGTTTAACATTGGAACAATTTTGTTCACTCCCTTTGCAGTGATAGACGGAAGTGCAATAATAGCTTTTCCTTCTTTACTTAATGAAGCACCTCTAATAAAATCCATTTGTCCACCAACTCCCGAATACATTTTTGAACCAAAAGAATCAGCGCAAACTTGACCAGTTAAATCTACTTCAATTGCAGAATTTATTGCTATCATTCGGTCGTTTTTTCGAATATTTGCTGTATCGTTTACATAAGAAGATTCTTTCATAACCAAGAACGGATTGTCATTTACAAAATCAAAAAGACGTTGTGAGCCAGTAAGAAAAGTTGCTAAAATTCGATCCTTAAGTAAACCTTTGTGCTTGCCTGTGATAACTCCAGATTCAACTAAATCAATCACTCCATCAGAAAACATTTCTGTATGAATGCCTAAGTTTTTATGATTTTTCAATTTAGATAATACCGCATTAGGAATAGAGCCAATTCCCATTTGTAAGCAACTGCTGTCTTCGATTAATCCCGCTACAAAATCCCCAATCTTATTTTCTGTTTCATTGATAGTATCAGCAATCGATTCATGTAAAGGAATATGATGCTCAACAGCAAAATCAATTTCAGAACTATGAATGCTTGCATCACCAAAAGTTCTAGGCATAAATTTATTGATTTGGGCAATTACTAAATTTGCGTTTTTAACAGCAGATTTTGTAGCTTCAACAGAAACTCCTAAAGAACAATAACCATGAGCATCTGGTGGTGAAACCTGAATAAAAACAGCATCTAATTTCAAAATTCCTTTCGAAAACAATAACGGAACTTCACTTAAAAAAACAGGAGTATAAGAACCATTACCAGCAGCAATTGTATGACGAACATTTGCACCAATGAAAAATGAATTCACATGAAAACTATCTTTATGTTGAATTGCAGCATATTTCGCTTCTCCTTCTGTATGGATGTGACAAATTTCTACATTCCTAAGTTCATCTGCTCTTTCTGTTAGTGCGTTTGTTAATATTGTTGGTGTTGCTGCAGCTGCGTGAATGTAAATACGATCGTTTGATTTTATATGTTTAACAGCTTCTTCGGCGGTAGTTATTTTCATGTAATGCTTAGTTGAGTTTTATGTTGTCTTTACAAAAGTACTGTTAATAAGTTGTTTTTTATGATACTTATTTCATTTTAAATTATTTTTCTTCATTAGTGTTTTTAATTTTTTTTGAAAGTTAAGTTTTAATTTGAAAATAAACGCTTTTGATATTAATATATTGTTTATATTTAAAATAAATTAATAAATTTACACTTATTTTGTATTTGAAAATGTTAATATTTTAGTTATAGAAGAAAATAAAGTATTTTTTGATTTAAAGTGTTATCTATAATATAACGTTTTTTACAATGAAATCTATTTAGAAAAATTAAAAAAAATGAATCATGAATTTTACAAGAACGTTAAATTTTAAATTAGAAGGAATTGAAGGTGATTTCTCAGTTCTTTCCAGCCCTTTTTATTTTAATGGAGTTAAATTATATCACAATGGCATATTGTTACCAAAATCAGGATCGGGTTTTAAAGGGATTTCATTTAGAATTAATAATCCTAACGGATTTGAAATGTTAACAATCAAAGGAAATGGATTTGTACCAATTACCGTTCATATTCAGGATCAGAAAATACAATTGGAACGAGAACTTACAGGCGTTGAAAAAGTCTTGTCGTTTTTACCTTTTGTTATTTTTGGTGCTATGATGTTTTTATTTGGCGGAATAGGAGGTATTATTGGGGGAGTGTTTATTGGAATGTCTATAGCGTTATCATTGTTAATTAGTTCAAGTCTTATTAGACAAGATGTTAATAAAGGGTTGTTAATCTTTTATTTAGTGTTGTTAGGTTTAATATTATTTAGTGTGTATTTTGTAATCACCTTAATTTTTGCTTTTATGATTGGGGGCGCAGTATCGGCTTTCTTATGATTTTAATACAATAGATTCGAAATAAAAAGTTTTTTTGTTTTATTAATTTATGTTTTACAGCTATTTTTTTTTCATCGTTTTAAAAATGTGTACTTTTGTAATCTGAAAAATCAAAATCATGATTATAATTAAAACACGCGAAGAAATCGAATTGATGCGTGAAGCAGCTTTGTTGGTTTCCAAAACCTTAGGAATGTTAGCTAAAGAAATTAAACCTGGAGTTACAACCTTACATTTAGATAAATTAGCAGAACAATATATTAGAGATAACGGCGGAGTTCCTGGTTTTTTGGGATTATACGGATGTCCAGCAACATTATTGACAAGTGTAAATGATCAAATTGTACACGGATTGCCTACTAATCGACCGTTAGAAGATGGTGATGTGGTTTCTTGTGATTTAGGTACAATTGTTCATGAATATTACGGAGATCATTGTTATACTTTCGAGGTTGGAAATGTTGCACCTGAAACCAAAAAATTACTTCAAGTTACTAAAGAATCTTTATATGTTGGTATCAACGAATTTAGATTAGGAAATAGAGTAGAGGATGTTGGTCATGCTATTCAGAAATATGCAGAATCTCATGATTACGGTGTAGTTCGTGAATTAGTTGGACATGGAATTGGTAAAAAAATGCACGAAGCACCAGAAATGCCTAATTATGGTAAAAAAGGACGAGGAAAAAAATTCGTTGACGGAATGGTGGTTGCAATTGAACCTATGGTAAACATGGGAACAAAAAATATCAAACAATTAAAAGACGGTTGGACAATTGCTACTCGCGATGGAAAACCTTCTGCACACTTTGAACACGATGTGGCTTTAATTGATGGTAAACCAGAAATTTTATCTACATTCTATTATATTTATAAAGAATTAGGAATTGTAAGTAACGAGGAAGACGCTTTCAGACAAGTACCTTTAGTTCTTTAATTTTTTATGAAGAAATTATTTAAGATAGTTTTGAACAGCATACCTCGACCGATTTTAATTCGGTTGAGTTATGTGGTTCGTCCTGTTTTAGCTTTGTTTTTAAAAGGAAATCGTTTTACCGATCCGATTGATGGTAAATCGTTTCGGACTTTTCTTCCTTATGGATACGGTCATCAACGTAATAATGTGCTTTCGCCAAGTACACTTTCATTAGAAAGACATCGTTTATTGTGGTTATATCTTCAAAACGAAACTGATTTTTTTACTAAAGAATTGAAAGTTTTGCATTTTGCACCTGAACAAGCTTTTTATAAACGATTTAAGAAACAAAAGAATTTACAGTATACAACTACTGATTTAGAGTCGCCTTTGGCCGATGTAAAAGCAGATATTTGTAATTTGCCTTTCGAGGATAATTCATTCGATTTTATTTTATGTAATCACGTTTTAGAACATATTCCAGATGATAAAAAAGCGATGCAAGAGTTATATCGTATTTTAAAACCTGGAGGAATTGGGATTTTTCAAATACCTCAAGATTTAAATCGAGAATTCACTTTCGAGGATAATTCTATTGTTGATAAAGCCGAAAGAGCAAGGATTTTCGGACAGTATGATCACGTTCGAGTTTATGGGCGAGATTATTTCGATAAATTAAGAGCTATTGGTTTTAAAGTAGATGAGGTTGATTATACCAAAAAATTGTCAGCCAATTTAATTGAAAAATATTGTTTAGCACCAGGTGAAATTATTCCTGTTTGTTATAAGTAAAATCCTGTTTTTCAGGATTTTTTTTATTTGTTTTTAAATTTAAATGAATATTCATATCTTTAGAAATCTAAATTAAATCCCATGTTTCGAAAAAAAATAGTACTACTTTTTATGATTTTGAGTTTTCAAATGTTTGCTCAAAAAGTAAATGAAGTTGCACCACCATATTATATAAAATCCGTTTCTATCAATACTGGAGCAGAATCTGTGTATCCAATGTTTCGTTTGGGAGATTATTTCAATATTGAATTTGATGATTTGATGGCTCAGAGTTCCAATTATTTTTATAAAATAAAGCATTGTAATGCAGATTGGACACCTTCAAATTTACAGATAACAGAATACTTGGGAGGTTTTAATGATATGCAAATTTTAAATTTTCAGAATTCATTTAACACACTTCAAAGTTTTACACATTATAAATTGACATTACCTAATAGTAATACCCGTTTTTTAATTAGTGGAAATTATATTATTGAAGTTTTAGATGATGATGGAGATATTATGTTTTCTCGTAAAGTGATTGTTTATCAAGAAGAAGTTGGTGTTGGAGTTACGATTAATCGTACAAGAAATAATGCGACTATAGATTCGAAACAAAATGTTGCCATTACGATTGATTATAACGCTGAGGCTTACAATAATCCGAAAGAAAATTTCAAAATTGCTATTATGCAAAATGGGCGTTTTGATACTTCGATAACAAATGTACCACCACAATATACAATCGGAAGTCAGTTTATTTATAATTATGATACAGAAACACAGTTTTTTGGAGGAAATGAATTTTTATATTTCGATAATAGTAATATAACTCAAGTTAATAATAATATTGCAAAAATAACTTCTACGGACATTTATAATTCTTATTTATATCCGCTTCCGCCTCGAGGTTTAAGACAATATTCTTATTACGAAGATTTAAACGGAACTTTCTTGCCTCGAAATAAATTTAGAAATGATGCAGCGACAGAAGCTGATTATGCTTGGGTTTATTTCAATTTACCAACTGAAGAATATGTTGGAAAAGATGTTTATGTTGTTGGAATGGTTGATAACTATTTATTGACAGATAGAAATAAATTAGAATATGATGCTTCCGAAAAAGCTTATAAAAAAGCTATTTTATTAAAACAAGGATTTACGAGTTATTTGTTTAGTTTAGTAGATTCAAAAACTAAAAAAATAGATTTTCAGGATTCGATTGATGGAAACTTTTATCAAACAGAAAATGATTATCAAGTAATTGTCTATTATAGAGGAATCATTGACCGTTCTGATCGTGTAATCGGATTTGGAGCAGCAAAGAGTCTAAATATAACAAATTAACAATTTATTACCACTTATATTTCTTAACTTTGAATATCAATTGATTTTAATTATGATTTCTCAAATTACCAAAGGCATTAAGATAACTGTAAAAACGAGTTTTGAAGGTACTTATTTTAAGAACCATAAAATTCAGTTTGCTTTTAGTTATGAAATTACCATAGAGAATCAAGGTAAAGATTATGTTCAATTAGATTCGCGTCATTGGGAAATAAAAGATGCATTAAACGGATTAGAATTGGTTGATGGAGAAGGTGTTTTAGGAAGAAAACCAATTATTAAACCTGGAGAAAAACACAGTTATAGTTCTGGATGTTTGTTGACATCACCTTTCGGAAGTATGAAAGGATATTATAACATGATTAATTTCTCTACAACAAAAAGATTTAAGGTGGTCATTCCAACATTTAAGTTGAGTGCGCCATTCGCAATAAATTAATCAAACTAAACTAAATCAAAAAAATTTAATTATGCCTAAAGGAATTTTTAATGTTCCAAAAGCGTACAACGAAGTTGTAAAATCATACGCGCCAGGAACTCCTGAAAGAGAAGAAGTGAAAAAAGCATTTGCTGAATTATATAATTCAACAGTTGATATTCCTCTTTATATTGGAGGTGAAGAAATCAGAACAGGAAATACAAAAAACTTATTTCCACCGTTTGATCATCAACATCATTTAGGTGTTTATCATACCGCTGATAAAGCTTTAGTTGAAAAAGCTATTGTAACAGCACTTGAAGCTCGTAAAAAATGGTCAGCAATGGCTTGGGAGCACAGGGCTTCAATTTTCTTAAAAGCTGCTGAATTATTAGCTGGGCCTTACCGTGCTAAAATCAATGCTGCGACTATGATTGCACAAGCAAAAACCGTTCATCAAGCAGAAATTGATGCAGCTTGTGAGTTCATTGATTTCTTAAGATATAATGTTGAGTATATGACGCAAGTTTATGCACAACAACCAGCTTCATCAGAAGGAATTTGGAATAGAGTAGAGCACCGTCCATTAGAAGGATTTGTTTATGCGATTACACCATTTAACTTTACTGCTATTTCTGGAAACTTACCTTCTTGTGTAGCGATGATGGGTAATGTTGTGGTTTGGAAACCTGCTGCAACTCAAATTTATTCTGCTCAAGTAATTGTAGAAGTTTTCAAAAAAGCTGGTTTACCAGACGGAGTTATCAATGTCGTTTATGGAGATTCAGGAATGATTACAGATACTATTTTAGATAACGAAAATTTTGCGGGAATTCACTTTACAGGTTCAACAGGTGTTTTCAATGATTTCTGGGGAACTATCGGGAAAAACATTTCTAAATACAAAACATATCCAAGAATCGTTGGAGAAACAGGTGGAAAAGATTTCGTTTGGGCACATCCATCTTCAGATGCAAAAGAGGTAGCAACAGCTTTATCTCGTGGAGCGTTCGAATATCAAGGTCAAAAATGTTCGGCAGCTTCTCGTGCTTATATTCCAGCTTCGTTATGGGAAGAAGTGAAAAATTTTGTAATAGAAGATGTGAAATCATTCAAAATGGGTTCACCAGAAGATATGTCTAATTATATTTCTTCAGTAATTACAGAAGGTTCTTTTGATAAATTGGCAAAAGCTATCGATGCAGCAAAAGCTTCAAGCGAAGCAGAAATTGTTGTTGGAGGTGGATATGATAAATCAAAAGGATGGTTTATTGAGCCAACGGTTATTTTGACTTCAAACCCTAAATACGATACAATGGAACGCGAATTATTCGGTCCGGTATTAACAGTTTATGTTTATGAAGATGCGAAATGGGAAGAATCATTAAAATTAGTTGATGAAACTTCTAATTACGCTTTAACAGGGGCTATTTTCTCTCAAGATCGTTATGTAATTGAGATTGCTACAAAAGCTTTAGAAAATGCTGCTGGTAACTTCTATATCAACGATAAACCAACAGGAGCAGTTGTAGGACAACAACCATTTGGTGGAGCTAGAGGTTCTGGAACTAATGATAAAGCAGGTTCAGTGTTGAATTTATTGCGTTGGGTTTCTCCACGTACTATTAAAGAAACATTTGTACCAGCAAAAGATTATAGATATCCGTTCTTAGGATAAAAAATGAAAAAGCTCTCAATGAAAATTGGGAGCTTTTTGTTTGGTTTGAATTCTTATAAAAGATTAGATTTCTTTTCAGATTTCTCCTCTTTCTTTTCAGATTTTGTTTCTTTTTTCTTGTCTTTATCACAAGATTTTCCAGATTTTGAACAACAACCTTTTTTCTCTTTCTTAGGTTCTTGGAAGTTCATAGCAGTTTCTAATGAAGAATGCATGTTTTCAACTTGATATAATCCGTCACCGATTTTTTCAACCGTTTGTTCGATACTTTCAATAGATTGTTGCGCATTGTCAAATTCAACAGTAGCTTTCTTTGTATCGTAGTCAACTACAGCAGATTTTACACCGTTTAATTTTGCTAATTTACCTTCGATAACTTTAGCGCATCCAACAGCACAAGACATTCCTTCAATTTCAAAAGAAGCTTTCTCCATAACTCCAGTAACTTCATTAGAAGTGTTTTCTATTGCTAAAGAATCTTTTCCGTTAGAGTCGATTGTTTCTACAACTTTGTCTTTACATCCTACCAAGAAAATAGTAGATAAGGCTAATAAAGCGAATGTTTTTTTCATTTTCTTATGTTTTTGAATTATTAATAACAATTTTATATATACAAATGTATAAAAAAAAAGCCACCAAAAAATGGAGGCTTAAAAATTATGTTTTTTTAAATTATTTTAGTTCATCACCAGTAGCGGTTTCGTAACCTTCTGCTTCTGTAGGAGTAAGTTCTGTAGAAGTAGTATCTTGTTGAGTTACGTTTTCAATTTGTGGAGAATCTGTGCCATCAGTTTCAACTGTATCTACAACTTTATCTTTACAGCTTACCATGAAAATAGTTGATAAAGCCAATAATGCGATTGATTTTTTCATTTTTATTATTGTTTGAATTAATGCGTAATAATATTTTTATTATTGAACAAATTTATAAAAAAAAAGCCACCAAAAAATGGAGGCTTAAAAATTAAGTTTTTTTATATTATTTGAAATCAGCGTCAGAAACTCCTTCGTTGATTTTAACATCTTTAGTAATCATTTCGATGTCGATACCCATATTCACTGTTGTTTTGAAAGGAACTTTAATCCCTTTTACATCTTTGTAGTCTGCGAAATATACAGTTTGAACACCTTGTTGACCTTGCATGTCAAATGCTGTTGCTGTTGCAGTTTTTAAACCTGTTTTTGTATCAAAATAATGAGTTGTATCACCATCTTTGATTCCATAACAATCTACACCTTCAATGTTTTCAATACCAACTAAAACAACACCAGGTTTAGAAGCTAATTCCATTTCACTAAACAATTTTGCTGAAGCTTGAGCTTGTTTCAAATCGTCACCAGTTAATGTTTGTTTTTGTCCTTGTTGTTCAACATATCCCATTGATGGAGTAACAATTTGTTTAGACATTGTTTGACCCATCATTGTTGTAGTTGAATTTAATTGACCTTTGTTAGTTTGTTTCGTAACAGTAGTTAATTCCATTCCTTGAACAGTTGCATTAGCAGTTGTAGAAATTGATTTAACTGTTTTTAATTTAGATTCACCACCAATAGCATTTGTGTAATTATCAATTACAGATTTAACAGTTACACCTGCTGGGATTTCTTTTTTTAATTCTGGTTTAGAAGTTGGTTTACCAAACTTATCGTAGAAATGAAGTTTATAAGGTAATTTTTCTAATCCTGGTAAAACATCAGCTGCTTTTCCAACAATGATAATTCTTAAATTTTCTGCTTGGAAATATCTGTTAGCAGCTTTTTGAACGTCTTCTACAGTTACTGCATTTAAATTTTTAATGTAGTTTTCGTAGAAATCAACAGGTAAATCTTGTGTTTTAGTTCTCAAAGCAAAAGAAGCGATTGTTCCTGCTTTTTGAGTTCCCATTACAAAGTTTCCGATAAATTTAGCTTTAGCTAATTTCAATTCATCTTCAGTAACTTTTTCAGTTCTGATTTTGTGAATTTCTTTCATAAATTCAACAACTGCACTATCAGTTACAGAATTTCTTACCGAAGCAGTAGCTTTGAATTTAGAAGTATATTTTCCTGAACCAATAGAAGAATATGCTCCGTAAGTCCATCCATTTGCTTCACGTAGGTTTAAGAACAAACGTCCTTCTCCACCACCACCAAGAATTTGGTTAGCCATTGTTGTAGCAAAGTAATCTTTGTCAGTCATTTTTAATTCAACTGCATTTACAATCGCGATTTCTGATTGAACTGCATTTGGCATATCAACAAAGTCGATTTGAGTTTTACCAACGTTTTTAGTTGCTGGGAATTCTTGTTTTGGAGCAGATGCTTTTTTCCATCCTCCGAATAATTTCTCAACTTGTTTTTTTACTTTTTTATAATCAACGTCACCGATGATTACTAAGTAAGCATTTTCAGGAACGAAATAAGAAGCATAATTATCTTTTACATCTTGTAGAGTAACAGCACTAATCGTTTCTTCTGTTTCGAATTCTCCGTAAGGGTGATGTGTTCCGAATAATAAAGCATTTTCAACACGACCTGCTACTGCTGTAACTGATTTTTCAGAAGATTTTAAACCTTCAATTGCTTGAGCTTTACTCTTGTCAAATTCTTCTTGAGAGAAAATTGGATTTAAAGCTCCATCAGCCATAATTTCTAAAATACGTTCGCTGTATTTAGATAAACCACTTCCTGATGCACCTGTGTTCCAAAAGTTGATGCTAGCTCCTAAGAAATCAATTTCTTCTGTAAAAGCTTCTTTAGATATTTTTTTTGTTCCGTTACCAACTACTGAACTAGTTAATGAAGAAACACCAGCAATATTACCTTCGTGGTAAGGAGCTGTATCGATAGTTAAACTATAACTTACGCGAGGTAATTTATGATCTTCAACGACTAAAACTTTTAAACCATTTTTAAGAGTAAATTCTTTTGGTTTAGAGATGTTAACCGCAGGAGCTGGTCCTGGTTTTGGTTGTGGTCTTTGGATTTGAGCTTCAGAGCTTAAAGAAAGCATTAAAGCTGTCGCTATAATAAATATTTTTTTCATTTCTTAAATAATCTTAGTTTGCAGCTTCTTCTTTAACAGGAACGTAATCTAAAAGTAAACGCGCGTTTGGTTGTAAATACTTTTTAGCTACTTCTCTAATTTCTTCTCTTGTAATAGAACGGTAAATATTAATTTCTTCATTAATTAAATTAATGTCTCCCATCAATAAATAGTTAGTTGCTAAATTTTCAGCTAAACTTTCTAAGTTTGAGTTACTGTTTACGTAGTTATTTTCAAACTCGTTTTGTAATTTTTGGTAATCTCTTTCAGAAATTAAGTTTGTTTGTAAATCAACAATTTCTGCATCGATTACTTTTTGAAGTTGTTCACGCGTGAATCCTGGCATTGGAATATCTAAAATTAAATACATTCCGTAGTCTTCTTGAGAGAAGTTAAATGCACTTACTTGCATTGCCATTTTGTCTTGATCAACTAATTTTTTGTATAAACGAGAAGATTTACCACCAGTTAAAATAGAAGAAACCATATCTAAAACGCGAGCATCTCTTGTTTTGTTAGATGGAGTTCTGTAAGCAGTGATATACATTGGTAATTGAATATTCGGATCTTGGTACTCAGCAATGATTGGTGTAGTAATTGGATCTTCTGTAATTTTGATTCGCTCAACTGGAGTTCCTTTTTTAATAGGTCCGAAGTATTGTTGAACTAATTCTTTTGTTTGTTTGAAATCGATATCTCCAGCAATTACTAAAACAGCATTGTTAGGAATATAGAATTTTTTATTAAAAGCTTGGAATTCTTCTAAAGTTGCAGCATCTAAATGTTCCATAGAACCGATTGGTGCCCAACGATAAGGGTGTTTTTTAAACATATTACGTTTAACCTCAGTAATTAAATTTCCGTAAGGTTGGTTGTCAACACGTAAACGTTTTTCTTCTTTAACAACTTCATTTTGAGTGTCAACTCCGATTTGGTTGATAACTGGTTGTAGCAAACGGTCAGATTCCATCCAGATAGCTAACTCTAAATTGTTCGATGGGAAAACTTCGTAGTAATAAGTTCTATCGTCAGAAGTATTTGCATTATTATGTCCTCCGTTAGCAGTAACTAATTTGAACCATTCTCCTCTTTCAATATTTTCTGTTCCTTCAAATAATAAATGTTCAAAGAAATGCGCGAATCCTGTACGCTCTGGATTCTCGTCTTTAGCACCCACGTGGTACATTACAGAAGTAACAACAACTGGAGCCGATTTGTCTTGATGTAAAACTACATGCAGACCGTTGTCCAATGTATACTCTTCAAATTCAACTTTTTGAGCAAATACAGCACCACTTAAAAACAGAGCTGCAGTCAAAGCTGTTAAAGATTTTTTCATAATTTTAATTTAAATTAATTTTGACTTTGTTCCAAATAAGTCGCAATTTCCGAAAATTGTTACACTTTTTTATATTTTTTTTAGATTAATAATTGTCAGTAACTTAGTTGAATAAAAAAAGAGAGAATCTATTTTTAAAATCAATAAAAAGATTTATATTTGCAGACTTATAATAAACTTAATTAATTTTTATTGTTATGTACGCAATCGTAGAGATAGCAGGGCAACAATTCAAAGTTAGCAAAGACCAAAAAGTTTATGTTCACCGTTTAGCAACAGAAGAAGGATCAAATGTAACGTTTGATAAAGTTCTTTTCGTTGATAACGCAGGAGCAATTACTTTAGGCGCCCCAGCTATAACAGGAGCTTCAGTAGAAGCGAAAGTTTTGAGACACCTTCAAGGTGATAAAGTTATCGTTTTCAAAAAGAAAAGAAGAAAAGGATACAAAAAGAAAAATGGTCACAGACAAGCATTAACTCAAATCGTAATTGAGGGAATCAATATCTAAGAAATTAGATAACTGTAACTAAAAAAGTATAAACAATTTAAAACCAAAACATCATGGCTCACAAAAAAGGTGTCGGTAGTTCTAAGAATGGTAGAGAATCAGAATCGAAACGTTTAGGCGTTAAGATTTTTGGTGGTCAAGCTGCTATTGCTGGAAACATCATTGTAAGACAAAGAGGTTCTAAGCATAACCCAGGTGAAAACGTTTACATGGGTAAAGATCACACTTTACATGCTAAAGTTGACGGAGTTGTACAATTCGTGAAAAAGAGAGATAACAAATCTTTCGTTTCTATTGTACCATTCGAAGCTTAAGAATTAGTATTTACTTAATTAAGTAAGAAAAAATAAAAACCGTTCTATTATTAGAGCGGTTTTTTTATTTAAAACGATAACTGATTTTTAATAAAGCATATCGAGAAATCAATTTGTAATTGGTTTGTGAAACACTAATGTCGGTAATACTGTAACTAGTGAATGTATCGTTATTGAAAATATTATTTACCATAAACTCAAACTGAATCTTATCATTCATATTATAATTGATGTTGAAATCTGAAAAGTAGAAATCTTTTTTACCTTCTGATAATCCTCCAAAATAATAACGTTCGTTACGTAAGGTTGCAAATAGTTTTTTACTAAAACGGAAAGTTAGATTCACAAAACTTCTGTTATTGGTATAGTCAACTTTGTAATTGGTTTTAAATTCGGAATAATTCCATTTTGAACCTACGTGATAATTAAACAATCCATTGAAACCTGAACGCAATTCAAAACCATAATCGATTCCGTTTGAGGTGATATTTCTGATGTCTGAATCGTTTACATAATTTTGAAAATGTGACGTATTTCCGCCAAAATTAAGTTTCAGATTTGTTTTCATGAACTTGAAATAATAATCGATAGTTGCGTTGTAAAAAATCATATCTCTATCATTTAAAACAATCGGTTCTGAAAGCGAATAATTTTGAGTTAAATCAGATTTGCTTGAAAAATAACTGTCAGCAAAACTATATCCTACAAAAGCAGAAGCTAAAAATCGGTCAGACCAATTGCCGTAAGTGTAACCTAAATTCGCATTATGATTCGCAAACTTGGTAAAATCCGCATAACCTAAAGAAAAACTTCTAAAACCAGTGTGAATATAATTCGGATTCATATTCATAAAATCGTTGGTTTGCCAATTGAAACTATAACTTCCTTGTAATTTGTTTTTACGATTGATGTCCCAATTAAATCCCAAACCTGGATTTATTAAAATTGGATTGTATTTTTTTGTATCGTTATACGAAGTTAATTCCTGATTAAAATAATTCAGTTTTATGTTTGGAACCAATCGAAAAGCTTCAGAAAATTGATACGCATAACTCAAATTCGCATACAAATTATTGTTTTGGAATTTCATTTGATTTTGAAAATCTTCAGGAAAAACTTCAGAATTGTTTTCAATTAACGCAAAATGAGTATTTAAATTATCGTGTCGAAATTCAGAACCTAGATTAAATTCAAGCAAATGTCCGTTTGGTCTTCGGTCCAAAAATTTAGCTTCAAAACCAACAAAATTCATTTTATCGTTCGATGTTTGTTTCACTGCTTGCGCATTTGTGTTGAACAAATCTTGATACACAAATTGATTTACTCCATAATTTTGTGGCGTTTCTTCAGAGATAAATCTTCCTGCTAAAATCCACACTTTTTTATCAGTTGGTTTTACTGTATAAACGGCTTTGGTATCGAAATAATTGGTATTTGTTTTTAGACGTTCTTCTAAATTTTCGGCATTAAAGTCAATGTTACTTGCATCTTTATTGGTGTTGTAATTGTAACGTGTGGAAACTTCTAAAGTTGCTTTTTTACTGAAATCGTGTGTTAAATCTAACTTTCCAAAAACACTAAATTGTTTCTGACGCATTTTGTAATTTTCGGTATTTTCAAATTGCGTATTTCCGTCAGAAAATGAATCGAAACTATCTCTGAAATAATTTTGCTCGTTGGCGTTTAAAAATGCAATGGCTTTTAGTTTTGTATTTGGATTAAGTGTAAAAATACTGTTTAACGAAAGTAATTCGGCATTGTTAAAATTGGTTCTGTTGTCACGTAACGAAGCCGTTGAAGGAGCCAAACTCAAATATTTATTACTTGATTGATTATCGCCAACTACGTAATCATTGGACGAACGGATAAGATGACCGATATCGCCAGTAGCATCTTCGCCCAAATTGTTTAGATTGGTTAAAAAATAGTATTTACTTTTTTTACTAAAGTTCATTAAGTTACCACGAACCGTATATCGATTTTCAGAAACTACACCGTAACCTGCATCGACATTTCCGAACCATTCTCTTTTAGCATCGTCTTCTAAAGTTAAATTAAGCGCCACTTTATCACTATTTTCAATACCTTTTAAATGTTTGTTATTGGAATAATTTTTTAAAAGTTCTACCGTTTTTAAAGGGCGGACGGGCATGTTTTTAGAAAGTAGTTTGTAGCCTTTTTCAAAAAAGTCATCACCTTCAATCATGATTTTTTCAATTTCTTGATTGCCGACTTTTACTGTTCCGTTTTCGGATACTTGAACACCCGGAATTTTCTTTAGTAAATCTTCAACCACATTTTCGGTACCATCAGCAAAGGCTTTTACATTGAAAACGATGGTATCGTTTTTTTCTCGGATTGGCGCTACATGCTCAATGATGATTTCTTCTAGCAGTTCCTCTTTTACAGTTAAAACAACTTCAATTTTTTTGTTGGATTCTTGAGTTAAATCAACGGTAAGGATTTGCTTTTCGTAACCCAAAGTATTTATTTGTAGCGTGTAAATTTGCTTTTCTAAGTTTTCGAATGTAAAAGAACCATTGTTTTTGGTGAAAGCATACGTAATGGTTTTGTTATCACTATTTTTTACAATAACACTTACATTATCTAATGCCGTAGCTTCTTGGTTTTTTACCACACCTTGTATAGATTGTGCAACAGCAGCTTTACCCAAAAGTAAAACTGCTGCTACAATAACTATTTTTATGAGGTGTTTTATTCTTCCCATTCGTATTTTTTTTCTAACTCTCTTTTTCTATAATCAATTTTTTGATAAGTTGTGTCTAATATTTCAACATCAAGTTCTTCTAATAATCTCGTTGATGATATATCTACAGTATCTTTATAATATTCATCTAATTTTTTTATATAATCTTGTTGATTAATTGTTTTTTCTTTACTAAAATCGTAAGTGGTAAAATTATATTCTTTTGGTTCTGCGATTTTGATTAATTGCCATTCGAAATGGAAATCTTGAGCATCATCATTTATTTCATAAGCTAAACCTGGTAAATTGTTAAATTTCCAAGGACCCTGTGATATAGGAGTATTTAAATCACACCAAGCCGTATAATTTCTACCTCTAAAAGTTGTAGTTGCTTTTTGTAGTTTTACCTCTTTTATTGTTTTGAATTCATCTGACAATTTCCAATTTTGTATTGGTATTGTTTCCTCAAAATAATAAAAGTTATCCAGTCTTTTTATTTTTGATTTTATTTTAAAATTTTGATTTTCAGTGATGTATATGTAGTTTGCTTCTTTTGAGTTTGGTAATGAATAAATTGCATCAGGTGAATTTTTTCGTCTATTATATGAAAATTTGCCTTTTATATAAAAGCTTTTTGATTTATCAGTAAATAAATACAAATCATCATAACTAATTGCTGTAATATCTAAATAATTAGTTGCTTTGTATGTCAATTTAATAGCTTCTTTCTTTTGTGCGTGACTTACAAAGGAGCATAATAAAACGATGTAAATAATCTTAAACATTTTTTTTGAATTTATGTTAGTAATTTTTAAGGAAGTTTAAATTTAAACTTCCTTAAAAAAATTAATATGCAATCATGTAATCATTATTTTCAGGAGTAGCATCTTTACTATCTCTTTCGTCTTGCATATCTTTTAGTTTTTTGTTTATTTCATCACAAGTGTTATTACAAACTCTAACTCTCTGTGTTGAAGAACTTTTTAGATCTCCATAGTCATCAAATTTTAGTGTTATTAAATTACAAATAGTACATCCATCCTCTTCAGAAAATACATATTTCTCAATTGTAGTTGTGTTTTCTCCATTTTTAATTTCTAGGTTTTCATTCACCACTTCATTCGAAGCAAACCCACTAAAAGCAAAAGCTACGCAAGCTAATGCACTAAACATTAATTTTTTCATACTATAAATGATTAATTGTTAATAAATGTTTTAGAACTTTTCTAAAACTTCTATCACAATAATAATAATAATAATAATAATAATACACTGCAAATCAAATTGTTAGTTTGAAAAAGAAAATGTTTTTTGCTTATTTTTTAGTTTTTTTTTTGGTGATTTATCTGTTTTAAATTATGTTTTGTTCTAATTTTTAATGTTTTATTAGAATGCTACTTTACTTAAAATTCCTTAAAATGAAAAAGAAAGTGTTTTTTTTTAACTTATAAACGTATTATGAAGATGTTTTATTCTTCCCATTCGTATTTTTTTTCAATGTCTTTAAGACGAAATTTTTCAAAATCTTTTATAATCTCCTCTTTTTTTCTATTAGGAAAATTTAATTCCATTTTTGAAAGAAGAATGTTTTCATCGTCAATGAAATCTTCTTGATATTTATTTATAAAATTTTTTATATCGATTAAGTTTCTGTCTAATGGATTATTAAAAGGTAGAATTCCTTTTTTTGTTTTTAAAGATTTCAGTTTCCAACTATAATTATTTGTTTCTGCCAATTCGATAACTTCGAATATTAAACCTGGTAAACCATTGAATTTCCAAGGGCCAATTGATATTGGATGTTCATATGAAAACCAAACTTCATAATTTCTTCCTCTAAAAGTGGTAGTCGCTTTTGTTAGTTCAATTTCATTGATTGATTTTGTTTCTTCAGTAATTTTCCAATTTATAATTGGGATAGGTTCGGTTGTGATATAAGTATTATGTAATGGAGATATTTGATTGTATAAAATATTTTTATTAAAATCTACATAAATAAAATCAGTATTTTTTCCATCACTTGGTATTACTATTTCATATTCATTTTTTGGTTGATAGAAATTAGCAATTACTTTTGTATTTCCTTGCTTATAGAAAGCTTTTTTCTTTAAACTGTCATAATATAATTTGTCAAAACTTTGAACTGTTTCGTCGTTATTCGCTACATAAACATATTCTATTTCATATAAATTGTTTTGTGAGAATATTGAAAATGAAGACAATAAAAATAGTATTACAGATAGGTATTTCATTGATTTTTAAGTTAACGTATTGGATAGTTACTGATTCTGATTGTTCGCTTATCAAAGTCTAGACTTTTTTAAATTTATGACATTTAGAAATTAGTAAAAAAATATAAACTTTTAAACGAACAACCAGATCATTATATTAAATCATTTTAACTTTTACTGATTGTATTTGATTGTTTTTCCTGTGCTTCTTTAAATTTTTTATTTAAATCAGCTACTGCTTCTTCACATGTTTTGAAGGGAGAAGAACTGACATAATATTCTTGTGTTCTAGTTGTTCCATCTTTTCTTGTTGTTGTAATTGTTATATAACAAGCTTCTGCGAAGTTTTTTTCTTCAGAAACTTGGATGTTTTCCTGCTCATTTATTTTTGTTTTTTCTCCCTTAACTTCTTCATTCGAAGCAAAACCACTAAAAGCAAAAGCTACGCAAACTAATGCACTGAACATTAATTTTTTCATAATATAAATGATTAATTGTTAATAAATGTTTTAGAACTTTTCTAAAACTTCTATCACAATAATAATAATAAGTTGCAAGTCAAATAGTTAGTTTGAAAAAGAAAATGTTTTTTGTAGGTTTTTTAGTTTTTTTGTTTTGTTTTTATATGTTGTAAAGTTCTTTATATGGTTTATTATTGGTTTAGTAGAATATTAATTTGTTAAAACGCGTGTTATATATGTTTTTTTTATTGTGTTTTAGGGCAAAAAAAAGCACCCCAATGCTGAGATGCTTTAGTCAATTTATTTATCTAGTAATTTTAAATACGCTTCGTAACCTTTGGCTTTCATTTCTTCTTTTGGAATAAATTTTAACGAAGCACTATTAATACAGTAACGCAAGCCACCTTTGTTTTTTGGACCATCTTCAAAAACGTGTCCTAAATGCGCATCACCCGTTTTACTACGAACTTCCGTACGAATCATACCATAAGTTTTATCTGTTTTCTCGTCAATTAAACTATTGTCAATCGGTTTAGAAAAACTTGGCCATCCACAACCCGATTCAAACTTATCTGTAGAAACAAACAACGGTTCGCCTGTGGTAATATCAACGTAAATCCCGTCTCTAAACTCATCAAAATATTCGTTCTGAAAAGCTCTTTCCGTTCCGTTTTCTTGCGTAACCTGATATTGAATAGGAGTTAAGGTTGCTTTTAAAGCTTCTTTATCCTGTTTTTGATAAGCTGTTTTAGCCTCTGTTTTTGGATTAGCTTTTTTCGCCATTTCAAAAAGTTTGGTTGGAATGTGGCAATATCCTGTTGGATTTTTTTCTAAATAATCTTGATGATATTCTTCTGCTTTGTAAAATTTTTCTAACGGAATCGTTTCAACAGCTAATGGTTTATCATATTCTTTTGCTAATTGATTAACTCTGTTTTTTACAATTACCGCTGTTTCATCATCAGTCGTATAAATTCCAGTTCGATATTGATCACCCACATCATTTCCTTGTTTGTTGATGCTTGTTGGGTCAATGGTATCAAAATATAAATCAATTAATAAATTAATATCCACTTGATCTGGGTCGTAAACAACTTTCACAGTTTCTGCAAATCCTGTGGTATGGCTTACCACTTGTTCATAGGTTGGATTTTCTGTATGACCGTTTGCATAACCAACTTGGGTTTCAAGAACGCCTCTTATTTGTTGGAAAAAATATTCAGTTCCCCAAAAACAACCGCCCGCAAAATAAATTTCTTTTCTATTATTTGTGTTCATATCAGTTTCGTTTTTAAAATTTGTTGTATAAGTTGGATTTGATTGACAACGCGAAAAGCTCATCGTTACTATTGAAATTCCAAAAAGAATCGTCATCAGAATTAAAGTCTTTTTCATTTTGATTGTTTTTAGAATGTTATCTTGAATGATTAAAATTAAGAAAATTAATCCTTGTTCGTTGTTAATAAAAACACAAATCGGCTTCTAAAAACGGAAAAGCTGTTTTTTAATTTAAATAAATTTCATTTACTAAATAAAAATTACGGTTCACTAAATACTGATTACTATTTATTTGCAGTAGATATTTTTTATAGAAATTTTCATTTAAAACTATCGGATTATATAAAACAACGAAACCTCAAATACAAGAAATTTACAATGGTTTAGTCCATAAAAAAGCAGTAATCCTAAAATTACTGCTGGTTATTTTTATGTTATTATGGTTAGTTTTAGGCTAGATGCCGGAGCAGAGGGAAGCTAAAGTTTAGTTATTTGGCGTAGTATTTTATATTTTCTTTCCAATATTTATTTTACTTTCTATTGCATCGAAATACTCAACGTAATTTGACAATTCTGGATCGATCCAACTTAAGAGTTCATATATTTCATTTTTTATATTTTCAGCATATGTGAAATCTATTAAATTACCCTGAAAACAGATTGGTTCATTATGATAAATCCTATTTCTAAATTCTCTTACTCTATTTAATTTTTGATTTAAAATACTTCTATTTATACTAGCAGGTTTGTGTTTAAAACAATGAATAACCACACCACCAATTAAACGATAGTGATGAGTGTCGAATAAACTAGTCCAAAAACCAAAAGATTGTTCAGCAACTACTTTACCAGCTGTAATTAATCCACCTTTTCGTTTAATGCTTTTTTCTGAGTTAATTATTGAGTTTTTAAGGAAAAATTTTGATGCTGTTAATGAATTATGATTCATAAAACCATTCTTTTCTGTAATGATCCAATTAGGATTTGCAAAATGAGAAGAAACATGATAATTACAGATGTTTCTTAAGAAGATTTCAAACAAGTTCAAGATAGGATAGAATGATTGAGCAACTCTTAGATTTGCTCGATACAATTTTTGAGCTTTTGTTTTTGAATTCCCCGAAGCAACAAAGAATCTATTTAGTCTTGGTTGCGATAAGTAGTACTCGAGTTTATTATATTCCATAAAAAATAAATCTAAAAGTATTGTATTAACAAATATAATAGATATCTTTGTAGCGTAATGCTTAATAAAGCCTCTTTTCTGTGCAAGGAAAACGTAATTAAGTGAAAGAAAATAGTAAAGCTCTTCGGATTTCGGAGAGCTTTTTTTATTTTTAAGTTAACGGTACTCGTTTACAAAATTTTATTTCAAAATTGAAGATTTAAAGTATTATCAAGATATTTTAATTTTAGTATACTAATGAAATTAACCTCGCTTAAGATTCATTAAACGAGGTTATAAATTATGTGTTATATTATAAAATTGGAGTAGTGCAACAGTTACAGATGTTGCAGGATGTTTATTATTTAATATATTTGTTTTTAGATTGTTAACTAAATTCAAACAATGAAGATACTTCAAACAATTGAAGGGGTTCATCGTATATTCGATACACAAGGTAGTACGCCATTATTGGTTACCTGTAATGATTTAAATGATTGGGTATGTAAATATGATAAATTCCCTAAATATTTATTCAATGAATTAATTGCAGCAGAGTTTGCGAAAGTATTTGAAATTAAAATACCAGAAACTGCGTTAATAAAAGTTAAGTCAGAACATATAAATTTAACAAAGTTTCCTCAACTAAATTTAGGTTGGTTTGACAAGGTATGTTTTGGATCTTTGTATTTGGATAATTCCAAAGAGATTGATTACACTACAATGTCTATGTTTGAAGAAAAGTCATTTAGAGATAAGATTACCGATAAAAATGATTTTTTGAAAATAGCGTTATTTGATATTTGGATGGCAAATGAAGATAGAAATCATAATAATTTTAATTTACTTTTATACGTTTCACCAGAAAAATTAAATTTTTTTTATGCAATTGATCACGTAAATATATTTAATTCAAGTTTTTTAGATTATGGAATTGCAGAACTGACAGAAGATGATTCAATTATAAAAACAGATTTGGCAAAAATTTTGTTTGGTAAAAACAAGAAAATAAATGAAATTGTGGATAACTTGGTTGAAAATTTCTACCTTTACACAATAGAATGCGAAAACAAATTAGATGAGATATTAAGTTTAGTTCCAGAAACTTGGAACATTAACATAGAACAAATTAGACAAAGAATCATTGAAAACTTATTCACTGATGAATGGAAAAGACAATGTGAAACTAATTTTAGAGAATTTGTTCAATCTTTTATATTAAACTAATGAAAACTATTTATTCAATATTATATGTAACTCTTAATGCTGCTTTAAATGAAAAGATTAGCATTGGAATGGTTATGTTTAATGGTCAAGAGCATTTTTATAATTTTTCTAATGAAAAACTTTCAGTTTTTAAAAGTTTGATGGATTCTGAAAGATTTAATTTAATTAAAAAGTACTTACTCTCTATTCAGAAAGAGTTGAATATTGATAATAAAATCAATAATAGCCTTTTTTCAAATAGAGATTTAAAAAATAATTGGGTATCTGAAAGCTATATCTCTTATTTGTCTAAATATTCTAATAATATAGTTCAATTTTCACAACCTAAATCAATTGATATTGATTTTCAGAGAGATAACTTTATTAAGTTATTTGAAAAGTATATTCACAAATTTGAAATAATTGAGGAGGCAATACCAGAAGTTAATATTCATACACGAGTTAAAGAAAATTTATTCCCGAGAATTGAAACAAATGTAAATATTGAAATTTTATTAAATTCTGAAAATTTTGAGAATTTATTCGCTCCGATTGAAGTTGATTTTCTAGGAATGAATTGTGTCCCATTAGCTGGTCAAACTATTGATTTTGAAAAGAAACATTATTATCTAGAGAATGATATAACTAGATTTGTTTCATTAACAAAAGCAATTGAATTAGAAGGAAATAATAAAGGTAAATATTATATCCTTGGTAGAGAGCCACAAAAAAATATCGATAAAAATCACTTACTATGGGAACATATTAGGGATTCCGACTTTTTAGAATTTGTTGATATCGATGAATATGGTATTGTTGAAGATTATATAAAAGGAAATAATGTAAAACCATATTTTCAAGAATAAAAAAAACGGCTTTTCTAAATTGAAAAGCCGTTTTTTTTTACGCTACTTTAATCGATTGATAAAGCTCTAAAGCTTTTCCGTCGGTTAACATCGAAACGAATTTACAAACATTCATTAAACGTTCGTAAAGCGAATCGGTTTCTATGTGATATTGTTCCGGAAGCATTTTTAAGATTAAATCGTCAAAATGCGACATTTCTCCGTTATATTGGTTGTTTACTGCGGTTGTGAATTTCTCTAATAAGGTATTGATTACTTGGTAACCAATCACTTCTTTCTGAATCACTTCTTTACTTTCGTAAACATTAGAAATACTAATGGTAATGATGTCTTTCATCTGCGCTACATAAGTGCATTTTTCGGTCAAAGCAAATGGAAATTCTCCCATCATTATGGCTTCTTCATTATCCATAAAAACGCGAACGGCATCGTTAATTAAACTTCCAATAGCCAAAGCTCGTAAATAACTTACGCGTTCTCCTTTGGTCTGTAATTGTGCATATTTCGATGAATTGATGTTGTCTTTTACAATTTTGATTAAGAACTCCAAAGCGTGTTCTTCTGGAATCCAACCTAAATTAATTCCATCTTCAAAATCGATGATTGTGTAACAAATATCATCTGCAGCTTCCATTACATAAGCCAACGGATGACGGTGGTAACGAATTTCTTCTTTGTTTTTAGAAATTAAACCCAATTCGTTAGCAACATCTAAAAAAGCTTCTTTATCACTTTGAAAGAATCCGTATTTTTTATCAGAAACATCTAAGGTTGGTTTTTTAGGTAAACTTTCTTTAGGGTATTTCATAAATGTTCCCAAAGTAGCATACGAAATTCGTAAACCACCTTCGGCTCCCGGTCTGCTTGTTGTTAAGACATTAAAACCGTTTGCGTTTCCTTCAAAATCAATTAAATCTTGCCATTGTTTTGGTTCTAAATCCAAACGATATTTTTCACCTAAACCGTTTTTAAAGAAATCGCCAATTGCTTTTTCTCCAGAATGTCCAAATGGTGGATTTCCAATATCATGTGCCAAACAAGCTGCTGCGACAATAGCGCCGAAATCGTTAATGGTATAACCTAATTCTCTTAAACCTTCATGTTTGTCCAAAACTTGCTCGCCAACCAATCTTCCAAGAGAACGACCAACAACAGAAACTTCTAAACTATGTGTTAATCTGGTATGAACAAAATCAGTTTTAGAAAGTGGAATGACTTGCGTTTTGTCTTGTAAACTTCTAAAGGGATTTGAGAAAATAATTCGGTCATAATCAACTTCAAAACCAACTCTTGAATCTTTTTCGTCTTTTCTATTTCTTATATGTTCGTCGCCGTGTTTTTTCAACGAAAGCAACTGGTTCCAATGCATCATAAATTTGTAATAAGGTTATCAAAGGTAGTATTTATCTGAGTTTATTAAAAACGAAAAGTTATCTAATTAGCTACTTTTTGATTTTTTATTTCAGATTGTATGATGTTTTTCTTTACTTGATATAAGGCTAAATTCTTTGCTTCTGCAAACGAAGTGTTATACGTTCGATTGATTTCGCAATATTCTTTTGGGAAATTGGCTAGCAATTTATCATAATACAAATCCAAAGTTTCGTTTGTTGGATTTGTAAATTCTAAATGCATTTCAAACCTGCGTTTTAAAGCTTCATCAATCATTTGAACCTGATTGGTTGCTGCCATTAAAATAGATTTCTGTGGGAAATTATCTATCAATTGTAAAATCGCATTTACCACGCGTTTCATTTCAGAATTGTCTTTGTTGTCGTAATCTCTAATTTGACCTAACGAATCGAATTCATCAAAAAATAAAACCAAACCTTCATATTGCGCTTCTTTAAATAAAGCGTCGATATTCTTAGCTGTTTCACCCAGTTTTGATGAAATAATGGTTGCAAGATTTACAATAACTAATTTTTTGTTTAAATGTTTGGCTACTGCTTTTGCAGTCATGGTTTTGCCACAACCGGTTGCACCATACATCAAAATTTTATTGGCAATTGGTAATTGATAACTTAGTAATTTTTCTTTGAATTGTTGTTCCAACAAAAAATCTTCAATTTGTTTTGCTACATTTTCGTTGAAAACGACATCGTCTAAATTAACGTCGCTTCGGTCGATATAATAAAAAGAACTCATTTATTTTTTGATATAGGAATTTGAGTATTTACGTAAACTTTTGTTTGATATAAAAATTGCCAAAAGCATAAAAACTACAGCAATGATAAACGGAGCTCCAGGAAATAAAAATGGTGCTTGATCATGTGTGAAATAATAAAATACATTAGTCATTAACAAAGGGCCAAAAATGGCTGTTGCACTATTTAAACTTGCTAAAGTTCCTTGTATTTGTCCTTGTTCTGTTGGCGGAATGTGTGTTGTGATTTCGGTTTGCATGGCTGGTCCAGCAATTCCTCCCAAGCAATATGGGATTAAAAATACAAACATCATCCAGCTTTCTTGTGCGAAAGCAAATAGTAATAGACCTAAGCAGTTTAATGATAAACCTATCAAAATACTTTTTGAATTTCCTAACTTCGGATTTACCCAACGAATCAATCCACCCTGAACGACAGCAACTAAAAATCCGATGACTCCTAATGAAATTCCAACCATTTGTTCATCCCATTTAAATCGATACATCGTATAAAAACTCCAGTTTCCGTGAATTGCGTGTGAAGCTAAATACATACAGAAAATAGCTGCTGCTAGCCCAAGTACTTCTGGGAATTTCTTAAGACGTAAAAGTGCTCCAACTGGATTTGCAGTTTTCCATTCAAAATTTCTTCTTTTTTCTTTAGGTAAGGATTCAGGAAGTACAAATATTCCGTATAAAAAATTTAAAAAACACAAAAGTGCCGCTGCGTAGAAAGGAATTCGTGATCCATATTGACCTAATAATCCACCGATAACAGGACCAATGATAAATCCAACACCAAAAGTTGCACCAATCATACCAAAGTTTTTTGCTCGGTTTTCAGGAGTGCTGACGTCCGCAATATAGGCCGTTGCAGTAGAAATACTTGCACCGGTAATTCCTGCAATTATTCTTCCAAGAAATACCAATCCTATTGTAGGTGCGACAGCTAATAATAAGTAATCCAATCCAAAAGCTAAAAGGGAGATTAATAAAACTGGACGTCTTCCGTATTTATCACTTAGATTTCCGATAAATGGCGCAAACATGAATTGTGTAAACGCGTAGGCGAATGCTAGCCATCCACCAATTTTTGCTGCTTCTGTTATGTCTGATTGAAGAAGTTCTTCAAGTAATTTTGGAATAACCGGAATGATAATTCCGATACCAATTACGTCAAGTAATATGGTAATTAATATAAAACCAACTGCAGCTGATTTTTTTGATGAAGACATAGTTCTATTTTTTATCAAAGCTACAAAATAAATCTTTTACGTATAAAAAAAGTCCTTCATTACGAAGGACTTTTTGATATGTAAACAATCTACTAAAGCTCGAAAGCTCTTTTTGGATCGTTGTTTAATAATAATTCAGCTGGATTTTCTAAAGCTTCTTTAACAGCAACTAAGAATCCAACAGACTCACGTCCATCAATAATTCTGTGATCGTAAGATAAAGCAATGTACATCATTGGTGCGATAACCACTTGTCCGTTTACAGCAACTGGACGCTCGATGATGTTGTGCATTCCTAAAATTCCAGATTGAGGAGGGTTGATGATGGGAGTAGATAACATAGAACCAAATACACCACCGTTAGTGATTGTAAAAGTTCCACCAGTCATTTCATCAACTGTAATTTGTCCGTCACGAGCTCTTGTAGCTAAACGTTTGATGTCTGCTTCAACTCCACGGAAAGATAATAATTCTGCGTTGCGAACAACAGGAACCATTAATCCTTTTGGTCCAGAAACTGCAACAGAGATGTCAGCGAAGTCAAATTTAATTTGCTCTTGACCATCGATCATTGAGTTTACATCTGGGTATAATTGTAAAGCACGAGTAACCGCTTTAGTGAAGAAAGACATATATCCTAAACCAACTCCGTGTTTTGCTTTGAAAGCATCTTTGTACTCGTTTCTTAATTTGTTTACAGCAGTTAAGTTAACTTCGTTGAAAGTTGTTAACATAGCTGTAGTGTTTTTAGCCTCAACTAAACGCTCTGCTACTTTACGACGTAACATAGACATTTTTTTACGCTCAGTTCCACGTGGTCCTCCTGTTGGAGTTCCCATAGATGGTACAGCGTTGATAGCATCTTCTTTAGTCACACGACCATCTTTACCAGTTCCTTGAATAGTTGCTGCGTCGATGTTTTTCTCGTCTAAAATCTTTTTTGCTGCAGGAGAAGCTGATCCAGTTGCATAAGTTGCTGCCGCAGGAGCCGGAGCTGCTTTTGGAGCTTCTTCTTTAACTTCAGCTTTAGGAGCTTCAGCTGCAGGTGCACTACCTGATGGTTTTGCTGCACTTGTATCAATTAAACAAACTACTTGACCAACTGCCACAGCGTCACCTTCTTCAGCTTTTAAAGTGATGATACCACTAGCTTCTGCAGGTAATTCCAAAGTTGCTTTATCTGAATCAACTTCAGCAATAGCTTGGTCTTTTTCTACATAATCTCCGTCTTTTACTAACCAAGTAGCAATTTCCACTTCAGTGATTGACTCCCCTGGCGAAGGAACTTTCATTTCTAAGATACTCATGAGTATATTAATTTATATTGTTATTGTAACTACTATATTATTTTAAATCTTTATCAAAAACCATGTTTATTGCGTGAGCATAACGTGCTTTTGAACGTACAGAAGAACCTGCTGCTGGAGCAGAAGCGTCTGCTGGAGATGCTAAACGGAATTTAACTAAGTCAAAATTCATTAACATAAATCCGTAAGCTCCCATATTACGTGGTTCTTCTTGAGCCCAAACATAATCATTTACATTTGGATAAGAATTTATGATTGCTTTTAATTCTTCTATCGGTAATGGGAATAATTGCTCTAATCTTACAAAAGCAACATCTTTTCTTCCTAATTCTTCAGCTTTAGCAACTAAATCATAGTAGAATTTACCTGATACGAAAACTAAAGTTTTGATTGCTGCTTTATCAGTAGCATTTACATCATCAATTACAGGTTGGAAACTTCCGTTTGTAAAATCTACAATTGGAGAAACTGCTGCTGGATGGCGTAATAAACTTTTTGGAGAGAAAACAACTAAAGGTTTTCTAAAGTCAGTTACCATCTGGCGACGTAATAAATGGAAATGGTTTGCTGGAGTTGTACAGTTAGCAATGTACATATTATGATTTGCACATAATTGTAAGTAACGCTCTAAACGTGCCGAAGAGTGTTCTGCTCCTTGGTGTTCGTACCCGTGAGGTAATAACATCACTAAACCATTTTGGTTGTTCCATTTATCTTCACCTGCAGAAATGTACTGGTCAATCATAATTTGAGCTCCGTTAGAGAAATCTCCAAATTGTGCTTCCCAAATAGTTAATGCTTTCGGATTTGTCATTGCATATCCGTATTCATAACCTACAACTGCATATTCTGATAAGTGAGAGTTGAAGATACGCATTTCACCATTACGAGATTGTAATTGGTTTAGCATAGTTACTTCTTCTTCTGTATCTTCAGTTTTAACTACAGCGTGACGGTGAGAGAACGTACCACGTTGAACATCTTGTCCTGTGAAACGTACATCAAAACCTTCTTGCATTAATGTTCCGTAAGCTAATAATTCACCCATTGCCCAATCTAAACGATCGTTTTCGTACATTTTAGCACGGTCACCGATTAATTTAGCTGTTTTGTTGATGAATTTTTTGTCTTCTGGAAGTTTTGTAATCACTTCAGCTACTTTGTCTAAAGATTCGCGAGAAACTTTAGTATCAAAAGTTTCCATCATACGAGAACGATCTGCGATATTATAACCAACCCATTCTTGTTGCATGAAAGGAATAACTGTTGCTTTTTCGTTAGCTTTAGCAATAGTTAAATTATCTTCTAATATAGCTTTGTATTTATCTTCTAGAGCAACTACGTATTCTTCAGTTACAACTTTGTCTTCTAATAAGCGAGCGTTGTAAATGTTACGAGCATTTTGATGCTTAGAAATTAATTTATATAAAAGTGGTTGTGTAAAACGAGGTTCATCACCTTCGTTGTGACCATATTTTCTGTATCCTACTAAATCAACAAAAACATCTTCGTTAAACTGCATACGATATTCTAATGCGAAAATCAAAGCTTTAACAGCTGCTTCTGTATCATCTGCGTTAACGTGAACTACTGGAGCAGCAACTACTTTGGCAATATCTGTTGAATAAACTCCAGAACGTGCATCTTTAAAGTTTGTTGTAAATCCAACTTGGTTATTTAAAACCACGTGAATTGTTCCGCCTGTTTGGTATGCACGTAATTTAGACATCTGAACAATTTCATAAACAATACCTTGACCTGCAATTGCAGCATCTCCGTGTAAACAGATTGGTAAAACTTTAGAGAAATCGTTAGCGTAATATTTGTCTTGTTTTGCACGAGCAACTCCTTCAATCACTGCACCAACCGTTTCTAAATGCGAAGGGTTAGGAGCTAAGTTTAAATTGATTTTTTTGCCGTTTGTATTTGTCTTTTCGAAAGTGTAACCTAAGTGATATTTAACGTCACCGTCGAATGAATCTGTTACATCTGCGTAATCTTTTCCGTCAAATTCAGTAAAGATGTTTTGAGCTGGTTTCTGGAAGATGTTTGCTAAAATGTTTAAACGACCACGGTGAGCCATTCCCATTACAAACTCCTCAACGCCCATATCAGCTGCTGCATCAATTAATGCATCTAATGCAGGAATAGTTGCTTCTAAACCTTCTAAAGAGAAACGCTTTTGACCAACATATTTTGTATGGAAAAAGTTTTCAAAAGCAGCTGCTTGAACTAATTTTTCTAGAACGTGTTTCTTTTTGTCTGAGTTTAATTCAGAAGATTTAGATTCGAAATAATTAGCAATCCAGTTTACTTTTTCTTCATTCGGAATATACATAAACTCAACACCAGTTGTAGTGCAGTAAACGTTTTCTAAATGATTTAAGATTTCTTGAAGTGTACTTGCAGGAAGTTTTATAGATTTAGCTGCATCAAAACGTGTATTTAAATCAGCTTGTTTTAATCCAAATTTTTCAATTGATAAATCTGGAGTTGCTACTTGTCTTTCGCGAAGAGGATTCGTTTTCGTTAGTAAATGTCCTTGTGTTCTATAAGCTTCAATTAACTTAAGAACAGCGAACTCTTTTTGAAGACTTTCAACAGCTTGAGTCGATTCTCCTGAACCTACGTAAGCATTTGATAATTGTTCAACAGGGCTACCGTTGTATTCGTTTGCAAAATCAAAACCTTGAAAAAAACTTCTCCAGCTTGGTTCTACACTGTCAGGACTTACTAAGTACTGATCATATAAATCTGCAAAAAATGCCGTATGTGCCGCGTTTAAAAAGGAAAACCTATCCATAATATTGTCTAAAGACCTTTTGTTTAAAAAATATTTGTGCAAAAATACGATACTTTATAATAATAATACAAAATTTTACAGAGTTTTATGATATTATTTTTCTGTATATTCTATATTCAAAATGATATAAATCATTAATTTAACTCCAAATCTATGAATATTGTTTTTTAATGCCTTTTTTTTAGGTAATAACTTTTGTCTTTTTTATTTTTTTGGGTTTAAAATACGAATTTATTAAAACCTGTTTTTTCTTTTCTTAGTTTTTGAATTGGTTTAATTTCAGAGAATTATAATTTTATAATTTATTAAATATGACATTACTTTTTTTAAAAGGGTATTATTTTGTTCATGTGTTTGCAAAATAAAATTGTTAACTTTGTGATGTAAAAAAAATAAGATTATGAAAAAAATTATATGGATTTTGCTCTTTTCTGGATTATTAGGTCAGAATGAAATAAATGCACAAATAGTTCATCCTCAAAATAACGAACCAAGAAAAATAAAGAGTGATTTTTTTGAAAGAGTTCAATTTGGTGGAGGTTTAGGTTTGTCTTTCGGAAATAATTTTACGGATATTGCGATTGCTCCTAGTGGAATTTATCATTTAACAGATAAAGTAGCTGTTGGTGTTGGGTTACAATATAATTATGTTGAGTCGAAAGATTATTATAGAAGTAGTTCTTATGGTATTAATTTAATTGGATTATATACACCGATTCCTCAATTTCAGTTATCTGCGGAATTAGAACAACTTCGAGTAAATAATTCAATTGATTTGTATTCAGGTGGATATTATTACGGAAAATTCAAGGATAACTTCTGGAATACGGGGCTGTTTTTAGGTGCTGGATATCGCACAAGTAATGTTACTGTCGGTATTCGTTATAATGTTTTGTATAAACGAGATAATTTTGTTTATTCTCAAGCTTGGATGCCGTTTGTTAGAGTTTATTTCTAAAATATACTTTCAAGCATTCTCGCTTCAAAATCAAATAAGTAAGAACCTCGATCATCTGGTCGGGGTTTTCTTTTAGATTGGAGTGGACTTCCTGTTCAGGAATATCAATTAAATATAAAAGAGTTGAAAGCTTTGTTGGATGTTGGTCAACTATCAACTTTAATTGAATCTCAAGGTTTGCTACAATTTCAAAAATAGAAGCATCACTCGGTACAACTTCTACTTGAGTAGCTCTATAAAAATCTTTATTTAGCTGTTGTATTAATTGATCGAGTAATGCTTTGTTTGTTAATTCGGTATTTAATAATGAAATTGATTTCTCCATTTAATTATACAGATCGATTCATTAAATCTAAAGCAAATGTACGTAATTCGTTTTTGTGTTTTGTGTTGATGTCTAAATTGTCAAGAATTTCTAGAGCGTTATTTGTATAGATTTCAATCTGATTTTGAGTTGCTGATGTTGCTTCTGTTTTTTCAAAAATTGATTTCACTCGGTCTATTTTTTCTTGACCATTGTTTTCTGTTTTAGAAAACCAGTTGTATAATTCTTCTTTATCTTCCTTGTTTGCTTTTTCTAAAGCTAATAAATAAAGGTATGTTTTTTTATTTTCTAAAATATCACCTCCAATTTGTTTTCCAAATGATGCCGAATCTCCAAATGCATCTAAATAATCGTCTTGAAGTTGAAAAGCAATTCCTAAGTTTAATCCGAAATTATAAATTGCGTTTTTATTATCTTCAGTGCTTTCTGCTACAATCGCACCCATTTTTAATGCTGCTCCAACTAAAACTGCTGTTTTGTACTCAATCATTTTGATGTATTCTGAAACGGAAACGTCATTTCTTGTTTCAAAATTGATATCCATTTGTTGACCTTCGCAAACTTCTAAAGCAGTTTTACTGAATAGTTGTGCAAGTTCTTTGAAGATTTTAGGTTCGTAATTTTCAAAATATTGATAAGCTAAAATCAGCATAGCATCTCCAGAGAGAATAGCTGTGTTTATGTTCCATTTTTCATGAACTGTTTTGTTTCCTCTTCTCAATGGTGCATCGTCCATGATGTCGTCGTGAATCAATGAAAAGTTGTGAAATAATTCAATTGCAGTTGCTGCGTAAAGTGCTTTTTTGTAATCAGTTCCGAAAATTTCTGCAGAAAATAAAGTTAAAACGGGTCTTAATTGTTTTCCTCCAAGTGATAAAATATATCTAATTGGGTCGTATAATTCGTTTGGCGTTTTTTCAATTTTTAGAAGGCTAATGTATTTTGAGGTGATCTCTTTATAATTTGTAATAGAGTTCATATTGCTTGTATAATGTTGTTATCAATTTTATACAAATATAAGGGTTATTTTATTTAACTAAATATTAATAAAATAAAACCGAGAAAACTTTTTGTGTATAAAAAGTTTCCATTAACTTTGTCGAGAAAATTTTTAAAATAGATTTATGAAAGAAGCAATTTTAAATAAATCACTTAAAATGTTTGTAAATCATGGTTTTAAATCTATTACGATGGATGATATTGCCAAGGAAATGGGAATTTCAAAAAAAACCATTTATCAGCATTTTGAGTCGAAAAACGATTTGGTAGCAGCAACAGTTGATTATGTTTTTGATTCTGCAACTTGTCGTATGAAAGAGATTGCAGATACTACTGAAACTCCAATTCATGAACATTTCGATATGAAAAATTGTGTAGGAGATTTGTTCGGACATAATATTCAGCCGAGTGCAATTTATCAGTTTAATAAATATTATCCTGAGTTAGCAAAAAAAATTGAAAAGAAACGACATGATAATTTTGAATCTACAATTATCAAAAATTTACAAGATGGTGTTCGATTAGGATATTATAGAGAAGATATCGATATCGAGTTTATTGGACGCGTTTTCTTTTTGAGTTCTTCTTCGTTTTTGAGTAATGATATTTTTGAAGAGTTATTGAAATCAAAAACAATAGAAGAATTAAACACAAAATTTTTAGAATACCATTTAAGAGGAATTGTAACTCCAAAAGGATTGGAAGTTTTAGAACAAATTTTAAAAAAATTAAATTAAATATATGAAAAAGCTCACAGTCGCTTTAATTGCTTTGCTAGTTGGAAATTTAGCACAAGCACAACAAATTTTGACGCTTAAAGATGCGGTGAATTTCGCTTTAGAAAATAAAGCTGAAGCTATCAAAGCTAAGTTAGATGTGAAGAATAGCGAATTTATGATTGATGAAGTTCGTGCAAGTGCTTTGCCTCAAATTAGTGCTAATGGAGGTTTGACTTATAATGCAATTTTACAAGAAACCGCTTTAGATTTTGGAGGTCAAACTCAAATTATTAAGATGGGTCGTCCTTGGCAGTCAACAGCTTCTCTTTCATTAAATCAACAGATTTTTAATCAAGCTGTTTTTACAGGATTGAAAGCTGCAAAATCTACAAGAGAGTTCTATCAAATCAATGCAAAGTTGACCGATGAGCAAGTTATTGAGAAAGTGGCTTCGACTTATTACGAATTGTATAAAACAAAATCACAAATTGAAACATTAGATATAACAATCGAAAATACAACTCGTGTACGTGATGTGATTCAAAGTTTATACAATAGCGGTTTAGCAAAGAAAATTGATTTAGATCGTATGAATGTTTCTTTAAACAACGTGATTAGTGGAAAACAACAATTAGTTAATGTTCTTGAATTACAAGAAAACTCATTAAAATATTTAATCGGGATGGATATCAAAAATGAAATTGAACTTCCTGAAAATACGTTCGAAATTACTTCTGTTGCTTTTGCTGAAAATGCAAATACAGGTTTAAACAGAACAGAAATTGCATTGTTAGAAAAACAAGGTGAATTACTTGAATTGAATCTTAAAGCAACAAAAGCACAAGGTTATCCAACTTTAGGATTAAATGCTAATTATGGTTATTTAGGTATTGGTGAAAAAATGCCTTGGTTTAGACATTATCCAAGTGCTTATTGGTCTGATTATGCTTCTATTGGATTAAATTTAAGTATTCCAATTTTTAATGGAGGTGTTAATAGAGCAAGAATTAAACAAGCGAAAGTTGATATTGAAAGATTTAACGCTGATGTAAACGATGCGAAATTAGGTTTGAATTTAGAATTCGAAAATGCTAAAGCGCAAATTACAAACTCTTTAATTACATTAAATACACAAAAAGAGAACGTTCAATTAGCTAAACAAGTTTTAGAAAACGTAGAAAATAATTATAAAAACGGTTTAGCAACATTGACAGATTTATTAGAAGCAGAAACTTCTTATTCAGATGCCCAAAACAATCAAACAAATGCTTTATTAGATTATAAACTTGCAGAAGTTCAGTTAATCAAAGCAAAAGGAGAATTAGATACATTAACAAAATAAATAGGAAACATAAAATATGAAAAAAGTAATCATTACTGGAATCGTTGTAATTGCAGCATTAGCCGGAATTATGTATGTATTGAATAAGAACAAAGCAACAGCCGAAATGCAAACCCAAATTGTTGCTGAGAAAAATGCATCGGTTATGGTGCGTGTAGAACCTGTTGAATTCAAAGAAGTAAACGGACAATACATTGCAAATGGTGTTTTTATGCCAAAGCAAGATGTGAAGATTTCTACAGAAACGCCTGGTGTTGTTTCTAAAGTTTATGTTTCTGAAGGTTCTTTTGTTAAGGCAGGTCAAATTTTAGCAGTTGTTAAAAGTGATAAGCAAAATGTTGGAGTTTCAAATGCGCAAGCTGTTTTTAATAACGCTAAAGCAGAAGTAGCTCGTTTTGAAAGTGCTTATGCAACGGGCGGTGTTACTAAACAACAATTAGACAATATTAAATTACAATTGGTTAACGCTAAGAATAATTTAGAGAATGCTAAAATCACTGCTTCTGATGTAAATATTACAGCGTCTTTCTCAGGGATTGTAAACAAGAAAAATATCGAGCCAGGTTCTTACGTAAATCCAGGTCAAGAGGTGTTTGAAATAGTTAACGTTTCAACTCTTAAATTGAGAGTAAATGTAGATGAGAAAAATGTCGGAAGTTTAAAAATTGGACAAGCTGTTAAAGTGGAATCTCCAGTTTTGGCTGGTAAATCATTTACAGGAAAAATTACATTCATCGCTCCAAAAGCAGATACAAGTTTAAACTTCCCAGTTGATTTAGAAATTCAAAATAATCCAGATAACGAGTTAAGAGCTGGTATGTACGGAAATGCATATTTCGGAGATAGTCAAATGGCAAACGTATTAGTTGTTTCTAGAAATGCATTCGTTGGTTCAGTTTCTTCAAACGAAGTTTATGTTTACAGAGATGGGAAAGCATTTTTAACTAAAGTTACGATCGGAAGAACTTTTGGTGATTTAGTAGAAGTTACTTCAGGATTAAAAGCAGGTGAACAAGTTATTGTTTCAGGACAAATCAACTTAGTAAACGAAACGGTTGTTGAAATTATCAAATAAAGAAAAGTAAATGAAAATATCTGAAATATCAATTAAAAGACCCAGTGTCATTATAGTACTGTTCTCGTTACTATTACTGGGTGGTATCGCTTCGTATTTGTCTTTAGGATACGAATTGATTCCTAAATTCGATGTAAACGTAATTACAGTTCAAACAGTTTATCCTGGAGCTGCTCCAGAAGAAGTTGAAACTTCGGTGACAAAAGTAATTGAAGATGCCGTTTCGTCGCTAGAAAACGTTAAGAAGATCGAATCAAAATCTATGGAAAGTGTTTCTGTAGTTATGATTACATTAAATACCGGTGCCGATGTAAACTTCTTACTAACCGATGCCCAACGTAAGATTAATGCCGTCGTTAACGATTTGCCAGACGATGCTAAAACGCCATCTTTGAGTAAATTCTCTCTTGATGATGTTGCGATTATGAACCTATCGGTTACTTCAAAATTAACCGAGAAAGAATTATATGATTTATTAGATCAAAAAATTCAACCGGTTTTTGCTCGTATCAATGGTGTTGCAAAAGTTGATATGGTTGGTGGTGAAGAGCGTGAAATTCAAGTTAAGGTTTATCCTGAAAAATTAGTTGGTTATGGCTTAACAATCAATCAAGTTCAACAAATCATAGCTGCTTCGAACTTAGATTTCCCAACTGGTAATATTAAAACGAAATCAAATCAAACTACCATTCGTTTATCTGGTAAATTCAGTTCGTTAGAACAAATGCGTAATCTACCAATTAAAACTCCTTCTGGAGCTTCGATTCGTTTGAGTGATATTGCTGAGGTTTCTGATGGAATTAAAGATATTGAAAAGATTGCACGTATTGATATGCAAAACACCATTTTGTTACAGGTGTTCAAACAGTCTGATGCTAATGCGGTTGAAGTTTCTAATTTAGTGAAACAAACTATTGCTACAGTTCAATCGGATTATGCAGCTCAAGATGTGAAAATTTCTATCGCATCCGATTCTACAGATTACACAATTACTGCTGCAAATAGTGTGGTATTCGATTTAGGTTTAGCTATTGTATTGGTAGCATTCATTATGTTGTTTTTCTTACACAGTTTGCGTGATGCTGCGATTGCTACAATTGCAATTCCATTATCGTTAATTGCAACGTTCGTAGCATTAAAGCTTTTTGGTTATACCTTAAACTTAATGACTTTATTAGGACTTTCGTTGGTTGTAGGTATTCTTGTGGATGATGCCATTGTGGTTATTGAGAATATTCACCGTCATATGGAGATGGGTAAAAATAAAGTTCGTGCATCTTATGATGGAGCTAAAGAAATTGGATTTACAGTAACAGCGATTACAATGGTAATTGTGGTTGTGTTCATGCCAATTGCACTTTCATCTGGTTTAGTATCTGATATTTTACGTCAGTTCTGTGTTACAGTAATGATTGCAACGATGTTCTCATTCTTAGTTTCGTTTACGGTTGTGCCTTGGTTATATTCTCGTTTTGGAAAATTACAACACATTAGCAAGCATTCTTTCTTTGGAAAAATATTAAATGGATTCGAAGCTGGATTGTCTAAATTAACAGGTGGTATTTCTGGAATTTTAGTTTGGGCGTTAAAAAACAGATGGAATAAAATTATTACTTTATTGATAACAATTGTTATGTTCTTCGCTTCGATTGGATTAGTTGCTGGAGGATATATCGGAGGAGATTTCTTCCCAGGAAGTGATAAAGAAGAGTTTTATTTACAATTTGAGTTAGATAAAGATGCGTCAATCGAACAAACGAATTTATTGATGCAAAAGGCAGAAGCTTATTTAGCTAAAAAGCCTGAGATTGCAAAAATGATTACCACTGTTGGTCAAGCTTCTGATGGTATGATGACAAGTTCTGGTACGAAATATAAAGGTGAGATTCAAATTTTCTTAGAAGACAATCACAAGAAAAAAGAACCAACAAAAGTTTACGCAGCTAAGTTAATGCGTGAGATGGAGAAGGTTGCGATTGGTGCTAAAGTAAAAACAGTTAACGTTAGTATTATGGGAGCAGAACAAGCGCCGTTAAACTTAACGGTTATTGCTCCGACACAAGCTGAAGCTTTAGAATATGCAGAAAAAGCAGCTGATTTATTAGCTAAGATTCCAGGTTCGTCTCAGATTAAAATTACATCAGAAGATGGTTCGCCAGAAGTTGTTGTGAAATTAGATCGCGATAAAATGAACTCTTTAGGTTTAAATGTTGCAACAGTTGGTGGAGCAATGCAAACCGCTTTTTCTGGAAATACAGATACAAAATTTAGAGCTGGTGATACAGAATATGATATTAATATTCGTTATGATGATTTAGGACGTTCATCAATTGAAGATGTAAAATCTACTAAGTTTATTAATAATAGCGGAGAAAGTATTTCTTTAGAGCAATTCGCAGATGTTGAATATGGTTCTGGACCTTCGTTGTTAGAACGTAGAGATAAATCTCCATCAGTTTCTATTCAGTCGCAAGTTGTTGGTAAACCTGCAGGTACTTTAGCTGATGAATGGCAAAAAGAATTTGAGAAATTAGAATTAAAACCAGGAGTTACATTCAAATGGGGTGGAAATAAAGAAAACCAAGATGAAGGTTTTGGTACTTTAGGGATTGCTTTATTAGCTGCTATTTTATTAGTTTACGCTGTAATGGTAATTTTATATGATAGTTTCTCTAAACCATTTATTATCTTATTCTCAATTCCGCTTTCGTTCATCGGAGCTTTATTGTTCCTTGCATTAACAAACGAAACTTTAAATATTTTCACGATTTTAGGTATCATTATGTTGATTGGACTTGTGGCCAAGAATGCGATTATGTTAGTCGATTTTGCGAATCATAAGATTGAACTTGGAGCAAGTGTTTACGATTCATTAATTGCTGCGAATCACGCGCGTTTCCGTCCAATTTTGATGACAACAATTGCGATGGTTATCGGTATGTTACCAATTGCAATGGCAACTGGTGATGGAGCTGATACAAACCGTGGTTTAGCAATTGTAATTATCGGAGGTTTATTATCGTCGTTATTCTTAACCTTAATTATCGTTCCAGTTGTTTACTCAATTTTTGATAGTATTGGTAGAAGATTTGGTAAAAAAGATAAAGAGGATTATACTGAATTAATGTCAGCAGATTATGTTCCTAATGAGAACTATGTTGATGAATTCGATGATATGAAATAATCTAAGTTTATATTTATATTTAAAGCCTTTCAGAGCAATCTGAAAGGCTTTTTTTTATTGGTTCATGTAGATAATGATTCTAATGTTTAGTAAGCATTTGACGTCACTATTAAAGTTTGTTTCTCGATGTAGCTGTTTGTTTTTGATTAATTAAGGAAGTAGAATTTGTTTTGTAACAATTCATTTTGCAATCATTTTAATCAATCGTAGTTAGTATAATCAAGCATAAGGGGTATGCTGATTTTATTGATTCAATACATCAAGACATGTGCATTGTTATTTCTTTTTAGAAATAAAAAAAAACTCCAGTTAGAATTCTAACTGGAGTTTAGTTTTTGTGTTTTTTCAAAACGAAATATATCTAATTTCATCAATATATAGTAATCCCATTCTATTGGTTCTATATTTAATGATTTGTATATAGTTATCGTAAATAGTAACTATTATTTATTTACTATTTAAAGTTTGGTATTAGTTTTGGGCTGTATTTTTTGCTCCTGCAGCTGTATAGATTACATCAACAATTGGACTATCGATATAACCTTCTAATTTAGCTTGAACTTTAAATGTACCACTCAATGTAGAAGTGATTGAAGTGCCATCAATTTGACGGTTGTTTACATAATAAGTAACTTGGTCAGTAACTTCAGTACCATTTAGAAAAGTCGTTAGTAAAACTGGGGTTCCAACACTAACATTTTTACCGCTAGCGTACAAAGCAAGCTGATTTTTTTGAATATTTGATGAGTTTTCGTCGTCAGGAATCTCTAATGATTCTTTATCTGTTTGTGCTAGTTTAGCAGATTCGTCGTCTGCTGAACAAGAAACTATCGGAAGTACTAGTACTAATAAAATAGCTAATAGTGTAAATATTTTTTTCATAAAAAGTTATTAATTAAATAAAAACGAATTTATTAAATAAATCTTAATATCAAAAAAAAACCTTGTTAAAACCGAAAAAATATTGATTTAAGTGTATAAATATTTTTTATTAATTCGAGTTGATGCTAAAAGCGACGCAAAAAAGGCTAAAATAAAAATGGTAAGAAATACAATTATTGCATTTGAGAAATTTATCTCAACAGGATAGGGTACTTGTTCAGAGATAGTAATAAATTGAAATTTATATTGTAAAAAAACAATTCCTAAACCTAATAATAAACCTAGAATAGCTCCAAATGTAGAAAGAATCATACCTTGGAATAAGAAAATTCTTTTTAAATTTCTGATGCTAATTCCAATGTCATTTAAAGTTTTTAGATTTTCCTTTTTTTCTAAAATCATCATGATTAAAGCTCCAGCTAACGAAAATAGTGTTACAATGATAACCAAAGTAAATATTAAATAAATAGCAATGCTTTCTGTTTGAAGCATTTTGTGTAAACTATCATTTAGTTCTGAACGGTTTTTAATTTGATATTTGTCTCCAAAAATCCCAACCAATGCCTTTTTAGCTTGGTTTTCAGAAAATTCGTTTGCAACTTTAAACTCAATTTTTGAGAATTGATTCTTATTCCATTCTAATAATTCTTGAGCTAAATGAATATCAGCATAAATATATTTTCCGTCTATATCTGAATTTTGAAGCGAATAAATTCCTGATGGATAAAGTGTGAATTTATTATATGCATCTTCTGGAGAATCAAATGCACCTTCACCAGGTTTCATTGCCAAGACTTCTAAAAAATGCTCGTCAGTATATGTACCAACTGATAAATTATTTGAGATGATTTGTCCTAAGACAACTTGGTTTGTATTAGGAAGTAACCAATCACCATAAAGAATGTGTTTATCAATATTAGTTACTTTATTGTATAAAGAATCGATGCCTTTAATATTAGCAACCAATTGTTTTTCTCCGTAGTTAAAAACAACACGCTCCTCAACAACAAAAGAATAAGCTAATATTTCTTTTAGGTTGTTTAGTTTTTGAATTTCGTTTTCAGTCACAGAAATCGATTTGCCATGTACTGGCTCGATAACCAAATCAGGATCGATTTCATTAGTAAATGATAAGTTAAACGTTTTCAATCCGCTAAAAACCGATAGTACCACAAACAAAGCCATGGAGCTTACTAAAATTCCTATCGTAGAAATTTTAGTAATGGTATTGATTGCTTTAGTTTTACTTTTACTAAAGGCATATCGTTTGGCTATGTAAAATGGTACGTTCAAACTATTTTTTCTTTCTACGTTCTAATAAATCTCTATGCATAATCGGATTTTCTTCTGCTTTTAATGCATTATCTATTTTTTCGATATAATCCAAACTATCATCAATATAGAACATTAAATTAGGTACTTTACGTAATTGATTTTTTACGCGTTGAGCCAAATCATGTTTGATTAAAGGCGCGTTTGTTTTAATTGCTGTTAGTAATTCTGGAGCTTTTTCGTTTGGAAAAATACTTAAATAAACCTTAGCAATAGATAAATCGGTAGTAACACTCACTTTAGAAACCGATATAATTAAATTTGTAATTCCGTTTTTACGTACTTCACCTTGCAAGATATCAACTAAATCACCTTGCAATAAAGCACCCATTTTCTTTTGTCTGTTCGTTTCCATAATGCAAAAGTACAAATTTCATAAGATATATTTATCTTTGCTGATATAATACATAAAAAAATCATGAGAAAAATTGAACATATCGGTATAGCAGTAAAAGATTTACAAGCTTCTAATCTAATTTTTGAAAAATTATTTGGCGCTCCTGCGTATAAAGAAGAAGAAGTTGCGTCGGAAGGTGTAAAAACATCTTTCTTTATGAACGGTCCAAATAAAATTGAATTATTAGAAGCAACCAATCCAGATTCGCCAATTGCTAAGTTTTTAGAAAAAAAAGGAGAAGGAATTCATCATATCGCTTTTGATGTAGAAGATATCGTTTCGGAAAGCGAACGATTAAAAAATGAAGGATTCACTGTGTTAAATGAGATTCCTAAAAAAGGTGCTGATAATAAATTAGTTGCATTCTTGCACCCAAAAACAACAAACGGTGTATTAATTGAACTTTGCCAAGAGATAAAATAATTTTTTGATAAAGCTTGTGAAAATGCAGAATTTGCATTAATATTGCACTCGTTAATAACAATTGACGCCGGTCCTATAGCTCAGTTGGTTAGAGCACCTGACTCATAATCAGGTGGTCCCTGGTTCGAGCCCAGGTGGGACCACAACAAACCAAAGTTGTAAAAATATTGGTCCTATAGCTCAGTTGGTTAGAGCAACTGACTCATAATCAGTAGGTCCCTGGTTCGAGCCCAGGTGGGACCACAAATTCAAAGCCTTTGTAGAAATACAGAGGCTTTTTTATTTATATCAAAAAAATATTTTTTAGTCTAATCTAAATTTATAATTTTGTACTATCTAAATTTATAGTTAGAATGAACAAAATATATATAATAGCCTCATTTTTATTTACATTCCAATGTTTTTCTCAGACAGGAAATATAAAAGGAAGTGTTTTTTCAGATAAAAACGTTTTAGGAAATGCTCAGATTGTTATTCAAAACACAGATCTGGAAACATTCTCAAATACAAACGGTTTTTATGAAATCCAAAACCTTCCAATCGGTCAACAAACAATTCAAGTATCTTATATTGGATTTCAAACTCAAACTCAAACCGTTGAAATCATTGATGGAGAAACTATTGAATTAAATTTTGAATTACTTGATGATTTTCTAGGGTTGGAAGAAATGGTAATTACCTCAACTCGTAAACAAGTCCCAGTTTATAAAGCTCCAGTTGTAGTGAGTCGAATCAATTCGAAAACGTTCGAGACTACACAATCGTTAGCTTTGTCAGAAAGTTTGAATTTTAGTCCAGGTTTGCGAATGGAAACCAATTGTCAAAATTGTGGTTTTACTCAAGTTCGAATGAATGGTTTAGAAGGACCTTACACGCAAATTTTGATCAATAGTCGTCCCATTTTCTCTGCTTTAATGGGAGTTTACGGTTTGGATATGTTACCAACCAATATGATTGATCGCGTTGAAGTTGTCCGTGGCGGTGGTTCAGCCTTATACGGTGGAAGTGCGATTGCAGGAACTATTAATATCTTGACTAAAGATCCTATCAAAAATTCCTTTTCTATCGGGTCAAATATGGCTTTTACTGACTATAAAGTTCCAGATCGTACCATAAATATAAACGGAAGTGTGGTAAGTGATGATCTAAATAAAGGATTGAGTTTTTATGCTTACAATCGTGACAGAAAACCTTGGGATGCCAATGGAGATGGTTTTTCAGAACAAACATTATTAAAAAATACAACTTTCGGATTCGATGCTTTTTGGCAAACTTCAGATTTGAGCAAATTGAAATTAAATGTTTTTAATATCAATGAATTCCGTCGCGGCGGAAATAAATTTGAGCTTCCTGCACATCAAACGGATATTACAGAACAATTAGACCATAAAATTTTGGGTGGTGCCCTTTCGTTCGAACAATCTTCATCGGATTTAAAGCATAAATTTTCTGTTTTCACATCTGCACAAACTGTAAATAGAGATAGTTACTATGGAGGCGGTGGTCGTATTTTAGAATCTGGCGATCAACTTACCGATGCTGATATTATGGCAATCAATGCTTATGGAAATTCTAATGATATTGCAATTGTTGCTGGTGGAAATTACAATTACGAATTCAATGAAAAATACAATGTTTTGGCAGGAATCGATTATAATTTTAATCAAGTGGAAGATATAATGCCAGGTTACAACCGTTCTATAGATCAGAAAGTTGGAACATTAGGCTTTTACGGACAACTTGAAATGAAACCAATAGATAATTTTACGTTTTTAGTTGGTGCTCGTTATGATCATGTTAAAATTGATGGATTGTATGATTTTGATGTTGAAAAATCCGTAGATAGAAAAGATTTAAACGCTTTTGTACCTCGAATTACTGCTATGTATGAAATTACAGATTATTTAAAAGCTCGAGCTTCGTATTCTCAAGGATATCGCGCACCTCAAGCTTTCAATGAAGATTTACATATTGAAACAGTTGGTGGAGCAGCTTCCTTTACTGTACTTTCACCTGATTTAAAAACAGAAAAATCGAATAGTATAAATGCATCTTTAAATTTTTCTAAGAATATTGGTAGCGTACAATCGAATATTGTAATTGAAGGATTTACTACGAAATTAAATGACGTTTTTATTACGGCTGATGCAAAAGAATTACCTAGTGGTGTTTCGGTCTTAACTAAAAGAAACGGTTCGGGTGCTCGTGTAATGGGTTTAAATTTAGAAGCGAGTTTTGCTTTAAATAGAAAATGGAATCTTCAATTAGGAGGGACTGTTCAAAATGCTAAATATGATGAAGCCGAAGAAATTTGGAAATCAGAAGATGGAACAGAGGTTGTGGTAACTAAAAATATGTTGCGTACTCCAAATGTTTACGGATATTACACGCTAAGTTACAATCCAATAAAACCTTTGACTTTATCAATGTCTGGAGTTTATACAGGAAAGATGGATGTGATGCATTTAGTAGATCCAGAAACAGAACGAACGGTAATCAAACGGGTTCCTGATTTCTTTGAAAATAATATTAAAGTAGCTTACGATTTCGATTTCAAAGACAATTGCATTCAGGTTTATACCGGAATTCAAAATATGTTCAATGCCTATCAAAAGGATTTTGATCGTGGAGCTTTACGTGATGCAGGTTACATTTACGGACCAACACGTCCGCAAACGTTTTTCTTTGGCGCAAAATATACGTTGAATTAAAAACCAAACAAATGTTTTTAAAGCAGAAAATACTCTTGGTTATTTTTAGTTTTTGGATGAGCTTCGGATTCAGTCAAGTCAAAGTAAATGCGATTAGTGAAATAGATTCCTTGCTGAGAATACAACCAAAACCGATTTTAATTTTATTATCGACAGATTGGTGTTCCTATTGTAAAGTACAGAAAAAATTGGTGCAAAAAAGTGAGGGATTCAAAATAAAAGCATCTAACTTTTATTATGTCGAATTTGATGCAGAAAGTACAGATGATATTATTTTTAACGGTAAAATGATTAAGACTTCAAGTAAGAAAAACCGTAAACAAACCCACGAACTTACTTTTTATTTATTAGGAAACAGCAAACCGATTTATCCAACGTGGTTACTTCTCGATTCTGGATATAACGTACTATTTAAACACCAAGGATTCTTAAAACCTAAGTTTTTGGATGAGTTGGTTGAAAAGATTTATTGAGTATAAAAAAAATAACTAATCAGAAGTATTTTTGATTAGTCATTTTAATTTGAAAGTTATTGTTTTTTAAATGTAGCTGATGTAAATAGCTCATTAATGCGATTAAACTTTTTTTGGAGGAAGATCAAACGCTATCGCTTCATGCTCAAAATGTCCTTTGTGAGCACCGTCACAGAATGGTTTGTTTTTAGACAAACCGCAACGACAAATCGAAAGCACCGTTCTTTCTTGTAAGCCATATACATTTCCTGCTTTATCTACGATTTCGAAATCTCCTTCTATTTTTACTGATCCATTATCATTAATGGTAAGTTTTGTTTTTGACATAGTTTTATCTATAAATAGGTTTAAATACAAAACTAGACATAAAGTTGAATTTTTTTATGGTCTTATCCAATTTAGAAACATTCCTTTTAATATGTTTAAATTGAAATTATCTTCCATTAATTGTGAACAAATCTTATTGCGCTTTGATTTGTAATTATTTAAAATAATTAATTCAGTATCTAATATAACACAATTTACAGTCGAAGTAAAACAATAATCTTTATATATTTTTTTAGATTCTGATTATAATCAAATATTTAATCATCAAGGATTTTTAAAGCCAAAGTTTTTGGATGAATTGGTTGAAAAGATTTAAAATATAAAACCTCGTAGCGATATGAGGTTTTTTTGTGAGGTAAATTTTAGGCATAAAAAAGCCCCACAGATAGGCGAGGCACTAAATGTTTTCACAACGGAATAATCCTTATTGTGAATTCCTTTCGATTCAAATATAATTAAAATATTTTATAAATGAATATTTTATATTAAAAATATACTTATTTTTAAATAAAATAACCAAAAAAACAAATGAAAAAAATATTAGGACTTGATTTAGGAACCAATTCGATTGGTTGGGCTTTAATAGAACAAAATTTTGAGAACAAAGAAGGAAATATCATTGGGGTAGGAAGTAGAATAATTCCGATGACTCAAGATGTGATTGGAGAATTTGGAAGAGGAAATTCTATATCTCAAACCGCTGAGCGAACAAGTTATCGAGGTGTTCGACGATTACGTGAACGTCATTTGTTACGTAGAGAAAGACTACATCGTGTTTTGAATATTCTTGGTTTTTTACCAGAACATTATGCTAACCAAATTGATTTCCAGAAAAGGTTAGGGAAGTTTTTTCCAGAATCAGAGCCAAAAATAGTTTATCATAATAATGAATTTCTTTTTAAAAATTCATTTAATGAAATGATTGAAAATTTTAAAAAATCACAACCTGATTTTCTCAAAGATAAGAATGGTAAAGAATGCTTAGTCCCTTATGATTGGACAATTTATTATTTACGTAAGAAAGCATTAACACAAAAGATTGATAAAGGAGAGTTAGCTTGGATTATTTTAAATTTTAATCAGAAGAGAGGTTATTATCAACTTAGAGGTGAAGAGGAAGAAGAAAATTTAAATAAATTGGTGGAGTTTCACTCTTTAAGAATTGTGGATGTAATCGCTGATGAGGAAGCAAATAAAAAAGGAGAAACTTGGTATTCTTTACATTTAGAAAATGGATGGATTTACAGAAGATCAAGTAAAATATCATTAGCTGACTGGAAAGATAAAATTCGTGATTTTATAGTAACAACAGATATCAATGATGATGGTTCTGAAAAACTAGATAAAGACGGAAATGTAAAACGTAGTTTTAGAGCACCAGGTGCTGATGATTGGACTTTGTTGAAGAAAAAAACAGAACAAGAAATAGATAATTCAAATAAAACAGTTGGCACCTATATATACGAGCATCTATTACTTGATCCTAAGCAGAAAATAAAGGGTAAATTAGTTCGTACTATCGAACGCAAGTTTTATAAACAAGAATTAGAACAAATTTTAAAGAAGCAATCGGAGTTTCATTCAGAATTAATGGATGGAAATTTATTGTCAGACAGTGCTCGAGAATTATATAAAAACAATTTAAGTCAGCAACAAATCATATCCGCTAAGGATTTTGTTCATCTTTTTTTGAATGATATTATTTTCTATCAAAGACCTTTGAGAAGCCAGAAAAATCTTATTTCAAATTGTACTTTAGAAAGTAGAAAATCGAAGGATGGCGTTGTTTTTCCAATAAAAGTAATTGCAAAATCAAATCCTTATTTTCAAGAATTTAGATTGCTACAATGGTTACAAAATTTGGCAATTTATACCAAAGAAGATGATAAAAACGTAACGCAGAATTTTTTAGATAGCTTAGAGAAATGGGAAGCGCTACTGAATTGGTTAAAAACTAAAAAAGAGATAAAGCAAGATGCGTTAATCAGATATTTGTTAGAAGCCCAAGGTTTTAAATCTAAAGCTTTGACGGCAGAAATGGCTAAATACCGTTGGAATTATGTACAAAATAAAGACTATCCTGCTTTTGAAACAAGACATCTTATTCAATCTCGATTAGATAAAGTAGAAGGTGTTCCAGTTGGTTTTTTGAATGCAGAAATGGAAATGAAGTTATGGCATTTGATTTTTTCTGTAACAGATAAATTGGAATATGAGAAAGCGCTTAAAAAGTTTGCTTCAAAATATAAGCTTGATGAAGTAAGTTTTGTAGAAGCATTTAAGAAAGTCCCACCTTTTAAAAGCGAATATGGCTCGTATTCTGAAAAAGCAATTAAGAACTTATTGACCTTGATGCGTTTTGGTTCGGATTGGAGTTTTGAAAACATAAATAAAAATGCTAAAAATAGAATAGAGAAAATTCTTACAGGCGAATACGATGAGAAAATAAAAAATCGTGTTCGTGAATTTGTGGAAAAGCGCGGGATACAAGCCGAATTTGATTTTCAAAATTTACCATTATGGTTGGCTCAGTACATTGTTTACGATCGACATTCAGAAGCAGCAATTGTTGGAAAATGGCAATCTGTTGAAGAATTAAATCAATTTGTAAACGATTTCAAACAACATTCTTTACGCAATCCAATTGTTGAGCAGGTGATAACGGAAACGCTTCGTGTTGTTCGTGATATTTGGACTAAATATGGAAATGGTGCGAAAGATTTCTTTTCTGAGATACATATTGAGCTAGGTCGTGAAATGAAAAATACATCTGATGAACGTAAACGACTGACTAGTATAGTGACTGATAATGAAAATACAAATCTTCGCATTAAAGCATTATTGGCAGAATTAGCGACAGATAGTTCAGTTGAAAATGTTCGTCCTTATTCTCCAGTGCAGCAAGATATTTTGAAGATTTATGAAGAAGGAGCTTTAAATGCTGTAGAAAATATTGAAGAAGATATTTTAAAAATTAGCAAAACAGCGCAACCTTCTAACTCAGATTTGAAGCGTTATAAACTTTGGTTAGAACAAAAATATAAATCGCCTTATACAGGACAGATTATTCCTTTGAATAAATTGTTTACACACGAATATGAAATAGAACATATCATTCCACAAAGTCGATATTTTGATGATAGTTTGAGCAATAAAGTGATTTGTGAAGCTGCGGTAAATAAACTGAAAGATAACCAAATCGGCTTTGCGTTTGTCAAAAAACATCACGGAGAAATGGTTTCCTTGGGTAATGGAAAAACGGTTAAAGTATTCGAGGTAGAAGATTATGAAGAATTTGTAAAACAACATTACGCTAAAAACAGAACCAAACGTAATAAATTATTGATGGAAGATATTCCAGAACAAATGATTGAAAGACAACTAAACGATACTCGATACATTAGTAAATATATTTCACAATTGTTATCTAACATAGTTCGTGATGATTCGCCAGAATCTTCAGATGATGGTGTTAATTCTAAAAATGTATTACCAGGAAATGGTAAAATAACGACAAAATTAAAACAAGACTGGGGATTGAATGATGTTTGGAATGATTTGATTTTACCACGATTTGAGCGAATGAATGAATTAACTTCATCTTCAGATTATACGTCGAAAAATACCAATGGTAAATTAATTCCAACAGTTCCATTGGAACAATCTAAAGGTTTTTCTAAAAAACGTATTGACCATAGGCATCACGCAATGGATGCTTTAGTTATTGCTTGTGCTACACGTGACCATATTAATCTGTTGAATAATGAGGCGGCTAAATCAAATACCAAACGTTTCGATTTACAACATAAATTACGAAAGCAAGAATCATATATCAATAGTGAAGGTAAAGAACAAAAAGCATTTAAAAATTTTTACAAACCTTGGAAATCATTTACAGAAGACAGTAAAAAGGCTTTAGAAAATACTGTAGTTAGCTTTAAGCAAAATACACGCGTAATAAATAAAGCAACGAATTATTATGAATCCTATAACGATGAAGATGGAAATCTTCGTTTGGATAAAAATGGACAACCTTCAAAAGCCTTGGTTGCTCAAAAAGGAACGAATTGGGCTGTTAGAAAAGCATTGCATAAAGAAACCGTTTCTGGTAAAATTCAATTGGATAGAATAAAAGTAGCAAAAGATAAAATCCTTACTGCTACACGCAAGTCATTAGATAGTTCTTTTAATGAAAAAACTATTCTATCTATAACGGATACAGGAATTCAAAAGATATTGTTGAATTATCTAAAATTTAAAAGTAATAATCCTGAAATCGCTTTTTCACCAGAAGGAATAGACGAGTTGAATAGTAATATTGCTCAGTTTAATGATGGTAAAAAACATCAACCTATTCTAAAAGTTCGTGTTTTTGAGCAAGGTTCAAAATTTGTTCTCGGTGAAACAGGTAATAAAACCAAAAAGTTTGTAGAAGCTGCAAAAGGAACTAATCTTTTCTTTGCCATTTATCAAGATACAACAAATAAACGTTTTTATGAAACTATTCCTTTAAATGTAGTTATTGAAAGACAAAAACAAGGACTAAATTCTGCGCCTGAAACAAACGATAAAGGACATTCATTATTAATGACTTTGTCACCCAATGATTTGGTTTATGTGCCAGACGAAAGAGATGTAATAAAAGCAGATAATGTTTATAAAATGGTTAGTTCAACAGGAAGTGAGTGTCATTTTGTTAAATCAAATATTTCAACTTTGATTAAGAATTATGACGCTAAATCTAAAATTGGAGAATTAGGGAGTCTGAATAAATTAGAAGTTACCAATGATGCTAGATTTAGAATTAAAGAGGTTTGTATCAAATTAAAAGTAGACCGTTTAGGGAATATTTCAAAAGCTTAGTTGTTATGCTCAAACGTACTATTTACATTGGCAATCCGTCTTATTTGAAGTTGAAAGACAATCAATTGAAGATCGAAGAACCAACGACCAAAGAAGTTAAAGGTTCTGTTCCGATTGAAGATTTAGGTTTCTTGGTTTTAGATCATTATCAAATTACGCTTAGTCATCAATTGATGGTCGCCTTACAACAAAATAATGTAGCGATTATCAGTTGTGACGAAAGTCATTTGCCTTTTGGTTTGATGTTGCCAATGTATGGTCATGTAGAACATAGCGAACGTTTAAAACATCAAATCAATTGTTCCGAACCTTTGCGAAAGCAATTATGGAAACAAACGATTGAAGCTAAAATTTATCAACAAAAAGAAGTGCTTCGTAAGAATAAATTGCCCTATGAAGCGATGATTGGTTATATGAATGAGGTCAAATCTGGTGACTCAACGAATATGGAAGGCATTGCTGCGCAACATTATTGGAAATATTTCTTTGATGATTTCACGCGTGAACGTAAAGGAGATTCACCCAATAATTTTCTAAATTTTGGATATGCGATTTTAAGAAGTATGGTAGCTCGGGCTTTGGTTTCTTCAGGATTAAATCCTACGATTGGAATTTTTCATCGCAATAAATACAATCCGTATTGTTTGGCAGATGATATTATGGAACCTTATCGTCCGTATGTAGATCTATTGGTATTGGATTGGATGCGAAAAACAAGCAGTCCTATTTTAGATAAAGACGCAAAAGCACATTTTTTACAATTGGCAACTTATGATGTGTATATTAATGGTTTGCAACGTCCGTTGATAACTGCTTTGAGTATTTCCACAAGTTCGTTGTGTAAATGTATAATGGGAGAAAGTAGGGTAATTCATTATCCGTTAATCAAATGAGTTTTAGTAGATATAACGCCTATCGAATTATGTGGATTTTGGTTTTTTTTGATTTGCCAACCGAAACAAAGAAACAGCGAAGTGTGGCTTCAAAGTTTCGGAAACAGTTAATTGATGATGGTTTTAATATGTTTCAATTTTCGATTTATTTACGACATTGTCCAAGTAGAGAAAATGCAGATGTTCATATTAAGCGTACCAAAAAGAATTTACCTAGTGAGGGTAAAGTTGGTATTTTGTGCGTAACTGATAAGCAATTTGGACAAATGGAATTGTTTTTTGCCAAAAAAGAGACTCAATTACCAGATATGCCACAACAGTTAGAACTGTTTTGATAGAATTAAAAAAGAACGATTTTTCATTAGAGAAATCGTTCTTTTTTTAGTTTTTTTCTAAGACTTAAAATCTGAAGAAGTCAATAAAATCAACGTTTTAGGTTGAGGTTGTAATTCTAAAGATTAAATCTACAAAATTTGAAAGGAATTCACAACCTGGATTTACAGCCGTTTACATCACAGTTAGTTGTAATTCTAAAGATTAAATCTACAAAATTTGAAAGGAATTCACAACGAATACGCGGTAGCGGGTGCAAGCGATTTAGTTGTAATTCTAAAGATTAAATCTACAAAATTTGAAAGGAATTCACAACCCTCCTGAAAAAGCACTAGAATCGTTTGGAGTTGTAATTCTAAAGATTAAATCTACAAAATTTGAAAGGAATTCACAACAAGCAATCGGAATTTAATCATAAAAGTCCTGTTGTAATTCTAAAGATTAAATCTACAAAATTTGAAAGGAATTCACAACACGCGACTCCGCTGCTTCTGCCCGTTCTCTGTTGTAATTCTAAAGATTAAATCTACAAAATTTGAAAGGAATTCACAACGTACTTCTTCCATTTCTTTTCTTTGTTAAAGTTGTAATTCTAAAGATTAAATCTACAAAATTTGAAAGGAATTCACAACACAAACGCACCAGTATTCCGTAAGTAGTATGTTGTAATTCTAAAGATTAAATCTACAAAATTTGAAAGGAATTCACAACTTAATTTCAATGATATTATCTCATTGGACGGTTGTAATTCTAAAGATTAAATCTACAAAATTTGAAAGGAATTCACAACACACTTGAACACCAGTAGTTTCACCTAAAAGTTGTAATTCTAAAGATTAAATCTACAAAATTTGAAAGGAATTCACAACAGCCTTCGAGCAACGTCAACAATTCATTTTGTTGTAATTCTAAAGATTAAATCTACAAAATTTGAAAGGAATTCACAACAGTTATAAAGTTATTAATGATGAAATATTTGTTGTAATTCTAAAGATTAAATCTACAAAATTTGAAAGGAATTCACAACTACGGTGGAAGCGTATTCGATTATGGTACAGTTGTAATTCTAAAGATTAAATCTACAAAATTTGAAAGGAATTCACAACATATTACCAAAAGAAATACTTTTTATTTTTGTTGTAATTCTAAAGATTAAATCTACAAAATTTGAAAGGAATTCACAACACAAGCAATAAAGCACAATGGATTTCCAAAGTTGTAATTCTAAAGATTAAATCTACAAAATTTGAAAGGAATTCACAACCATTAGCACAGTATTCAATCCATAGATTACGTTGTAATTCTAAAGATTAAATCTACAAAATTTGAAAGGAATTCACAACTTACGCCGTTTTCTGTAAATTGGATTTTTAGTTGTAATTCTAAAGATTAAATCTACAAAATTTGAAAGGAATTCACAACCAAAACAACGACGTAAAAACATTGCCAGAGGTTGTAATTCTAAAGATTAAATCTACAAAATTTGAAAGGAATTCACAACGTATTCGATTTGATTGTCTTTTGCACTCATGTTGTAATTCTAAAGATTAAATCTACAAAATTTGAAAGGAATTCACAACACGAAACGAGGCGCTGGATTGCCGAATTTAGTTGTAATTCTAAAGATTAAATCTACAAAATTTGAAAGGAATTCACAACAAGCAATAGCCTCTAACTCTGTTGAGATTGGTTGTAATTCTAAAGATTAAATCTACAAAATTTGAAAGGAATTCACAACGAAGTTTATTCGGAGTAGTAGATTTTAAAAGTTGTAATTCTAAAGATTAAATCTACAAAATTTGAAAGGAATTCACAACACAATTTAGTTAAAATTGAATCTAATACAGGTTGTAATTCTAAAGATTAAATCTACAAAATTTGAAAGGAATTCACAACCAGCACCAGCGATTTTCTTAGCCTTTAGGTGTTGTAATTCTAAAGATTAAATCTACAAAATTTGAAAGGAATTCACAACAATCTTCTTCGTATTTCTTATCAACCTCTTGTTGTAATTCTAAAGATTAAATCTACAAAATTTGAAAGGAATTCACAACGTTGGGCTGTATGTTAATCCTCCAGCGTTTGTTGTAATTCTAAAGATTAAATCTACAAAATTTGAAAGGAATTCACAACCTACATTAATAATAATATAAATCTATAATAGTTGTAATTCTAAAGATTAAATCTACAAAATTTGAAAGGAATTCACAACCAATAGAACCTATGCAATACCTTATATCAAGTTGTAATTCTAAAGATTAAATCTACAAAATTTGAAAGGAATTCACAACGCATCTAACCAAGCGTTTTAAAATATCAAAGTTGTAATTCTAAAGATTAAATCTACAAAATTTGAAAGGAATTCACAACAATAATGTTTATCTAAACCCTTTGCAATTTGTTGTAATTCTAAAGATTAAATCTACAAAATTTGAAAGGAATTCACAACATATTCTATTTCTATAACTTCATTTAATGGGTTGTAATTCTAAAGATTAAATCTACAAAATTTGAAAGGAATTCACAACCCTATCTAATGGTGTTAGTGGTAATTGGTTGTTGTAATTCTAAAGATTAAATCTACAAAATTTGAAAGGAATTCACAACATTTACTGTATTTTGTATTTGTGTTTTTTCGTTGTAATTCTAAAGATTAAATCTACAAAATTTGAAAGGAATTCACAACATATTTCCGTCTAAAACCGAAATCAATATTGTTGTAATTCTAAAGATTAAATCTACAAAATTTGAAAGGAATTCACAACAAGTATAAACTAAACCATCAGTTGCTACTTGTTGTAATTCTAAAGATTAAATCTACAAAATTTGAAAGGAATTCACAACGAATATCGATAGCTACATTTAAACTGCTAGGTTGTAATTCTAAAGATTAAATCTACAAAATTTGAAAGGAATTCACAACTACGCAGAGAGTAAAACAAATAAGCGTTGCGTTGTAATTCTAAAGATTAAATCTACAAAATTTGAAAGGAATTCACAACTTAATTCTCTAACAGAAAAATTACTTTTACGTTGTAATTCTAAAGATTAAATCTACAAAATTTGAAAGGAATTCACAACTGTCCGCTAATTTAAAATTATTTATTATGGGTTGTAATTCTAAAGATTAAATCTACAAAATTTGAAAGGAATTCACAACGATAACTCAAAACATGATAAAACCGTTCAAGTTGTAATTCTAAAGATTAAATCTACAAAATTTGAAAGGAATTCACAACGCGAAAATCCTTTGAAATGAAGCATGTCTTGTTGTAATTCTAAAGATTAAATCTACAAAATTTGAAAGGAATTCACAACTAATTTCTTTCTTTTCTTTTAATAAAGCTAGTTGTAATTCTAAAGATTAAATCTACAAAATTTGAAAGGAATTCACAACCCCCTAAACCGTAAACGCTCCATTTAAAAGGTTGTAATTCTAAAGATTAAATCTACAAAATTTGAAAGGAATTCACAACATGGTTTAGTTTATCCTGATTATACAGGCGGTTGTAATTCTAAAGATTAAATCTACAAAATTTGAAAGGAATTCACAACAATATAAATTAAATGATCAGAAAATTGGGAGTTGTAATTCTAAAGATTAAATCTACAAAATTTGAAAGGAATTCACAACGCGGCGTATGTCAATCGCTTTTGTTCCCGGGTTGTAATTCTAAAGATTAAATCTACAAAATTTGAAAGGAATTCACAACTAATATTGATTTTAAATGATAAGATTGCAGGTTGTAATTCTAAAGATTAAATCTACAAAATTTGAAAGGAATTCACAACTGTTGGTAAGAAGTTATTTGTATTTACTTCGTTGTAATTCTAAAGATTAAATCTACAAAATTTGAAAGGAATTCACAACTGCTAATAGGCCAAACTATGAGGAGCTTTTGTTGTAATTCTAAAGATTAAATCTACAAAATTTGAAAGGAATTCACAACGTTTATTGATGATTTTTTCAAACCCAAAATGTTGTAATTCTAAAGATTAAATCTACAAAATTTGAAAGGAATTCACAACGTCGGCTGTGCTACGTTTGAAAACGGTGCTGTTGTAATTCTAAAGATTAAATCTACAAAATTTGAAAGGAATTCACAACCGCCCCGGCTGTCCCTGTTGCTCCGGAACTGTTGTAATTCTAAAGATTAAATCTACAAAATTTGAAAGGAATTCACAACCACGCGAATATGGTGGATTATTAGATAACCGTTGTAATTCTAAAGATTAAATCTACAAAATTAGAATCTAGTGTGATAAATTTTTTTTGAATACAAAAGGTTTTAGGTTTGAATCCAATCGAAGTTACAATTCATAAGAAGTTTAAGAAATAAATATATTTCTTACCTTTGCATAGTAAAAGCGCCCCTTTATACATTCTGCTATAAAGCAGCACTATAAAATTAAAATATTAGCCTCAGACTTGTTCTGAGGTTTTTTTGTAACTAAAAAAGCGTCTTAATTTATTTAAAAATTAAGACGCTTTTTAGATTTTAAAACTCAAACTCACCAATCAAGATTTTGTCATCACCTCGGTCGGGTTTGTTGTTTTGGAAAGTAATAAGACTTCGAATTTCTTTTCCTGAGCTATACATCAAATATATTTCTGCCGAAATAGTTGTTGGCCCAGAAAGCGACATTTGATTTTCACCAAAGAAATTTGTCTTAATTTTATATTTTCCTTTGACAGCTTTTTTGAGCATAAATTGTTCAGGTCCGAAACCTTGTGTAATGTCGTTGCTCATTCTTCCACCAATTTGAGTGGTCGGACTTCCGTAATAACATGTTTCGCCATTTGGATCTTCAATCCACAAATCAATATCTGTGTTGTCTTTGTTCCAATTGATTACCACACGAATATCCACCGGAATATCAGCAATCATTCTTTTATCTATTTTTGAAAGGTCTAAATTATTACCGTAAAGCGATATTAAATTGTTGATTTCAGGAATCAATATTTCAGAAATATTTTTATTTCTACGAGAAAATTCCGCATCATACGAATTTGTAATCGTTTGATATAAATGGCCTAAAGCTTCTTGATAACGTTTGTTATCTTGTAATGCCAATGCATAATCACGATGACTTTGTGCATCAAACGGGCGAGATTTTAAAACTTTTTCAGCGATAAATAGTTCCGTTTCATACATTTCTAATTCTTTTAATTTATAAGCTAAAAGTTTGTATAATTCGGCATTTTCCAAACCTAGTTCTGCAATTGAACTCAAAATCTTTGTACCTGTTTCTTTATCTTTTTGTTGTATGAAGTAGGTCGCAACGTCATAATAAAAACTTGGAGTTTCTTGATACGTTTCTCGTAATTCTAAATAAGTTTCGTACGGACTTTTAGAAGTTTCTATTAGTTTAACGTAATCTTTGTCTGATTTTATATCAAAGGTTTTGATTTCAGGAACGTAGTTTCTGTTTGGTTTAGATTCCTTCTTTCTGTCTGATGAACCAGCTGATTCCATAACAACGGCATCCATTGTTGCTACGCTTTCATTTTGAACAGTTCTTGCTACTTGTGAGCTTGAACTTGCTTGTTCCTCTGCGGCTTCGACAGCTGCAATCATATCTGCTTGTGGAGCTTCGTTTTGAACAGCCATCATTCTTAGAGCTTGATTTCCGGTTGGACCGATTTCTTTAGCAGGAACTGGATATTTTTTCTTATTTTTCGAATAATCGGTATTCCACCATTTTTTTAAATCTTCTGTTGTTTGAATAGCTGCATCTACCAAATTTTTATTTTCATTAGCAATATTGTCGCGATTGTTTTTCACGATTTGGTCATATTCAACTTTTAATTCGTCAGGCGGATTGATTTTATATCTTACATAATCATAAACATCTTCCAAGACAATCAAGCTGGTGTTTGAAGTCACAATTCCAAATTGATTTCCGATTTCTAATATATCTTCTTTGTTTTCATCTGGATTTTGTTCTAAATAATTCACCTTGTTTTGTGCCCAAACTTTACTAATTTCAAAAGTTTTTGATGCGTTTTTCAAATCGATTTCTTTAGTGAAAAGAACTTTTCCATTTCTTCCAAATTCTAAAATAATAGTATTTAATGACGATGGACAAATTCCAGTTACAGCAAATTCTTTTTCGATTTCGGTTCCGATTGGCGGATAAACTTCGGTTATATTTTTGTCTTTTACTCCAATAAATTGTAAGTTGTTTTCATTGATTTTCTGATATGCTTTTTCAACCGACATTTCAGATAGGTTTATGAATTTCCCAAGATTTTTCTGAGCAATATTGTTTAGAACTCCAAAGTTTGAAGTCGCAGCAGATCCAATGGTGTAAATGGGTTTGTTAGATTTGAATTGGTTCGGACCAAAGGTTGAAATTCCATCAGAAAACATTAGATATTCGTTCGCTGTAAGTTTGGATGGATTAATGACGGCATAATTTGTTGCTCCATCGTAAACTGTTTTTTCAAGATAATTTTTCAATTCCGACCATTCGCCGTTTTTAATTTGGAATGTTTTTCCTTTTTCTAATTGAATATTCAGTAAAACAACTTCAATGGTTAAGTTATTTTGCTGTTGAATAATTTTCCCTAATAATTCTAATTCTTTGGTGTGATTTCGTTTCAAACCACTAAGCGAATTATCCCAAATAATACCTAAATTATTTGACCAAATCTTAGGTTCTGATTTGCTATTTATGATCGTATTTGCGTAAAAATACATCGAACCATCAGTATTTTTTTGCGTAAATGCTTCAATCTTATTTTCTGCTTTTGGTAATTGAATCGTTAAAGATTTTGAAATAGAAAAATCAGTTTTAGATAAACTAGCTTCATAGACATTGCTATTTTCAGAGAATGTAAAAGTTCTATCAGGTGATTCAATTAATTTTGGTTTTTCCGAAGCCTGAAAAACTTTAACCGTTAAATCAAACTTGCCAATTTTTTCAGACGAATCTAAAGGTAAATGATATTGATAGTTGTTGTTTTCTAAATTTAATTCTTGATAATACGCAATTTGAATGGTTCTGATTCCATTTGCAGGAATCGGTGAAATTCGGGTTTTGAAATTATTTCCTTCAACTTTTTCTATAATTCCTGGGTCAACATTTCGTTTCTGAATACTTTCAAAAACTTCAGTTGCACGTTCTTTTGGAACAGGAACCGCATTTCTAAGTTTTCCATTTATGTCAATTGCATAACTGCTAACCGTTGTGTTTTCGGGTAATGGAAAGGTTAGATTACCTTCCAAAACCCGATTTGAATTGTTTTTGAAAACTAATGTTGAAGTCGTTTTTGCAAGATTTCCAAAAATTTCAACATTGATTTGCATCGATTCCAAAGCAACCGAATTTTTATATTCTTTTGATTGAATTTCTAGTTTCGGAATTCCACTATTTTGCGCATTGCTTTTTGTGAACGTTATAAAAGCACAAAAAAGAAATACAATTTGAATTATTTTTTTCATAAGAATTGGTTTAGTTTAACTAAATATACGTATTATGATTCATAACCTGAGTTCGATTAATAAATCAAGAAAAATAGTTGGTAAAAAAAAGAAATAGTTGT
>NZ_RQVQ01000090.1 GCF_003865405.1 Paenimyroides tangerinum
TGTAAATCGAGTACTAAATATACTCGGTAGTACAAATTAAATATACGGACTAAAAAAGCACTTATGAACTATTTTGCAGAATCGTAAACTCGACATACAGAATTTTAACGAGAATCTGCAAGGTGAAATTTCGTAAGAAAGGAACTGCTGATTATTCGAGCGTTAATATTTGTTTTGGTTCTTATGAATACTGCGCCTAACACGTTCAGTTTAAAAAGTAAAGTCATTAAGGCTTGTATTTGAAGCGAAGCAAGACCGGTTGTTTTTAGAAATAAGCCGTAGTAGATCGTTGAAATACTGCGTCGAAGCACTTTATTCGAGCGTTAATATTTTGTTTTAGTTCTCATGAATACGGCGCCTTACACGCTCAGTTTAAAAAGTAAAGTCATTAAGGCTTGTATTTGTCTTCTTTAGTGCTTTTAAAGAAGAAGTAAAGCAATACAAAACACAATTCTCACTTTTAAAACCAAAGTAACCCAAAAAAGAAATGAGATAATGCATCAAGTACAGAATGACATAATAGAATATTAAGTAGATTCAAAGCGAATTTGCGAATCTGCAACAAAAGCGAATCAGCACCCGAGGACTAAGTCCGAACGGAACGAAGTTAAATCAGCAAATAAACGAAACAGTAAATCCACAAACAAATTAACTTCAATAAAAACTTCGTTCTTTTAGGTGGTTAGAAAATTGTAAATTATATTTGAAGAATAAAATTTGATTGACTTAATTAAAACAAGGTCAATTTCTTCAATAATGTAGTTTGAACTACTAAATGATAGATTACGAATAGGTTATGAGAAAAATAAATAAAATAGCTTGTATTGGCGCAGGTTATGTTGGCGGCCCAACTATGGCTGTTATCGCGCAGAGAAATCCAAATATCGATGTTACCGTTGTAGATTTAAATGCAATACGAATTGCAGCTTGGAATGATGCCGATTTGACTAAACTACCAATTTATGAACCTGGATTGGATCAAATTGTAGCAGAAGCACGGGGTCGTAATTTATTTTTTTCAACTGATGTAGAATCTGCAATTGATCAAGCGGATATGATTTTTATTTCGGTAAACACTCCAACTAAAACCTACGGAAAGGGTAAAGGTCAGGCTGCGGATTTAAAATTTATCGAACTTTGTGCACGTCAAATTGCCAGAGTTGCTACAACTGATAAAATTGTTGTCGAAAAATCAACCTTACCTGTCCGAACAGCCGAAGCTTTAAAAAGTATATTACATAATACAGGGAATAATGTTAAATTCGACATTCTTTCAAATCCAGAGTTTTTAGCAGAAGGTACAGCTGTTTCTGATTTACAAAATCCAGATCGCGTTTTAATTGGTGGTGAAAGCCAAGAAGCGATTCAAGCTTTGGTTAATATTTATGCAACTTGGGTACCTTCAGAAAGAATCATTACAACCAACCTTTGGTCTTCAGAATTATCTAAATTAGTAGCCAATGCCTTTTTGGCACAACGTGTTTCGAGTATTAACGCAATTTCTGAATTATGCGAAGTCACCGGAGCTGATGTAAATGAAGTTGCACATGCCATTGGAATGGATTCACGTATTGGGTCGAAATTCTTAAAAGCATCTGTAGGATTTGGAGGATCGTGTTTTCAAAAAGATATTTTAAACTTAGTTTATATTGCAAAATCTTATGGTTTGCAAGAGGTTGCTGATTATTGGGAACAAGTGATTATTATGAACGATCATCAGAAAATTCGTTTTGCAGATAATATCATCAAAACCTTATATAATACCGTAAACGGAAAAAATATAGCATTTTTAGGTTGGTCATTTAAAAAAGATACCAACGATACGCGTGAATCTGCAGCTATTTACGTAGCTGATCATTTGTTAGATGAGCAAGCTACAATAACGGTTTATGATCCTAAAGTTACTGCTGAGCAGATTTATGCAGATTTAGATTATTTAGGAACACGTACGTCAGAAGAAAATCGGAAGTTGGTAAAAGTTGTAAATGATCCTTATATTGCTTGTCAAGATGCACATGCAATTGCTGTTCTTACAGAATGGGATGCGTTTAAAACTTATAATTGGAAGTTGATTTATGAAAATATGTACAAACCTGCTTTTGTGTTTGATGGACGTAATTTGTTAGATAAAAAACAATTAAATGAAATCGGGTTTCAATTTTACAGCATTGGTCAATAATTAGATAAAAAGATGAAAACAATTATTATAACAGGTGGCGCAGGGTTTATCGGATCTCATGTAGTTCGTGAATTTGTGTTAAAATATCCAAATTATAAAATCATTAATTTAGATGTTCTTACTTATGCAGGTAATTTAGAGAATCTAAAAGATGTTCAAGATCATCCAAATTACCAATTTATAAAAGCAGATATTGTTGATGCAAAATCGATTTTAGATGTTTTTGTAGAACATCAACCAGATGGTGTTATTCATTTAGCAGCCGAGTCACACGTTGATCGTTCAATTTCAAATCCACTTGATTTTGTGATGACGAATGTGATTGGAACCGTAAATTTATTAAATGCAGCTAACCATATTTGGAAAGGTAATTATGAAGGAAAACGTTTTCATCATGTTTCAACAGATGAGGTTTTCGGAACATTAGGTTCTGAAGGTTTCTTTACAGAAACAACTGCGTATGATCCGCATTCTCCATATTCAGCTTCCAAAGCATCATCTGATCATTTTGTTAGAGCTTACCACGATACTTATGGATTACCAATTGTTTTGACCAATTGTTCAAACAATTACGGACCGAATCATTTTCCTGAAAAATTGATTCCGTTGTGCATTCATAATATTTTAAATAAAAAGCCCTTACCAATTTACGGAGATGGAAAATTTACACGTGATTGGTTGTTTGTGATTGATCATGCTAAAGCAATTGATTTGGTTTTTCATGAAGGGAAAAACGGAGAATCATATAATGTTGGAGGTTTTAACGAATGGAAAAATATCGACTTAGTCAAAGAGTTATGTAAACAAATGGATGAAAAGTTAGGTAATCCAATTGGAACATCAGAACAATTGATCACTTTTGTAAAAGATCGTCCCGGTCACGATTTACGATATGCAATCGATGCTTCAAAAATCAATCAGGAATTAGGTTGGAAACCTTCGGTAACTTTTGAAGAAGGATTATCTAAAACAATCGATTGGTTTTTAACGAATCAAGATTGGTTAGAAAATGTAACTTCTGGTGATTATCAGAAATATTATGAAAAGCAATATAGGGAATAGGGAAAAGAGAAAAGAGAATAGAGAAAAGAGAATAGAGAATAGAGAAAAGAGAATAGAGAAAAG
>NZ_RQVQ01000091.1 GCF_003865405.1 Paenimyroides tangerinum
TTCAACGATTTTCCTCTGTACTTTGGATAAAGAAATAAATAACATTATGATGGTATTTAAGTTTATGTAACAATATCAACTGTCATTATAGTTGTACAAATATACAAAAAAAATTTGGTTTAAGACATAACTTTATATTGAGCGTTTATAAGAAGTTAACTATCTAAAGTTTTTTATAAACAACATAAGGGTGTTGTTGTATGCAACCTTCAATCCTTTAGACAAGTTGGTTAAGGCGTATCTATATAAAAATTTTACAAATCAAATATCTCTATAAATGATTTATAAAGATTGTCTACATTGATATTTCCTGCTCCCATTTCTTTGAATATTTGTTTATCTGGTAGATTATCTTTTACAGCTTCGGAAAATTCCATCAAGTCTTTTTTAATAGTTTCAGGAATGGCGAATTTATCATCGGGACTTAACAGCAATAATAACCTAAAAACATCTGTCTTGTGTTTTCTTAATTGCCGATCATCTACGCTTTCTCCATTATCTTTTCTAGCTTTATAATCAAGAAATGCTTTTGCTTTCAGACTTATTAGTGCTTCTGTGTTAGCCAGATGAATACCTCCACTTAACTGACTGTTTTTTGTTGTAAAGCTATAATAATCATCGTCCATCAAAATAGCCGAAAGACTTGAAATTTCTGTATCAACCGGAATTGGAGTCAGATGTGAATCTTCTTTCAAATCAATTAAGTCTGGGATTCTTGAAAATAATTCTATCTGAAAAGGAAATTCCTCATTTTCGGGTTTCAGGAAGCGGTAATACTTTCTATCCTCTTCACTTTTCTCTCTTACTTCATAGTTTCCTTCTTTTATAAAATTCCAAAAATGCTCTACAAATTGAGGGCTTAATGCTTCAACTACCAAAATAATATCAATATCTTTTGTTGCCCTTGGTACTAAACCAACTGTATCAATAACGATATCGCACGCTGTTCCACCAATAATCACATAATTTCCAGTGTACTCTTTAAAATGTTCGCTAAAAATATTTAAACCTCTTACCATATATATTTTTTTATGATCTGATCCAATGCCATATCTGTTCTTTCATCAATAAATCCATCTTTAAGACTCAAGTATAGAGATAGTGGATCTACATTATTTTTTTTAGTTATACCTTTTGCAATGATTTCCGGATTATACTTCCATACTTCAAGGGCGTAAGTACCATTTTCTTCGTTCAGATTTGTAAACTGTTTTTCCTTTTTAAGTTGATAAAATCTATTTCTTTCAATTGCAAAACAATCCTGAAGTCCCGGATTCATATCAGTATATTCTTCCAAAGCCGTGGTGTTTGAACGTAACAGCTTTTCAGGTTTCTTATCTATGTATACTGCTTTTAAAATCGGGTCGACAAATAAATCTTCAGCTTGTTTCCATAGTTTAGGGACATCGTTTTCAAACACAATACTTTTCTCTTTTGTGCCGATAACATCAATTAGGCCCATTCTTTTAAGATCATTGACAGCTTTTGTAATACCCATTTGGGTATATTGAAATTTATCTGCCAGTTCTTTAAAGGTATATTTACTTAGATCATCCTCTCTATGCAAGATATGATAAAGTACAATTAATTGAGCAGATGGTAACAATTTGATGTTTTTTCTAAAATCTTCTTTCTTATTAAAATCTTGAAAATCTACTAATAGTTCGGTAAGAAACATTTGTTTCCCTGGACTGATAAAGCTGATTTTATAGTCAATTAATCTTTTTCTATTAACAGTTGTTATATCTTCGGCAATTACCACTACAGGTTTATTAAAAACATTTCGGATTATCTCAAGTTGTTTTCTCAATTGTTGTGGGTTAAAAGTATCTTCTTTATCTAATACTAAAAATATCAACTCATGGTTAGATATTCTAGTGCTATAGAACTCATAACTATTTCTGAATAAAAAAGGTAATTTATTCAAAATATTATCAGATAATTTCTTTAATTCTATTTTCTGCCCCAGTAAGTGGTATATATATTCTTTTAGCTTTTCCATTGATAATAAACTTAAAAAACAATAATAAACCCATTTGGTTTATTATGCAAATATAGGTTTATTATACTAAAAATTAATGTTTTAATATTTATTTATTTCTATAACAGCACTTTCCTTATAACCGATGTTTTCTTCATATCTGATATAACCAAGCTGATTAGTTATCATTTTAGTATTGCCAATGTTAAAATCAGATATATTACAATGGTGGTGTCCGTAAATCCAGTAATCCAAAGAATTATTTAATATTAAATTACTCAAGTCCACAGCAAATGCTTCATTAATATTACTATCTTTATATTGTTCAGGATAATTTTCAAATACAGGAACGTGATGTGTAATAACAACCGATCTACTACTACATTGTTTAAACGCGTTTTCTAAAAAGAGTAAATTTTCTTGATAAAGTAGATTATAATCATCTGTATTAAATAAACGACTATTGTTTTTAATTACTTTGAAATCTGAAAGAGATTGCTGTATCAGAAATTGTCTTTCAGGCGAAATATCAGACCACAACGTTGAAAAGATAAAACGAATTCCGTCAATTTCTTTTACAGTATTATTCAGTAAAAGCACATTATCCCTTATTTTCTCTTCAAAACTACCCGTTCTGTTATTAATATCACTGTAATAATATTCGTGGTTACCAGGAATCCAAAACGTATATCTGAAATTTTCTGAAACATAGTCAAAAAAATCTTGATGTTTATCTATTACAGCAAAAGGTACAATATCTCCAGCTAAAATTAAAATTTCAGCTTTTGGTTTTATAGGATTTTCCAAAATATACTTTTTGTTCTCAGGAAACTCTAAATGTAAATCGGAACAGTATTGGATTTTCATAACATTTTTTTTGTTTAATATAACATGTTTAATCTACATAATGATGATTAAAATTATTAAAATAATATTATTACTTTTTAATTCGTTTCTGTATCCAAACAGGTGCGTATTTTAATTGCTTTTGAATTACTTGATTACTCAATTGAAATATTAACGGTTTTATTTTTTGTGAAAAATCTTCGGTTGCTTTATTTTGACCCACTTCTTTAAAAGCTTGCACAAACAAATACAACA
>NZ_RQVQ01000092.1 GCF_003865405.1 Paenimyroides tangerinum
AATAGGTTGTAAATTCTTTTTTTAGTCCGTTTATTTAATTTGTTCTACCGAATATATTTAGTATTCTATTTACTATTTTCCTATTCCCAATTCCCTATTTGATGTCGGGTTTCGATTCTGCTGAATATTGATTTCATTTCCAAATTAAATATTCATTATTTGGCTTTAAGCTATATGCTGCAAGCTGAGTTCTAAATCGGAATATCATTTTCAAATTTTCAAATCTTCAAATTATCTCATTTACAAATTCAATTCTCCATTCCTAAATTGCTGATTCGTGGATTCGCTTTGTTTCTACTGGATATTCTATTTTGAACTTTAAACATTAAACTTTACAATCAGATCATTCCGTTTTCAAATCTTCAAATTATCTCATTTACAAATTCAATTCTCCATTCCTAAATTGCGGATTTAACTTCGTTCCGTTCGGACTTTGTCCTCGGGTGCAGATTTGCTTTGTTTCTTCTGGATATACTATTTCGTACTTTAAACATTGAACCTTAAATTTTACAATCAGAACATTCAATTTTCAAATCTTCAAATTATCTCATTTACAAATTCAATTCTGATTCATCATACGTTCTAAACTATTTTCCCAATCTGGAACAGAAATCTGATATGTTGTTTTTATTTTCGATTTATCTAATAAAGAGAAAATTGGTCTTTTTGCTGGAGTTGGATAAGCCGTTGTAGGAATTGGATTTATCGTAATATTTGAATTTGATTGTTCTTTAATTTTCAAAGCAAAATCAAACCATGAGCATTTTCCTTCGTTGGAATAATTAAAAATTCCGTAAGTTATTTTTTTAGATAAAACAATCTGAATTAAAGCTTCTGCTAGATCCAACGCGTTTGTTGGTGAACCGATTTGATCGTTTATCACATTTAATTCCTTTCTTTCTTGAAATAAACGTAACATTGTTTTTACAAAATTATTTCCATAATTAGAATATACCCATGAAGTTCTGATAATAATCGTTCTTGGATTAATAGCTAAAGCTAACTCCTCGCCTTCTAATTTGGTTTGTCCGTAAATATTAATTGGATTTACCTCATCTGTTTCTTTTCGAGGTTCGGAAATCATACCATCAAAAACATAATCTGTAGAAATATGTATGAACGGAATGTTTTGCTTTGCACTTGACTGAGCTAAATATTTGGTTGCAGTTGCATTTACTAATCGAGCATTTTCAATATCACTTTCTGCTTTATCGACTGCTGTATAAGCTGCACAGTTAATTACAAAATCAAATTTATTACTCTCGAAATAAGCTTTTACATCTAACTCTTTCGTAATATCCAATTCTTTTCTAGAAACAAATACAAAATCTATAGTTGGATATTGCTCTGAGATTTCTTTAATACATTGACCTAATTGTCCGTTTGAACCTGTTATTAGTGTTTTCATTGTTTTTTTTTTAGTGACGAAGTGACGAAGTGACGAAGTGACGGAGTGACGAAGTGACGAAGTGAATGATTGGGGAATTGGGAAATGGGAATTCCTTTTTTACTTTTTACTTTGAATCAGTTTTAAGAGCATCCTTCTAATAGTTGCGTTCTCATCTAATATTTTAGAAATATCATTTTGAGATACAAATCCTAGCAATGCGGTCAATTCAATTTGAGTTTCTATTTCAGACAAAGAGCTCAAAGCGATATACAAAAACTGAATAAATTCTTTATTATGTTGTCTTGTTGCGCCTTCGGCTATGTTACTAGGTACAGAAACTGCTGCTCTACGTAATTGACTGGTTAATCCAAAACGTTCTTCGACTGGTAAATGAGTTGTAAATTCATAAATCGTCTTTACGTACAACATAGCTCTTTGATAAACAAATAAATCTCTATGACTTTTCATTATGGATACTTTTTATAAAACTACGGCTTTTAAATTAGAATCCGTTCCATAAATCTCGAGTATTCAAACAACTCCATTCTTTAATTCGAAACCTCATTAAAACTTGGTAATTCGATATCTTTTGAAGAAATAATTTCTTTTCCTAATGGTATTCCCCAATCGATATTCAGTTCCGATGAGTTATACAAAACACCACGTTCAGATTCTTTATTGTAAAAATTATCACACTTATAGAAGAATATAGCCGTTTCTGATAGTACAGAAAAGCCATGTAAAAAACCTCTTGGAATAAATAATTGACGTTTATTCTCAGCAGATAGTTCAATTGCTACATGTTGACCGAACGTTTCTGAACCTGGACGTACATCAACCGCTACATCAATAACTTTTCCTTCAAGTACACGAACTAATTTTGCTTGTGCAAATTCACCTGATTGCATGTGTAAACCACGAATCACTCCGTAAGTCGATTTTGATTCATTATCTTGAACGAAATTTGGTTTATATCCTATTATTTCTGCCAATTTATTCTCATTATATGACTCATAGAAATATCCACGTTCATCTTCGAATATACTTGGTTCTAATATATAACAGCCTTTTAGTTTTGTTTCTTTTACTTTCATTGTTTTTTTTTTTAGTGACGAGGTGACCGAGTGACGGAGTGACCAAGCGACGGAGCGACGGAGTGACGGAGTGACCAAGTGACCGAGTGATTCAGTGACCGAGTGATTCAGTGACCGAGTGATTCAGTGACCGAGTGATTCAGTGACCGAGTGATTCAGTGACGGAGTTACCAAGTGACGGAGTGACCAAGTGACGGAGTGACGGAGTGACGCAGTGACCAAGTGACGCAGTGACCAAGTGACCAAGTGACGCAGTGACCAAGTGACGCAGTGACCAAGTGACGGAGTGACGGAGTGACCGAGTGATTCAGTAACGAAGTAACCGAGTGACCGAGTGATTCAGTGACCGAGTGATTCAGTGACCGAGTGATTCAGTGACCGAGTGATTCAGTGACGGAGTGACCAAGTGACGCAGTGACGTAGTGACCAAGTAACGGCGTTCCCTATTCCTTATTCTCTTTTCTCTATTCTCTTTTCTCTATTCTCTTTTCTCTATTCTCTTTTCTCTATTCTC
>NZ_RQVQ01000093.1:0-243 GCF_003865405.1 Paenimyroides tangerinum
TATTTCTTTGCTATCCATCATGATGCAAATATATTATTTTACAACTTCCTCCCCAACTTTTGTAACTGATTCCATTTTATCAATTTTGATGAAATTCATGCATAAAAAAAAACCTGCTTATCTTGAGATAGCAGGTTTAATAAAACTTTTATATTAATCAATTTTAAAACTGATTATCAATTGCGGAGAAAGAGGGATTCGAACCCCCGGACCTGTTACAGTCAACAGTTTTCAAGACTGCCG
>NZ_RQVQ01000093.1:253-2828 GCF_003865405.1 Paenimyroides tangerinum
CTGATGAAGTTTGTTTCATTATTACGAGTGCAAATATAGTAGCTTTTTATTTAATTGCAAGTATTTATTTAGAAAAAAACAAACTTTTTTATAATCGTTTACTGTTTAAATATTTAGCTTTTTGATGATTTGATATTTCAACTCAAGAACTTTTAAATTCCAGAGTGAAAGTGTTTGTACAGCAACAATTTCAGTTTTGTTTTCTCCAACTACTAAAGAATCTCGAAATGTTTTTATGAACTGAGCCCAATTTTGACCTTTAGAATCTTCTAATAAAAAATAAAATCCGGCATCTCCAAATTTCTTTCCAGAAGATTCTAATTTTAATCCTCCATTTTTACTTACAATCGGATTTAAAATCACGGTTGCATTACCTTTTGGAAGTGGAAAAATAGCTTTTACGCAAGTTTTTCCGCTCGGAAGTTTACAAGTTCCATAAATACCTGAATAAACAACAACATTTGTATCAATCGTTTTTCTTAACCAAAAGGTATATTTTATTTGTTTTGTTTTAGAATCAAGTAATTGAATAATTTCACTATTTAATGTTTCTTTTTCTATATTGTTTTTAAGTGGCAAATTCAATTGATTGATGCGTTTACTAAATAAAACTTGAACTAATAATCCAAAAAACTTAAAAAAAGGATTCCATTTAACTTTGAAATTTAGTTCATAATTCGAAGTGTTTTCATAAAAATCAATAATCTTATCAGATAAAACTTCTAATTCATTCCCAGGTAAATTTAAATCTTTAAAACAGTTTATTAAACCTTGATTTTCTTGATTTCTTAGAATAATTAAATGTTCTTTTTCTGCTAATTGATGTATGAAATCTTCTCCAATTCCATTTAAATTTCCAAACGGACCAAGCAACCAGTTTTCATCGTCAATATTAATTTTTCTTCCCCATAAAATCACCCATTGTTGCGTAAACCAATCTTGTATTTTTTGCGATGGATAAGCTAAATTCATTTTAGATTGTTTTGCTAAAATTACCTAAATAATTTGATTTACCATTGTATTTTCCGAACTCAGCAATTGCTTCAAATCTTAAAGTTGTGAATTCAATATGAAAATCTTTTTTAGCCCGTTCGTTCATAGCTTCGATGTGTCGTTTTGGATTTTCCATCGAACTATGTCCAAAAACCATATTTGTCATATCTTGTTTGTTTTTCCAAATAGAAAAAGTGGATATAGTTCTTGGAAACCGAATTGAAGCTGTTGAAAGTAAAGTTCCTTTATGGTCTCGTACTAACTTTTCTACTGGTTTTCCCCATTTAATGAATCTCGGAATTTCTAAAAATTTCATTCGTGCAATTGTAACAGCAACTACTGGTGATTTTTCATTTTCTGAACATAAACTTGTCGTATCAATTTTGAATTTGGATATTTTTCCCCACTGTCTAGTTAATAACAATCTAAGATGCCAACCTTTTGCTATTTTTTTTCCTAAACTATTTTGAGTTAAATAGCTGTCAATAGCCTTTTCATTTTCCCATTGTGCAAAAATAGCAACTCTTCGAAATAGTAATCTTTTTGGTGAAAAAACGGATGAACCTAAAATCATTTCTGTCATATATTCTGCATGAATTAATCCTTTTATATTTTTTGAATTCGGTTCAAAAAACATAAGCTTCAATGATGTACAAATTGGCAAAACCACTAAATGATAAGTGAATATAGGCATTCCGTTTTTTATGTTAGAAATTCATTCTAAATATAAAACAAAAAAAACACAAAACCGAATTGATTTTGTGTTCTAAATTATAATGAAATAACTTCCTAAAATGCCAAAGCTGTTGCAACTATAGCGGCTAAAAATACTATCATAAATATTCCTATTAAAGAAATAACCAAACCAGCTATTGCCATTCCTTTAGGATTTTTAGTCAATCCAATAATTGAACAAACTAAACCTCCAATCCAAACCACCCAACTTATGACATTCAGAAAAGGAATAAAAACCACAATAATAGCAGCAATTGATAATATAAGACCTATTTGTCCCATTTTATTGGTTTGATTCATTTGTTGATTCATCATAAAAGTATCGAAATTTGAATTAGATTGATTTTGTTGATTTTGATTTTGATGTGTGTTTTCTTGAATCGGCGTAGTCTCAACAATAATTTCATTGACTTCAACAACTGGTTCAGCAATTACCTCTTTTACAGCTTGATCAACTTCTGTTTTGGCTTCTGAAAAAGCATTCTCTACTGTTTCCGTAATAGATTCTTCAACAGCAACTTCAATGTTTGAAGCTTCTTCATTGATAATCTCCTCTACAATTTCGATAGTTTCTAAATTATCGTGATTTGATTCATTGTTGATGTTTTCGTTGTTTAATTCGTTTTCTTCTTTGTTCTCGTTCATAACTTTATTTTTTAGCTTTTTGTTTAATTAATTTCCATTCTTCTATTTCAATTGAATAATAATATATGTTATTATTTTCTTTAACTATTAAATTTTCTATTTCTGTATAAGAAAGACTTTCACAACCTGTCGGATATATATAACCTGAATTCGATTATTAATACAAAGCTAACTGACTGGAATTTAGATGTTCAAATTTAAT
>NZ_RQVQ01000094.1 GCF_003865405.1 Paenimyroides tangerinum
TGCAAAAAACGGCTATAGTATACCACCTTCAGCGGATTAAAGTGAGCATAGCGCAACGGCTCAAAGTGAACCACCTTCAGCGGATGAAAGTGAACCACTAAAAATCGATTCTATCTGTACAGATTTCCCGATCTTTTTAATTAAAAAAAGATCATGGCAAATAGACAAATAGATATGCGAAAAATAAAACAGATTTTTAAACTCTACAGCGAAGGTGTCAGCAAGCGTAAAATAAGTCTAATTATAGGACTTTCCCGCAACACCATCACTAAGTATATTGATTTTTTTAAACGTTACAGCCTTACTAGTTACGAAGTGTCGGCAATGACACACGAGGAACTTAGTAACTTGTTTAAATCCGACCATAAGGACAAAAGTCCCCAGTTATTAACTTTAGAAAAATACTTTCCTTATTTTGATAAAGAGCTTCGAAAAACCGGAGTTACCAAAGAACTGCTCTGGCAGGAATATTATACCAAACATCCCGATGGTTATAAAATTACCCAGTTTAGATATTGGTATCGAGAATGGGCAAAAGAAGTATCTCCGGTGATGCACTTTACCCATAAAGCTGGGGACAAGCTATTCATCGACTTTACCGGGAAGAAGCTCTCCATTGTAGATCCTCATACAGGAGAAATACAAGATCTGGAAGTTTTTGTATGTGTTTTGGGCAGCAGTCAATATACGTATGTAGAAGCTTGTGAGAGTCAAAAGAAAGAAGATTTCATGGCCTGCGTTGAAAATGCACTTTGGTTTTACGGAGGCGTCCCTCAGGCTTTGGTTCCAGATAATCTAAGAGCTGCCGTGACCAAAAGCAGCCGGTACGAGCCTAAGGTAAACGAAGATTTTGCCGACTTTGCTACCTACTATGAAACAGTAGTATTACCCACTAGGGCCTATAAGCCCAGAGACAAGGCTATTGTTGAAAATGCTGTTCGCATTATATATACCCGCGTATTTGCTCCGTTACGCAATGAGACCTTCCATAGTAAATCCGAACTCAACAAAGCCATATTAGAACAGCTTAAATTACATAACAACATGTCTTTTAGGGGCCGCGAGTACTCACGCTATTCTTTGTTTGAAGAGGTTGAAAAACACCAACTCCAAGCACTCCCATCAAAACGATATGAGATCAAACGTTCCGCAAATGCGACGGTTCATAAAAACAGTCATATTTACTTCGGAAAAGACAAACACTACTACAGCGTACCCTATAAACATATAGGAAAACAGGTTAAAGTTATTTATTCTGATAACGCCGTGGAAGTTTATCATCAGCAGGAAGTACTGGCAGTACATACACGATCAAAACAAAAATATGGCTACACCTCCTTAAAGGAACACATGCCGTCCCATCACCGTTTTGTCAGTGAATGGAGTAGTGAAAAATTTATTGCATGGGCTCACCAGATAGGGGATCACTGCAAAATATTGATCATTAAAATACTGGACAAAAAACAACATCCTGAGCAATCTTTTAAATCCTGCTTGGGAATATTGCACCTCGCCAAAAAAGTAGGCAATATACGATTGGAAAATGCTTGTAAACGCGCTTTGGAATACGGTGCGCACAACTACAATATTATAGAACGCATCCTTAAAAACGGGTGGGATACTTTAGATGAGCAGGTAGAAGAACAACCCGATATACCACGGCACGACAATATTAGAGGCAGTAATTATTATAAATAAATTAAAACTTAAACGATGAATACACAGACATTAGAACACATGAAACAGCTAAGGTTATACGGAATGTATAGAGCTTTTGAGGGGAGTTTATTACCGCAGAACACAAACCTCTACACCAATGATGAACTAATTGCATATCTCCTTCAGAGTGAATGGGATGACCGGCAAAACCGGAAGATAGAGCGATTAACGAAAGCCGCACATTTTAGGTACAGTGCCGTCATGGAAGCTATCGATTATGATGCTTCAAGATGCTTGGATAAAAATCAAATACAACGCTTCTCCAGTTGCAATTTTATAGCACAAAAACAGAACATACTTGTTACCGGGAGCACCGGCGCAGGAAAAAGTTATATGGCATCTGCAATTGGGCATCAAGCTTGCTCATTGGGATACAAAGTGATGTATTTTAACACCAATAAACTGTTTACAATGCTAAAAACATCAAAAGCAGATGGTTCCTATTTAAAACAGATCAATAAACTAGAAAAACAAGATTTACTGATCCTAGATGACTTTGGGCTTAAAGCTTTGGACACGATCAATAGGAATTCTTTTATGGAAATTATAGAAGACAGGCATGGTAAACACAGTACTATCATTGCCTCGCAATTACCAGTTGAAGCATGGCATGATATTATCGGGGAACAAACCATAGCAGATGCTATTTTGGATCGCCTCGTACATACTGCACATAGAATAGATATTAAAGGGGAATCTATGCGCAAGAAATTAAAAAATAATTATTAAATTTATAAACAGATGAATCGTTTTTGAGTACTTGCTTTGCTATGCTCACTTTCATCCGCTGCGAGTGGTTCACTTTATCCGTTCTATCCA
>NZ_RQVQ01000095.1 GCF_003865405.1 Paenimyroides tangerinum
AATAGCTCTATTTCGTTTTTTATTTTATCTATCCTATAATTTACATATTGAAAGCTATTCTTAAGCCCTTCCTGATTATAAAACCCTTCTATTTTATCGACAGGTATTTCTTTATCAAATCTGATTTTGATATTAAATACATTTTTGCCAGTTGTCTGCCCGAAAGCCATTCCCGACAAGAAGATAAACGATATTAGTATATATAGTTTGTGTTTCATTTTTTTAATGTTATTTCTTTTTGTAATAAAGAATAAGCGTATTAGGCGGATGGTTCTCAATTCCACCGCTTAAATCAATTCTTTCTATCTTGGTTCTTTTGATTATTCTAACGATTTTTTTCAGCGATGACGAATTGTATTTATAGACATTTGCCCTTATTGGTTGATTCAGCGTAAAATCAAATTCAAGGGAAATAATGCCGCTTACAGATTTACTTAAATTAACGTCTGGGTTCAGTTGTCTATTCAAAAAGCTTTGCAAAGCAAGTTCTTTGGAATGTATAGTGTCTGTTTTGACACTGTATGGCGATCTTCCTCCTCCATACACCCTCACTAACTCCCTTTCTTTATCCGCATATATCCTCTTGATAAGAACTTCGCTTTTCTCATTATAGCTGAGTGTTCCTACATTAAGGACAGCCAATAGGTTTTGAGTATGTTCCGGCAGATACCAATTATCTTTAACTATTGCAGGGTCATCCTTCAGCAGGTTTTGCGTAATGGCATTGGTATATATGGAGTTCCAAACCGAATCTTTTTCCTGTTGTGACAGAACATACGTGTTATGCTTTCTAATTAAAACAAGGTCTTTGTTCACTTTGCCTGGCTCTCCGGTCATTGGGGGAAGTACAACACCCTCAATGTGATTTTTGACTTTCAGTGTATCCTGCCCAAAAGCCAATCCCGATAAGAGGATAAAAAACGTAAGTATTAAAAGTTTGTGTTTCATATTTTTAAGATTTAAGATATTTTACATCCTCTCATTCGTATAATTTTAATAATATTCAATGATGTAACTAACCTCATTTACCAGTTCATCATTTATAGATATCTTTTTACTTATAAAGTTGTTTTTTGAATCATAGCCAAATTCTTCTTTGTAATCAAATGGCATTTTATCTATATAGTTTCCAAATGTTGATGTCCAAAATTTCATGTAGGCACTGTTATCTGTATTTGTGTTCACACATATTGAAACTATTTTCTGCCCATCATAGGTATAAGTAACTTCTCTGTAAAAAGATTTGTACTCAACACGCATTTTAGAAATTTTACCCTTTTCATCGTAATCATAACGGATATGAACAGGTTCATTGTTTTGCAGGTTCAGACCTTCCATTTCTGATACATATACCAATTGATCGTCTTTATAGCTATATTCTGCTTTTCCGAAAATATTTTTCTGATTATAGTTATAATAGCTATAAGTTTCTCTTTTGGTCAATAGCCCAGATCCATTGTAAGTATAGATATTTTCATAATTATTGTTTCCTGTATGGTAAGTTTGTTTATGTAAGACTAACCTTTCTTTGTTGTAGAAAAAAGAATCCGTCTGAGAAAGTGTATTGCTTTGATAAATTTTTCTTTCTACTAATTTTTGGTTGTCATAGGTGTATTTTTTATCAACGGTTCGTTCCGTCTTTCCAGCAAAGACGGATTGATATTCTTCTGCCAATAATTGATTATGTTGATCATATTTGAATCTGGAAATTCCTGTTCTATCTTTTACTTTGACTAAAGAATAGATACTCTCCTTGCGATTCCCTTTTTCATCATATGATATGTCCAAAATATCGGCAGGGATGTTTTTTTCGTATCTGATAATTTGCGTTTTTAGTCCCTGCTTATTGTAGCATTCTACATTGAGTGTATCGTTAACAAAGTTTGTATTCTTATTTTTAGAAATGATGTAAACCGTCTTTATTCCGGTAGGATTATAATCTTTAAAATATTGTTCCGGTTTATGAGGTTCCGGCTCAACGATTACATCTTCATTCTTTTGAGCAAATGAAAAGGTTGTGAATAAGCATAAGATTATTAGTATAAAAAGTTTGTGTTTCATAGAGGATTAATTTTAATGAGTGAACTAAAATAGGGCAATGTTCCATAGTTATATCCGACGTTTTGATTTTCATCGACTTTTATGTAATAAGGAGCCTTACGGTCATCCAATCGTTTGAATAAGATTTCCTTATCAAACCCTTTTTCAAACGTATAATCTTCGTTTATGAGATAA
>NZ_RQVQ01000096.1 GCF_003865405.1 Paenimyroides tangerinum
AAAAAAAGCTCAACAAAAAAATTCTGTTGAGCTTTCTCCAAATTAAATATAAATCTATGCTATTTCTGAGTGATAATAAACTCGGATCTACGGTTAGTCGCATCTTGTTCTGGTGTACAATTTTCACCACAATCTACTTTTGGTTGACTCTCGCCATATCCTTTTGCTTCTAATCGATCGCCGCTTATCCCTTGTGATTTCACGTATTGTAACGTTGATATTGCTCTACGTTCTGATAACTTCAAGTTGTATGCATCACTTCCTTTACTATCGGTATGCGATTCGATTTTGATTTTCATATTCGGATTTCTTTCTAAAATCTGAACTAACTTATTCAATTCGAAAGCTCCTTGTTGGGTGATGTTCGATTTATCAAATTCAAAGAAAATATCATCTAATTCGATTTTATCTACTATGACAATCAATTCTATCGGACGTAAATTAACTTCTACAGGTTGTTTTCCACCTTTCCATTTTGCCAATTCAATGTCTTTTCCTTCAAAATCTGCTTTGGTTACTTTTAATGAATAACTACGATTACAATCTACTTCATATCTGACAATTCCATAACTGTCTGTATATCGTGTTTCGATTGGGTTGTTATCGTGATCAAATATCGTAATCTGCGTATCTTTTAGTAAATCTCCTGTTTTTGAGTTTTTTACTGTTGTGATGATCTCTGTTAAACAAATTGGTTTAATACGATAAATATCATCGCGACTTACTCGATTTGTTGACAAAAATCCAATGCCTTTGTTTGGATAAAAAGTAAGCGCAAAATCATCTTTTGGTGTATTTACTGGATCGCCAAGATTTCTTGCTGTAGATCCAGGAGTTTCCAAGTCTAGTGAAAAAACATCTAATCCTCCAAATCCTTTTTGTGTATCTGAGGCAAAATATAATTTGTTATTTACACTATCAATAAACGGGAATGATTCTCTTCCTTCTGTATTTACGCTTGCTCCCATATTAACAGGCTCTCCATAACTACCATCTTCATTGATTGAAACTTTCCAAATGTCCATCCCTCCAATTCCACCTGGCATATCCGAAGCGAAATACAAGGTTTTTCCATCTGCACTTACACTTGGATTACTTACCATGTATTCAGCGCTATTGAATGAAACAGGTTCGATATCTTTCCATTTCTTACCATCAAATTTCGCTCGATACAAACTTACTTTCCCTTCTTTTAAGCGTTGAGCTACATTCTTTTTAAACTTTCTTGAACGGAAACTTTCACTTGAAAAATACATCGTTTGTCCGTCTGCCGTAATCGTTACTGGACCGTCGTGTAATTTCGAATTTAATTCGCTTACTTGAGCTATGTCTTTAAACTTTCCTTCTTCTGGATCGTATTTCGCTGAATAAATATCCAAATATGGTTGTTCATTCCAACCGTATTTCTTCTTGCTTTCTGTTCGTGCGCTTGTAAAATAGAAGGTATTATCTTCGGTTAAGATTCCTCCAAAATCTGAATATTGCAAATCATTCATTCCACTATCTTCGTACGTAAACAAAGCTTCTTGGCTACGTAATTGCGGTATATAATCTGGATCTGCTAAAAAATCTTTTGATCGTTGATCATCTGGTTTTAATTCTGCGTATTTTGTCATTATTGCATTTGATACCTCATAGCGTCCACTAGCTTTTAGCATCTGAGCATAACGATAATAAATTTCTGCATCTAAATTTGGATTTACCTCTAAGGCTTTTCCATACCATTTTGCTGCTTCAACTGTGTTAAACATATTGTAGTAGCATTCGGCTAATTGCAAATTGATGTAATTATCTGTCTTTACGCCTTTGGTTAATTTATGATAATGACCAGCTGCATCTGAAAACTCAAAGCGACTGAATAACTTATCTGCTAATTCTAAGCGTTCTGCGGGTGTATCTTGTCCGTAACTAAGACCAATACTTCCTAGTAATAATAAACTTATGTATAGTTTTTTCATTAAATTAAGTTTTGAATAGGTCGGGGTTTAGAAATATCGTGG
>NZ_RQVQ01000097.1 GCF_003865405.1 Paenimyroides tangerinum
AGTCTATTATAAAAATTGCATACAAAATTTTTCAAAATCCAGAGGAATTTAAAAAAAGGAATCTTTGCAAATATCAGGTCTCCGAAAAGCGGTTGCGAGAACAGAAATTTTTAGATAAAAAGGAGATTGAAAATCCATATATAGTTTTTGAAAATATTTTTAAGAAGTATAGTTTAGAAAAGTTCAGTAAATCATTTCTTAATCTAATATTAGCCACAATGGCCGATGATACCTACGGAAAAGACTTTGATTGCAGTGTATCAGTACTTGACTATCATAAACTACTTGAAGCTTGTGAACTTATACAGCAACGATGTTTAACGAATGAACAGTAAATTTTTACATCAAATAAAATTAGCTTTTCTTTGTTTTTTTTGGGGCTAGGGTTTTGTATTAATTTAGATAGTAGAACATTATAGGGTTTTTCTTTTTTTTTGTCTTCTTTAATTTATATCTTTGTAAGATATATTTGTTGTAAGAAATTAATAATAAAAATTATGAAAATAGTATCATTGGATTTACAAAGTATTCCAACGGTTATTTTTTGGGATATGGATATAAAAAAAATATCACTAAATAGAGATTATAAAATTATTATTTCTCGAATACTTATGTTTACAAATAAAGCGTATTTTGATAATAATATTAAAGTATTAGAAAAAAAATTCAGCGTTAAAAAAATTATATCCGCAGTAGTAGAATCAACAGATAGAATAAGTGATGAAATTTGTTCTCTTTTATCTCAAAAATATGATATAACTTTCAATAGTAAGTATTCTTCATAATCAAATGGTTGATGAAAGAATTATGACAATAATAAAAAGATTGCAATCTTTAGATAGATTGCAATCTTTTTATTTAGCAGGTGGTACTAGTTTATCGATTAGACTAAGTCATAGAGATTCCAACGATATTGATTTATTTTGTGAAGATCTTATTGGAATTGAAGGTTTCAAAAAAATTGAAGAAGAAATTAGAAGCTCATTTCCGAATTCACTTTTTTATTTACAATATCCTACTGAAAAATCTGATGAACTCGTTTTTTTGAGGTTTACTTTAAAATTTGATGATTTTGAAATAAAGGTTGAGTGTATACAGGCATTTAAACTTATTGATTCAATAGAAACAGTAGACAGTATTAGAATGGCTTCTGTCAAAGATGTAGGGGTTTTTAAAGTTGAATCTTTAGCTAATAGATATGCTTTAAAAGATTTATTTGATTTAGATATTATAACCGAAAAAATTAGTTTATCAAAATTAATAGATTTTTACTATGAAAAAAAACTAAAATATAATCAAGAAGGTATTAAAACTATCTTTCATTATGAAAATAAAATATGCCCGTATATTGATCCTTTATCTCTTATAGAAAACAGAACCAATTCAAAATCTTTACCTTTTCATAGTCAACCACATTTGATTAAAGGTGTTGAAAATAGAACAATTATTTACCACATATATAATTTCAAAATTAAAGTTAAATCGGAAAATAAAAGAAGATATCCGGTAAAATAAATTTTCGTAGTTCAGGTTATTAATAAAAAATCAACATTTCAATACACCATTGATCAAGCTCCTAAATAGGAGCTTTTTTTTGTTAAAGTTTTTTAGTTGAATTTGGAAATATTAAATCTAACTAATTATGAAAAAAAGCATTATTTTTTTTTGATTCGCGCATGTTTTAAAATTTTAAAGAAGATTGATAAATACGAACGTAAAAGTGAATCTAATGATGTGTTACATTCGAAGTATTTAGTCTATGCATCTGGTTTAACCTATGAGCAATACTTAAATCCATACCTGATTATTAAACATGTTTTTAATGAACAAAGCTTTTCACAAATTGAATTAGATTTAGAAGATATTATGGAGCATACCTTAGGAAACGCTTCAAGTTGTCCATCAGAAGATATTTGTATTTCATTTATCAACATCAATAGGTTGTTAGATGCGTGTTGGTTAATTTGTAATCGG
>NZ_RQVQ01000098.1 GCF_003865405.1 Paenimyroides tangerinum
GCCGTTGCGCTATGCTCACTTTAATCCGCTGAAGGTGGTATACTATAGCCGTTTTTTGCAGTTTGCTGTAAATATTTTTTCACAATTCCAGCCAATGTTTTAGTGCTAACACATAAAACATCTGCATAATCTTTCGGAGAGTGTAACTCAGAATAATTCTTCTCAATAGAATCTACTAAATTTTGCAATATTTCAGATTGATCATCAGAAAATTTTGGCACTATATCTTTATTAGATTGTTTTTTTTGTCTCACAGCTTCTATTAAAAACACCTTTAAAAAAGCCACAAGAACCTCATGCTGAGCAATAGAATCTCTATCCATTTCTTTTGAAATTTGATCTATAAGGTTAAAAAACAACGCTTTTTCAGAAATTTTAAAATGTGGTAATCCATGAAAGTTGTTAAAAAGAACGCCTTCTGTTTCAATTTCATTTTGATGACGATATGTACAAAAAAAGACAGGGTGAAAATTTAATAACCAGCCATGACAAGGTTCTTCAGAAGAAATCATAAATGGTTGATAAGGCGACAAGCAAATCATTTGATAACCTTGCAGTTCATAATTAGAAAGATCTACACTTAACTTATAGTTGCTTGCGTTAAGTAAAATAATAGAATAATAATTTTTTCTTTGTAAATGATCAAATTGATTAAGATTTTCAAACCTTTCTAGTCTAAATGCTAGTTCACCATTTTGCTTATCAACAATAATTTGAGCCATAAGAGTCTATTTCTTTTTTAATGTTACGTATTAAAAAGACAGGAGTGTTTGTTACACTCCTGTCTAAAGATAACAATTATTTCGAAGCTATGATGTCTATTTTTTGAATTGCTGATGCTTCAAAACCATCTAAAAGAACAGGCGCATTTTCCATAAGTGCAGCTGCAACTTTTCCTGTTAAATGTGCATCTCTACCAGAATCATCTGCAAAAGTATCAAAGATTGCATATGTAGTAGCATCTATTTTTATAGCATACCAAGATAAAGTTTTTGGCTCGTCACCAACTAATTGTTTGCCGACATTAAGGAAGTTTTCAACATCTGTTGTCTTTGCTTCTTTAGATTTCATAATAACAAGCAAACCCTTGTTTTGCAATCCGGATTTATGATTAGATGCTAATACATCTACTGCTTGAATATCTGTGCTAGGATCAAAGTTGTCTAATAAATCACCTGCATTTGCTAATAATCCCTTCGCAACTTCGCCTGTTAAATGTGCTTGTCTTCCTTCTTCTACTTCAAAAGTATCATAAATACCAAAAGTATTATTATCTATTTGAAAGGCAAACCAAGATACTGTTTGAGGTTCTTGATTTACTAATGCTAATCCACCAAGTAAGAAGTTTTTGACGTCTTGTTCTTTTCCTGTTTTTGCTTTCATAATTACTAATAATCCGATAGTTTCTTTTTTTGTACTGTTCATAATGTTTGTGTTTTTAGATTTTGAAAATGTTTGAATTGTAAATCCTAGTAGAAAAACTAGGAATGCTAATTTTAATGGAACTTTAGTTTTCATCGTTTCTTGTTTATTTGTTACAGTGCAAATTTGAGACGAAACAAAAGACTATGGAATGGATGTTTATTGCTAACGCATGGACAATTTTCAAAAAAAGCAATACTATTGAATCCAGTATGCACACAATCGAGTAGACGGCTCCGCCAGAAACTGACGGAGTGCGCCTCTCAACTTAGCGAAGCGATATCTTGAAATACCTATAAAAAATAAACACTTATTTCAAACACCACCGAGCGTACGGGTCACGTACTCGGCGGTTCGCAAAGAGATGGGTTAAGTTGTAAAT